>JAAVHM010000175.1 GCA_014799675.1 Ruminococcus sp. | reverse complement strand
TTCGCCGTCCATAAAGTACTGGTAAGTATTTATTCCGTATCTATAACCTGCATCTTCATAAGCGTCATCGGGTTCGCCTAATTTTTCTATCATATCATCATAGGTGTCATTTAACCTTAATCCGTTTACGGATACTAATTCTTCACTTGGGATTTTACTTCCTGACTCGTTATTTATAAAAATTGCGAAATCCATTTCCGAACTATCAGAGACTGTATTCTTATAAAGTAAACTACCGGAAAAAGCGTTTGCGTTTTTATAATGGAAAAATATATACCCGCCATCGGGATTTTCTGATATCACTTTGTACGTATACTTTTTCTTAAGGTCGCCCCATTTTACGGGATAATCATAATTTATACCGTTAATGTAAATTGTCTTATCAAGCAATTCATGCGTCCAGCCGTTTTCGGGAGGTTCAACGGTAACCGCTTCGTCTTTTCCGCACCCCGAAAGTGTACACAAAACCATAAGCGATAAAATTACCAATAAGACCCTTTTCATAGTGACACTCCTATTATAAATCAGAATTACTGACCTGACCTTTTATTTGGTAATTCTTGCAACACCAGACTTTACAGCCGCGTCCGCAACAGCTTTTGCAATAACGTCTGCAAGGCTCTTGTCAAATGCGTCGGGAAGTATATACTCGGCGCAAAGCTTGTCGCCTACAGCACCTGCAATTGCATATGCCGCCGCACGCTTCATGTCCTCGTTTATATCGCTTGCACGGACTGCAAGCGCTCCCTTGAAAACGCCCGGGAATGCTATTACGTTGTTTATCTGATTAGGGAAGTCGGAACGTCCCGTACCCACAACGAAAGCTCCCGCTTCCTTGGCAAGGTCGGGCATTATTTCGGGAGTGGGGTTTGCCATTGCGAAAATTATTGGCTTATCCGCCATGGAACGCACCATATCCTGTGAAACAAGATTTGGCTTGGAAACTCCGATAAAAGCGTCCGAGCCTTTGAGAGCGTCCGCAAGACCGCCTTTGCGGTGGTTTTTATTTGTAATTTTAGCTATTTCGTAGTGAGAGGGATTTTCAAATTCGTCTCCGTCGCAGATTATACCCTTAATGTCCACCATGATAATGTCCCCTATTCCCAGGGAAATAAACTGCTTTGCAATTGCACAGCCTGCCGCACCTGCGCCGTTTATTACGAGGGTCATGTCCTCTAACTTCTTGCCGCTGACCTTTGCGGCGTTGAGCATTGCCGCGGAAGCCACAATTGCCGTACCGTGCTGGTCGTCGTGGAACACGGGAATATCGAGCTTTTCTTTAAGCCTGCGCTCTATCTCGAAACAGCGGGGTGCGGAAATATCCTCTAAATTTATACCGCCGAAGCTATAGGAAATAAGCTCTATTGTACGGACAATTTCGTCCACGTCCTTTGAATTTACGCATATGGGGAAAGCGTCCACGCCTGCGAATTCCTTGAACAGGGCGCATTTGCCCTCCATTACGGGCATTGAAGCCCTTGGACCTATGTCACCCAAGCCGAGGACTGCCGTGCCGTCGGTAATTACCGCAACAAGATTTGCGCGGCGGGTAAGGTCGTAGGACAGGTCGGGATTTTTCTCAATTTCCAGACAGGGCTGTGCCACCCCGGGAGTGTAGGCGTTGGAAAGCTGTTCCCTGTTGCTTACCTCGCAGCGGGAAACAACCTCTATCTTGCCTTTCCATTCATAGTGTTTTTCTAAAGATGACTGCATAATATCCATTATTTAAACTTCTTTCTGTATTATATTATTAAAATAATTATTAGAATAATTTTTCATTTTCAAGCCAAGTGTCGTAAGAATTATTGCCGTATAATGCTATTGCTCCTCTCATTATATAGCGGTTGTCATTGAACATACTTGAATCAAAACTCTTTCCAAGCTTGAATTTGCCGTCATTTGTGTAAATGCTCCTGCCGTCGTATCCGATATGGGAAACGTTGGGAGTGATCTTTTTGTCCGAAAGCAAACGCTTCAGCAGTCCCTCGATATCGTCCGCGGGGAACTTGCGGCTTGAAATTGAAGTGTACTCCCTGCCGTTTTTGGAGGCTTTCAACGCCCTTTGCAGGCTTGCGTTTGCTCCTATGATATTGCCGTTTCTGTCAAGGGAAAGCTCGTCTATATCCTGTCCGAAGCAGCTTTCAAGGCTTTTTGCGGCAGAAGAATAGTACGCCGAGGAAATATACCCGTTCATAATTCTTGAAGCAAATGCGGTATAAAGCGTTTCCTTGCCCATATTTTTGTTGAGAACCGCCTCAACGCTTTCGCGGTACTGTTCATCTGATATTTTTGTGACCTCCGCCTTTTGCGTGTCAATGTTATAATCAAATTCAAATTTCACGTCTGCGGGGACGCCCGCTTCTTCCAGCCATTTGGGGATACTCTCATTCAAACTCTTCTGTGCATTGTTTATGACCTTAAAGTTATTGACAGCTTTTACCTCATAATTTTCCTTTGAAATCTGGCTTGTGTTCGTCGGCAGCTTACTGCTGCTTATCTTGATATCATTTAAGGACGTGATTGAATTTTTGTAACTGCTGCCTCTTTTTCCCGACAGCACCGAGCCTTTATAGTAGCCTGTACTGTCAGACGACAGCTTCGATAACGCGTCCGAACTTGATCTTGAGGAGCTTCTGTAGACGTTCCTCAAATTAACAGAGTTTCTTCTGCTGCTTCTGAAAGTACCTCTCAGACTAAAGCCTGTACTTATTTTTGTATGCATATTAGACCTCTCCCTTTTTGCAAATATTTTTCAAATTAAAATTTAATATTAATAAAATTTTTCATAGTTTTTGAGCCAACTGTTAGTATGACCGTAAACTGTCATAAATAATGCCGATGTTCCCCTCATTACATACTTTTCCTCACCGAACAAATTCGGGTCAAAATCTTTTCCGAACTTGAACTCGCCGTCGTTGGTGTAAATGCACTCTCCGTCATATCCCATGTGAGAAATATTCGGTGTGATATTTTCTTCCGATACCAGCCGTTTTACTATGGCTTCGATATTATTTACTGGGAAATTGAACTCCCGTATCACGTCAAAATACTCGCCTTTTTCTCCGGCTTTCTTTTCGGCGTCAAATGCCGCTTGGAGATTTTCATTTACACCTCTAAGATTACCATTTTCATCAATGCTAAGGTCGTTTATATCCTGCTCAAAGCAGCGGTCAAGAGCATTTGATATCCAAGGATAATATAAAGAAGATATATAGCCGTTCATAACTCTTGAAGCACACGAAATAAAGGTAAATTGTCCCTTACTTCCCGACAAAATATTCTCAACAGTTTCACGATACTTTTCATCGGATATTTCAGTGATTTCAATATTGCTTGAAACAATATCAGAACTATAATTAAAATCAAATTCAAAAGTCACGTCCTTAGGAACACCTGCTTCTTCAAGCCTTTGGGAAATATTCTTATTCAAGCTTGTCTCGCAATACTTTATTATGTCAAAGTTAAATTTAGTCCTGCCCGCATAATCGTCCTTTGCAATGTTGAGGGGTTCCAACCGCACAGCCTTTTTTGCATTCTCGGTAAACTTTTCAAGCTCTTCACGATGCTCTAAATAGAAACAGGTAGAATTGTTTTCGATTTCACCCGATAAATCGAAATAAGAACGTGTAAAAGTATCCGCATTTGCATTCTGCGTTTTTGTAGAGTTGGTATAAACGTTCCTGCGGGCAGAAACATTTCTTCCCCCGCTGAATGAACTGCGTATCTGAAAGCTTGTGCCTATTTTTGTTTCCATAGAAAATTCCTCCTGATTGCTTAACGTCTTGATATAACAATATTATTTTTTAATTATTTATATTGTGACCCACCCCCTTGAGGGGGCGTGATAAGGTAAAAATTATTAAATTTAACTTTGGTGGTGACACTGCCCGCGGGGGCTTCCCCGCTACTTCTCTTTTTTGTTGGCAAGCTTTATAATCCTGTCAATATTTTCCTTGCTTGTTGTGTTGCTGCCTATGTATGTGGGGTAGGCGTTGTACAGACCGTGGAAGTCCGAACCGCCTGTTACGATAAGGTTGTACTTTTCGGCAACTTCAAGTATCTTCTTCTGCTGCTCGTCGTTTGCCGTGTAGTGGTACGCTTCAACGCCGTCAAGCTTGCCCTTTTGTGCAAGCTCTTCAAGCAAGTCCAGAGAATCGTAATATACGGGGTGCGCCATGACCGCAACGCCCCTTGCCGAATGTATAAGGTCAAGGACAAAGTTTACGTCGGGATATTCTCGCTCGACGATACAAGTGCCGTTTTTCAGGTTGAACAGCTTGTCGTTAAGCTCGCCGTAAAACTCGGTTGTATAGCCGTAGTCGATAAGAGCGTGCATGATATGCTGCTTAAAAATACTTTTTGAGCCTGTTGCATACTTCATAACGCTTTCTGCGGTAATGGGGTAGATCTTCATGACATTTTCCACCATTTCCTTAGCGCAGGTCTTTCTGATCTCGCAAGCCTTTATGCACACGCCCTCAAGCCTGTCCGGCTTCTGGGGAGCGTAGCAGAGAATATGTACCTTTCGCCCTCTGGTCTTGTCCCAGGCGGAAAGCTCCACCCCGGGAAGCACACGGACGCCGTATCTGTCGCCCAATATTTTTGAACGGGAAATTGATGACATAGTGTCGTGGTCGGTAATTGAAATAAAATCAATTCCCGTTCTTTTCGCCTGGACGATGATATCTTCAATTCCCAAAGAACCGTCGGAAAGCTTAGTATGACAATGAAGGTCGCCAACCATAACCTTATCCTCCTTAGATAAATCTTTTTTTAACAAGGACATAACTGCAAACAAAGAGCCGATAAAATTTCAGCCGTTTGACAGGTAACGGTACAAAAATATCGTTACCCATGGGAGCAATTTACCCGTATTGGCATAGTATGCCTAAAAGGGTAAAGGCTCAGCCTTCTGTATACTACTTTAATTATACCATAAAATGCATATGCATTGCAAGCTTTTTATGAAAATATATCAAAAAATATACACTTTTGCGGGAATTTCTGTAATTATAGTTCATGATAAATTATAGGAACTTGTCTGCAAACCAGACGTCCTTTACGGTAAATTCCCTGCCGTTAAGA
>JAAVHM010000174.1 GCA_014799675.1 Ruminococcus sp. | reverse complement strand
TAGAGGTTAGAAATCAGAAATTTCGTACCCAGATTTTGGCTCAGCCATAACAACTGTCAACTATACACTGTCAACTGTCAACTGTTCAGCCTATATAGTCGTCAAATGTGATATGTCCCTTTTCAATGCTGATAGTCCGACCGCCGAACTGGCGCACAAGCTCATGCTCGTGAGTTACCATCATGACCGTTGTTCCGCACTCGTTTATGCCCTTTAACAGTTCAATTATCTCAATGGACGTGTTAGGGTCAAGGTTTCCCGTAGGCTCGTCCGCAATAATAAGCTGTGGGTCGTTCACCAACGCTCTCGCCAGCGCAACCCGCTGCTGCTCGCCGCCCGAAAGCTCGTTGGGGAAGCTCTTTGCCTTGTCTTTAAGTCCCACAAGACTGATAACATACGGCACCCTGTTTCTGATATATTTAATGGGAGCGTCAATGCTCCTGAGCACGAAAGCCACGTTGTCGTAGACGTTCATTGTATTTATAAGCTTGAAGTCCTGAAAAACAAAGCCGATAGTGCGGCGGAGCTTGTGAGCCTTGCTCTTTTTCAGCTTTTCAAGGTTAAAGCCGTTTACCATAATTTTTCCGCTGTTTGGGGAAATTTCCTTTAACAGCAGTTTAATAAGGGTACTTTTGCCCGCGCCTGATTTTCCCACAACAAAGGCAAATTCCCCGTCATTTATCCTTAAGCTTACGTCGTGGAGAGCGTCCACGCCGTTTGAATATGTAACGCTTACATTTCTGAGTTCAACCAAAAAAACAACTCCTTTTAGAAGCAAGAAATTTAGAGGCAGGAAGCAAGAAACTGCACTTCCATAATTTGCCTATTAACAAATTTAAAAGGGCAGAAAAATCTGCCCCCAAAAGTCTGTATTCAACCTATCGTTTGTTTAAATACCGCCATAACTAACTCGCCCCTTGACAGGGGCTTGATAGAGTAAAAATATTCTGTATATTACTTTGGAGCAGAACAAGGCTATAAGCCGATTGTTTAGAATTTCACGGGATTTGCGGAAAGATACTTCTTGACCATAAGCGCGATCTTGAATACGATAGCGTGGTCAAATTCCCGCAGGTCAAGTCCTGTAAGCTTCTTTATCTTTTCAAGTCTGTAAACCAAAGTATTTCTGTGTACGAAAAGCTTTCTCGAAGTCTCGGAAACGTTAAGATTGTTCTCAAAGAAACGCTGGATAGTGAAAAGCGTCTCGTGGTCGAGAGAGTCGATAGAGCCTTTCTTGAAAACCTCCTGGAGGAAAGTCTCACAAAGTGTTGTGGGGAGGTGGTAAATAAGCCTTGCGATACCGAGATTGTCGTAGGAGACGATAACCTTGTCCGTATCGAAAACCTTGCCGACCTCAAGGGCGATCTGGGCTTCCTTAAAGGAACGTGCCAGATCCTTGATACCTGTAACCACCGTGCCTATACCAACATTCACACGGGTGTAGAATTCGCTTGAAAGGGTGTCCGAAATGGAACGTGCAAGCTTTTCCAAATCCTTGGACTCAACGTTGCTCTTTATCTCCTTAACGAGGACAATATCGGATTCTGTAATATTCAGCACGAAATCCTTAGCCTTGTCAGGGAAAAGGTTCTGAATAACGTCAAACGCCGAAACGTCGTTTGAGGAAATAATTCTTATAAGCAGGACAACTCTGCTTACGTCGCTGTTGAAGTGGAGTTCCCTCGCCTTAACAACGATATCGCCGGGGAGGACGTTGTCCAGCACGACGTTTTTGATAAAGTTTGTCCTGTCGTATTTTTCATCATAATACTGCTTTATCGAAGAAAGCGTAATTGACATTATATTAGCATACTTAGCCGCGTTTTCGTCAGTACCCTCCACAAAAACAGCGTAATCGGGCTTGATGTGAGAACCGAACGGCTTGTATGTATAACCGTCCCGTACAAAAATATCATGAGAATCGCTCAGATCAAGAGAAACGAATTCGTTGGTTGTGCCAATTTTGGAAAGCTCGCTGCAAGCGATAATGGTAGCGGTAGAGTCCACAACGCCGATAATGCAGTCCATTGCGTCTCTCATCTGGTGAATCAATCCCTGAAACAGTCTGTTTGACATATAGCCGGTCATCCTTTCATTTTAACCCATTGGGTGATCTTGCCGCAGCGAAAAAGTTCCTAAAAAAGTCCTTATAAAACAATTATACACAATTTTCGATATTTTTGCAAGTGTTTTTCGTAATTTTTCCTAAAAAAATGCTTGGAAATTTTATACTTTGGCAAATTCACGAATACTAATAATATTCTACCACATTTTTTGTATAATTGTGTGAATTTTTTGTTAATTTAGAGGTTAGAGGATAGAGGGTAGAGGTTAGAATTGTGTTCATATTAATTAAAAGGTGCTATTGCATTTACAATAACACCTTATAATACTAATCATCATCGTCGTCAGCGGGAATTTCGCCCAATCCGCCGCATCTATCACATTGACCGCCATCAAACGGATCATAGCCTGTTCCATTACAATCCGGACATTCTACAACGCCACCCCACATAACTTGTCCTTTAGCCATATTCTCACCTCCTAATATAGTTAATGCCGCACTATTTTGAAGTGCAGCATTAACAATTGCTACCTTTTGTCGGAATTTTCATCAATAGCCTTTTCAATAAGCTTTGGAATACCCGAACATCCAAATCCTATTAAAAGAAAACCGCATGCTACTATTCCGCCAACTACAGGATTTATTGCTGATATTCCTGTTGTAACAGCCGCAGCAGTTTTTACAGCAACTTCAGGTATAGCTGTATTCATCTTCTTCACCTCCGTGAATTTATTTAATATACATATTATAGCACAACTCGCTTGCAATTGCAATATATTTGCATTGCAAAATAATTCTATTTATCTTGTATATTTTCAACAAAAATCAATACATAATTAATATATAATAATTACTTTAAAGAAAGGAAAATACTTATGTTTAGAATACAAAAAGGCTACGATACTGTCAACAAAACGTTCAGACTGCCCATAGAAATGGTTGAAAATATGGATAAGCTTGCTTATAAATACAATCTGTCCCTTAATCAGCTTGTTGTACAATGTTTAAGATATGCCCTTGAAAATCTTGAAGAGGACGATATACAGAACGACGTCAAATAAAAAAGTCCGAAGCAGGTCACCCACACTTCGGACTTTTATGCCAATCTATTTAGTTTTAACGGAAACCGAGGCTGAAGCCTTGCCCGGGACGTACTTTCCGCCCGAAACGTCGAGAGCAGTCACACGGAAGCTGTATTCCGTTCCGCTTTCAAGCTCGGTTACGGTGCATTTTGCGCTCTTGACGCTTTTATAGGAAATATATTTTCCCGTGACTGGGTCGTACTTGTATACCCTGTAACCCACCGCGCCGTCGACATTGTCCCATGTCAGGACTATACGGTTCGTGTCCGCTTCGCCCTTGACATTTTCGGGCGCGGGAAGCTTCTGCGGAATTGACTCGCCTGTGTAGCTGTAGCTTATGCTGTTGTTTGCGGCGTAACGTTCGGCATACGAGCCTATTGTAAGGGTCATATTAAGCTCCTTTTGAGTAACCTTTTTTTCGGCTTTTTCAAGTCCCGCAAGCTTTGCAGGGTAAAAGGAAGTCACGCCGTCAGCCTTGAAGTATTCCGATTTTCCGTCGGCTGTTGCTCTGCCGTACATATAGCCCATTATATGATCGCCGTCAAACACCGTTGGACCGGGGACTGTTATATTTGAAAGGCTTGCACAGTTCAAAAACGCGCCTGTGTAAAGAGTTCCCGTATCGGCAGGCATATTTATGGACGAGAGCCGTATGCAGTTCATGAAAGCATACTCTCCCACAAGGTCGAGCTTGGCGTTTTTGTCGGAAAACTTCACGGTTTTCAGGTAGGGGCAGCCCGCAAACGCGTAGCAGCCTATGCCGCCGTCGCCGTCCTCGCGACCAACATTTCCGCCGAAGGTCACGGTTTCAAGTGAGGTACAGCCGTAAAACGCGTAACCGCCCATACCGTCGATGTCACCCTCGAATTTCACCGATTTAAGATTACTGCAATAGGAAAAGGCGTTGTTGTCCACCCAGTACCAGCAGGTCTTGGGTATGGTAACGCTTGTTATGTCGGTGTTCCCCGAAAAGGCTTTTTTGCCTATCCAGACAACGTCCGAGGGGATAGTAATGTCTCCCCCGCTGCCGTTATAGCCTGTAATATATCTGTCGCCGTCGGCGTCGGTCTTGATAACGAAGCCGTTTGCGTCCTCCTCCGCAGAAGCAGTCATAGTCAGAAGCGGCTTTTCGGCAGGTATGACCGCCGCCGCGAACGTCATTGCAGCAGCCAGAGCCGCCGCGCAGAATTTTAATTTTTTCATAATATTACTCCATTTTAAAAAGGTTTGTACTTTCAATTATAAGCCATATCGGAACAATATTTGTGTCCCAACATTTAAGCTAACATTTCTATTCTGTAAATGAAATTATTTCCCCTTTTCCGTAACACATTCCTCTGCATGGACGAAAAATTTGTATATAGGCGCAATTGCCGTAAAATCCGCGGCAATTTTTTCCGCAAGCTTATCGCTGAACAGCAGGTCAAAATCCTTGCTTTCGCCTGAAAGCCCCATATTGCGGCGGTTGAGCCAGTTCTGCTTGTCCTTGCTTTCCTCGGGGTAATGATTGCGCTTGTAAAGCTCGCCGTAATGCTCGAAAACGTCCTGATTTTTGTAAGCTTTCAAAGCCGCCTTAAAGCTTTTGTCGTCGCTCAAAATCAAGCTCCGTATGCTGTCCATGGTGTCGGAGCTTGCCGCGTAATATCCGCAGCCGTAGTCGAAGCCGCGGGGCGATATGCTGAAATAAAATTCGGGCAGGCATTTGTGTCCCTCATATGGTCTGCAAAAGCTGTACCAGACGTAATCACGGAAAATCGACTTGCCCTTAGCGTAACGTGCGTCACGGTAAAGTCTGGAGATCTTTTTCGGGTTGCATACGAACCTGTCGTCTATTTCAAGCATTGTGTCCGTAAGGTCAATTACAAATTTCGCAAAAGGCTCTGTCACGTACTTTTGGTAATCCTCCTTGTGGTCGCAAAACCATGTCTTGCTGTCGTTCAGCATATTTTCAAATAAAAAATCCAATGACTTTGCCGAAAATGGCATTTTTATCGTTCCTTTCAAATTATTTCCAGCACGTGCCTTACAGCGGCTTCCGCCTTTTCGTAGGCGAAATTATCAGCGTAACGCCTTGCGTTTTCGATTTCCTCGGAAATCTCCTCCGTGGGGAAGCTGAATTCCAGAAGCGCGTCAAAAATGCTTATAGCCTCGGGAGAATCAAGGTTGTCGATAGCTTCGAGGACTTCCCCAAGCCTTGCTTTAAGGACTTCTGTGTCAACGGGCGGCTTGCCCGCTTCGCTTGCTCCGCCGTGCTTTTCCGTCTCAACAAAGGGACGGATATGCTCAACAATTTCTGTATACCGCGCAATAAGGGTAGGCGTATCGTACATTATCTGCTTGTAATCCTCCCTGCGCCCTGCCATTTCAAGCTGTCTCGCCATTTCGGAAAGCTCCTTTGCGCCTATGGAAAGCGACGAGCTTTTCAGTCCGTGGACTTCTGTGGTATAGTCCTTGTAATTCCTGTTCTGGGCATAGTTTTCAATTCGGAGTATGCTTTCCTCCGCCGTCTCCACAAAGGTTTTCATTATGGCAATATACGCGTCGGAGTTGCCGCCGCAAAGCTCCAGACCGGACTTAACGTCCACGCCGGGAATGAGGAATTCGTCCATATGCCCGCTGTCTGCCCCGGGCTTTGGAGTTTCCTCAATAATACCCAGAAGCTCAAGGGAATCGTTATAGCTTGCAGAGGACTTCTTTGCCCCCACATAGGAAACAAGCTTTGCGGGAAGCCACTTTGCAAGTATTTTTTCAAGCTGGGGAAGCTGTATAGGCTTTGAAACAAAATCGTTCAGACCCGACTCTAAAAACATTTCCTTTGCGCCGCTGACAGCGTTTGCGGTCAGTGCGATTATGGGAAGCT
>JAAVHM010000173.1 GCA_014799675.1 Ruminococcus sp. | reverse complement strand
TCAGCTTGTCGAAAAAGCCAGCCGAAAGGCTGTTTTTTTGATTTCGGATATGGTATAATAAAAAAGGTGATAAAAATGCTAAAAAAAGAAAAAATGGAAAGAGACCAGATAGAATTTGTAAGCATAGAAGAGCTTGTACCAAAGGATCATCTTTTAAGAAAAATAGATGAAGCAGTGGATTTCAACAAGATATATGAATTTGTAGAGGAGTTATACTGTCCAGACAACGGCAGACCGAGTATTGATCCAGTAGTGCTGTTCAAAATGACGCTGATACAGCATATATTTGGAATACCCTCGCTGCGCAGGACGGCGGAAGAGGTACGCGCCAATATATATTACCGTTGGTTTCTCGGATATCTGCTCAATGAGGAAACACCGCATTTTTCGACTGTCAGCTACAATTTCAAGCACAGGTACACAAGTGAAACAATAGAAAAAATATTTTACTGGATACTTGACGAGATCAACAATGCAGGGTATCTTTCACCCGAAACGGTATTTGTGGACGGTACACATATCAAGGCAAACGCAAACATCAAAAAGGTAGTAAAAAAGGAAATACCCAAGGCTGCAAAGGTTTACGAAAAACAGCTTATGGAGGAAATAAACGAGGACAGAGAGGAACACGGCAAGAAGCCGTTTGACGGTCCCAAACCTCCCAAAAAAAAGGTTGCAAATGAATCTAAGACTGATCCCGAGAGCGGAGTTTTCCACAAGGGCGAACACAAGAAATGTCTTGCGTATTCCGCTCAGACTGCCTGTGACGAACATGGCTATGTTGTTGATGTGACGCTCAATGCGGGAAACGTTCATGACAGTACAGCATTTGACGGACTTTATAACCGAATGACAGAAAAGCGTCCCGAAATAAAAAATGTAGTCATGGATTCAGGCTACAAGACACCTTGGATATGCAAAAAAGTTTTTGATGATGACCGTGTGCCTGTTCTTCCGTACAAAAGACCTATGGGTAAATCTGGATTTTTCAGACCATATGAATACGTTTTTGACAAATTTTATGATTGTGTAATTTGTCCCGAAAATCATATTTTAAGTTATGCGACTACTTCCAAAGAGGGTTACAGAGAGTTTAAGAGCAAAAACTATATATGTGAAATTTGTCCGTCAATAGGACGCTGTACCGAAAGCTCCAAACATGAAAAAATCGTTGCAAAGCATATATGGTCGGAATATCTCGAACGGGCAGAGGATGTCCGTCACACTCCCGAATACAAATTTCTTTACGACAGACGCAAGGAAACTATTGAACGGGTCTTTGCCGATGCCAAAGAAAAACACTCTATGCGTTATACTTATTTACGAGGCTTAACTCAAGTTACTAATTGGGTCAGGCTTAAATTTGCTGCCATGAATCTCAAAAAGTTTGCTCTTCACAAGTGGAATGACACTTCCTTTTCCATTTTATTTGATTTTTTTACTTTTGTTTTCCTAATCCTTTTATGAATTAGGGGTTTTTCTACAGGCTGAAATCCGCACAAAATATGATTGTGCGGATTTTTCTATTTATACTTTTTAATTGGCAGTTTGCAGAATAACTGTCAACTGTCAACTATACACTGTCAACTGAAAAAAGGCGGCGGAACGTTTAGTGCCGTTCCGCCAAAATCAAATAAAACAAGGAGTTCGGATAACGCTATCTGCATTAGCGTATCGAATATCATTTAAACGGGACTTCCTATAAAAAGTCGGAAGCTTCCCTATGACAAATCAATTGTTAATTTCAGGCAGGCAGAAATCATAGCCCTGCTCTCTGAGGCAGTCAATGACCTGCGGAAGAATTTCCGCATTTGTCGCCGAAACGCTGTGAAGCAAATATATCGCGCCGCCGTGGGCTGCTCCGCTGACACGCTCGAAAGCTTCCGTTGGGTTGGGCTGGTTGTTGACCTCCCAGTCCTGATACGCAAAGCTCCAAAGCATTGTTGTGTAGCCAAGCTCCTGCGCCAAAGCCACCGCCTGCTCCGAATACTCGCCGCAGGGGGGACGGAAATACTTCATTTCATAGCCGAATTTGTTCACCACATAATCGTGCAGAGACATAATTTCGTTTATCGCCTCGTCACGGGAAAGCTTCGGCAGTGATGCGTGCGCCATGCCGTGGTTGCCGATAACGTGTCCCTCGTCGATCATTCGCTTGACAAGGTCGGCGTTACGCTTGACATAATCGCCTGTCACGAAAAAGACCGCTTTAACGTCCTTTTCCTTTAAAGTGTCGAGAATTGGCGTTGTGTAGCCGTTTTCATAGCCTTGGTCAAATGTCAGGACTATCTTCCCGTTGTCGTCGAAAACAGCGTAGCCGCCGTACTGCGACATTTCGTCGTTAAACATCTCCGCACCGACGGGACAGTTGTTTTCGTCCACTTCCCTGCCCTGACCGTAGCCCTTGCAGGTATTGTCCAAAGCCGCTTCCGCGGAAGCCGTAACGGAAACTGTTCCGATACAAGCGGCGGCCGCCAGAGAGCGTTTTAATATTTTAATAAATTTTTTCAGCATATGCTCCTCCATACTATTAATTTATTGTAATAATAGTATAAGCGTGCCGAAATTTTTTATTACTACTATATTATAACATACTTTTTCCCAAAATGAAATTACAGAACGGTTACAAATTGCCGTAATTGGTTACAAATTGAAAAGGGTTTTGTTCATAAATAAACAATGCGTTATGAAATTATGTCAAATCCATAACGCACACATCATTCAAGCTTATTCGGGGAAGCTATAAATTATTCGCCCAAATAAGATTTTACAAGCACCTGAAGCAGCTCGTCCCTGTCGATATGACGGATAAGGCTTCTGGCGTTGTTGTATGTGGTTATGTATGTCGGATCCTCGGAGAGAATATAACCCACTATCTGATTTATTGGATTGTAGCCTTTTTCACGGAGAGCGTCATAAATAATGGTAAGATTTTTTTTCATTTCGCCCTCTGTATCTTCAATGACGGAAAAAGTCATTGTCTGTTCGTTGTTCATTTATAACACTCCTTTGTTAAAAATTATACTCCAACTCTTACATATATTATAACCCATATTAAGAATAAAAACAAGTAGTTTTTGTTATTTTTTTATAATTGGCAGAAATTTCATATGCTCATTTGTTAATTTTGCACAAGCACTGCTCTTTTGTTATGTAAATTTTCATTTAGCGGAACAACGTTTCTGTAGGGGCGGATTCCATATCCGCCCGCAACACACAGTATCGGAACATTTTTAACGGGCGCATACAGGATGCGCCCCTACAATTGGGTTGAATTTTGTAGGGGACGGGTCTCCATGTCAATACAGACCGTCCCGCCGTTACGCCGTTACGCAAAATCGGGCGGGGAAACCCCGCCCCTACAGAAACGTTGTTCCGTTAAATTAAAATTTACCGCATTTTCTATGAATTGACAAAATCGGAAAGATATGCTATAATGTAATCGTAAATCGAATAACGGCAGCAGGTGTCGGATATTTTCCGTTTTTCGGGGAATATTCGGTGAAAAGGGAAGCGGGTGCAAGTCCCGCGCGAACTCGTCACCGTAATTATGGAGCAGGGAAAGAATATGTCACTGATAACATCGGGAAGACCTTTCCTTTGCGTTGATATTCAAGTCGGGAGACCTGCCTGTTTGCCGGTACGAAAATACAGCAAGCTGTATTTTATGCCGCGAGTAATCGGCAGTACCGTTAAACGCACAAGCGGAAAAATTTTTTCTGCCTGTGGGTTTTGTTTGGTGCGCCCTTTTTTCGCTGGACGCACTTTTTTATTTGGTTTGCAAATTTATAAAGAAACTGCTTTAGCTGTTTCAGAGAAAGGAACTTCAAAAATGAAACTCAAAAAAATTACAGCACTTATCGCGGCGGCGGCTCTTGCCGTTTCCATGACCGCCTGCTCCGATGACAAGACCCGCGACGGCGGCGTTATAACCTCCGCGGAATTCAGCGTACCCGAAACAGTCACCGAGGTGAAAACAGACGAAGTGGAAGACCTTTTGCCAAACGACGACGGCGGACCAAAGGTTATTGCGGACCGTGAGGGCGGAGTTGTTCAAGTACCCGATTCCATAAATACCATTGTGTCGACCGCGCCCTCTGTCACGGAGATACTTACAGGTCTTGACGTTGGAAACAAGATAATCGCGGCGGACATTTATTCAGCCGACGTTGACGGGATTTCCCCCGAAATATGCACATTGGAATTTTCAAACCTCAATATCGAGGAGCTTACCGCGCTTTCCCCCGACGTTATCATTGTAAGCGGTATGTCCATGACAGGCGCGGACGACCCTTACGCCGCCCTTAAAGACGCGGGAGTAAACGTTATTTACATTCCCACATCATCCTCTTTAGAGTCGGTAAAAATGGATATTGAATTCCTTGCGGGCTACGTCGGCGCGGAAGCAAGAGGCGCGGAGCTTATTTCGGACATCAACACGGCTGTTGCGGAAATATCCTTAAAAGCTTCCCGCATAACCGAAAAGAAAAAGGTCTATTTTGAGATCGGGGCTGCTCCCTATCTTTACACCTGCGGCAGCGGCACTTTTATTGACGAGATAATAACTCTTATCGGCGCGGAAAATATTTACGGCGCAGAGGAAGGCTGGATCTCCAACTCCGAGGAAAGCGTTATTGCGGCGAACCCCGACGTTATTATAACAAACGTTGCATATGACGGCTATGATTTCAACGAAATAAAGTCCCGCGCGGGCTGGGGAAACATTCCCGCGGTGCAGAACGGCGCGGTTTTCTGCGTTGACGCAAATGCGACAAGCCGTCCCTCGCAGCATATCGTTGAGGGTATTATGGCTGTTGCCGAGGCGGTTTATCCCGAAATTTACGCATAATGAAACACTCGGGTAAATTCTTGGCTATCGCTTCGGTAATTGCCGCGGCTGCCGTTATAATAGTCGGCACGGGGGCGGGAAGCGTTTTTGTCCCGCCTGTGCAGATAATAAAAATATTCGGCAATAAGCTTTTCGGCACGTCTCTGGGGGACATTCCCGCTTCAAGCGTAAGCATAATCTGGGAGATACGTTTCCCCCGCGTGCTTCTGGGCTTCCTTGTGGGGGCGGCTTTGGCTGTCAGCGGAGCAGCCGTCCAGTCGGTGCTGAAAAATCCCCTTGCCTCCCCCTACACGCTGGGAGT
>JAAVHM010000172.1 GCA_014799675.1 Ruminococcus sp. | reverse complement strand
CGCCCAACGGCTTGTCACGTTCGTCACGGGGCGGCCAGATGAACACGTCCTGAACAGCTTTCCCCTCCAGTACCCATGAAAAGACCCACTCGCCCTTTGAGGTGCAAAGCTCGCCTTTTTCGTTAAGGTATTCGCCGTCGAATTTCCATGTCCCTACAAATTGTCCGAAATAATTTTTGTCCTCGGGGATAATATTGCTTTTAGTTTTTGATGTTAAAGCTTCGGTGAAGTCGTTCATGTTAAAGCTCCTTTCCTTTTAGGGAAGTCCTCTGTCTCTGACTATCCATTCGCCGTCGTTTTTTACCATTATCCATTTCCATTCACGGTACAGACAATCGTCGTTAAAGCCGTTTCCTTGCATATTTTTCTGCGTTTTAAAATCCGAATAAAGCACCATTATTTCCAAATCGTAATTGGGATAAAAGTAATTTTTATATTCGTCGCTCATGCTTTCGTCATAAACAAGCGAGAGCATTTCGCAGCCGTCATAATTTTTAAATTCCGCAAAAATAGCTTTTTCCGCCTGTTCAAAATCGCTTTGAGAAAAAACATTGCTTGCCCCTATGGAAATCTCGGCATTTTCAAATTTTCCTTTCGGCATATATGTGAGAATTTCAGTCGCCGCAAACAGAACTAAAATTACGCCGATTATCACAAGAGGGATTTTTATTTTTGAAAATAAAGATTTATTCATATAAAAACCTCCCAATAGTGATTACGAAAATTCATGCGGCGGGACGGAAGCCCGCACTTGCAAAGCTTCTATCCCTCGAAAAAAACTGTCAACTATCAACTGTACACTGTCAACTTATTTGTCTCCGTAAGGATATTTTTTATACCCGGGGTGCTTGCCCGTAACGCCGTACTGCTGCCGCATATTGCAGAGCCTGTCTATGTTCTCGCGGGAAATCTCCCTCTCGCCGCCGAGAAGATGTGCGGTAAGGCTTATCTTCGCCCAAAGCTCCAAGGTCTCCATGCGGTAGTATGCCGTGATTATGTCGGAGCCCACCGTCAGCGCGCCGTGATTTTGCAGAAGCATAACGTCGTGTTCCTTTAAATAAGGCGTGATAGCCTCGGGGACTTCATATGTGGACGGCGTTCCGTAAGGGGTAACGGGGACGCTTCCCACCGCAATTACAGCTTCTATCATGGTGTAGCCGTCCAGAGCCTTGTTGGCAACGGCGTAGCCCGTAGCTGTAGGCGGGTGAGCGTGAACGACAGCCCCAACGTCCTCACGTTCCTCGTAACAGCGGAGGTGCATTTTTATCTCCGAGGACGGTCTGTAGCCCTCCAAGGCTTCAAGAACCTTGCCCTCGCCGTCAATTTTAACGATTTTTTCGGGTGTGATAAAGCTTTTGCTTATGCCCGTGGGAGTGGCAAGAAAAGTGCCGTCCCCCAGCCTTACGGAGACGTTACCGTCGTTTGCCGCGACCCAGCCAAGCTGCCACATTTTATGGCACACATCACACATTTGCTCCTTGATTTCCATTTCATTCATGTTAAAAACGTCCTTTCATATTTTGGGTTTGATTTATGTCTATATTATACAATATTTACCTCAAAAAGTCTACAAATTTATGCAATTATTAATAAAAATAATTTTCAGGAAATTTGTGCATTTTAAACAAGTCCTGTCCGTCTGTTGGGGAAATGTGTTGCAGTAATTGTAAACTTTTTGTGAATTCAAAAAATTATGAAAAATTTCGGCGTTTTGAATTGTATTATATGTGAAAGTATTTTTACGGGAGGTAAAGCTTATGAAAAACATTAGAAAAACAATTTCGGCAATCATATCGGCGGCTGTAATTTTTAGCATGGTGGCAATGCCCGCTTCCGCCGACTGGAAGCAGGAGGGCGGCAAGCTTCAATACGAATACGCAAGCGGGAAGCTTGCCACAAATCGCTTGCAGGAAATAGACGGCGTGATGTACAAATTCGACAGCGATTCCTATTGCGCGGGAAAATACACAGGCTGGACGAAAACCAAAAACGGCGGCAGAAAATATTACCTTGACGGCTATTCCGTAAAGGGTGATATGCCTGTCGGGAAAAATATCTGCACCTTTGACAAGGACGGAATTCTCACCGAAAAAACGCCTGTTGCAATAACCATTACGCAGGACACCCCAATACATTCGGGGGATAAAGTGATACCCCTTACCGCCAAGCTTTTGGGAAAAGGCGGTTACTTTATGATACCCTCTTCAAAATTTGAACGCTGGGAAAACGGAGAGTGGGTTGACTGTCTCGGCGAGGGCGTTGAATATATTACCTGTGACTGCTTGTATGATCTTCATTCCAAGGGATATTTTCCCGAAGAGGACGATGAAAGCTTGGAAGAGAAATTCAGCTTTTTACCCGAGGAATATTTGGGTACTGAAATTACAGCGGGATATTATCGGCTGACATATTATGCAAGCGGTTCTTATGACAGTCTTACAGTGTACGCAATTATTAAAGTTACAGATTAAAAATTTATTATAAAATCAGGAGGAATTATTATGAAAAACATTAAAAAAACTCTTTCGGCAATTATGGCGGCGGCTGTGATTTTCGGAACTATGGCAATGCCCGTTTCCGCAGACAAGCTTAAAATTACGGACGGAATTATTTACAAGTACGACGACGATTCCAACCTTATCGGGGAATACTCCGGCTGGGCAAAAACGGACGGCGTGACCCGGCGTTATGTTGAGGGCAAGCCCTACACAGGCTGGCTGAAAAGCAAGAACGGCACTTATAAATACGTCCTTGACGGCTATCTTGTAAAGGGTGATATGCCCATAAAAAACAAGGTGTACACCTTTGACGGAAACGGCGTTATGACAGGTCAGAAAAAAGCCGTCCTTTCTTTAGACTGGGACGAGGACGAATTTTGGAAGTGGGAAGGTACAGCCATGCTTGAATTTGAATTGACGCCGCTTGTTTACGGCGAATACGGTTACGGAAATCCCGAAAAATTGGAGCGTTGGGTGAACGGCGAATGGGTGGATTGTCTCGGCGTTGAAAACTATGTTGTAACCGAAGAAGAACACTTGATAGGCTTTCAGGACTGCGAGCAGGAGGTACATATTTTTGGATTTTACCCGGGAGAATATATCGGCAGTGAAATAACCCCAGGTACATATCGGCTTACGCTGACAGGCATAAACGAAAGCAGCGGAGCTGCGACAGAGGACAGAATATTTAAAATTTACTGTATATTCACCGTACCCGAATCTACTTGGTTTGATGAATAATTCTTTATTGTAAAACTTTCTCCTTAAACGAAAAGCGTGCGCCGTACCAAAGTACTGCACACGCTTTTTGTTTTAAGCTTACTGAAAATAATTATATAAGGTCGCCCAAGGAAGTGCCGTTAATTACATCGGAAAAATCGTTCGCAATATTTTCCATAAGGGTATCAAGCTGCTCCTCGGTAATGTCAAGGAACTCTCCCTCCGCGTCAAGAATGTCTATCTCTCCGCCCTTTTTAACGTTCACCTTTACATTCGGCGAATAGGAGAACTCGCCGCTGCCGTAGCCTGCGGAAACCTTGTCTATAGTCATGTCAAAGGAATTTCCGCTTGTGCTTATCGTTCCCTCAATGCCTGCGGTTATCTCGTCAGCAATATTTACGGACAGGCTGTAATTATCGCCGTTTTTCTCGGAAGTCATTGTGAAAAGCGACATACTTTCTTCGCCGCTTGTCATATTTGCGATAACCTTTGCGGAGGTTTCGGTATGGATAACGTCCATTACTATCTCGGCGTTCTCACCGCCTGCGTTTATGCCTAAAGTATGGGTCTGCTTTTCTGCGGAAGCAGGGTCTGCGCCAAAGAAAGATTTGAACCTGACAGCCGCTGTCTCACCGCCTGCGGTAAAGTTCAGAAAAATATCCGACTGCATAAGCATATTGGTTTTGGCGTTTATATCGTACTCTGCGGCAATGGTTATTTCCCCAATGCCCGCCATTGCCTCGTCAAACTGCGCTCTCATCTCCTCGGAGGAGTAGCCCGTGGTCTCGGGGTCAAGCTGACCGTCCTCCGCCAAAAGGTCGAAAAGCTGATTTAAAAGATCCTTTATTTTGTCGGTTGATACAGTGTATGTGACCGTATTTGCCTTTACCGTCTCGCCGCCTATCTCCATATCGGTTTTTTCTTCAATGGCAGGGTCAAGACTGTTTTTAAAATCATCAATTACCTTTTGGTACTTGTCGTCTCCCTTGCTTTCGGCATTTTTCATAACCGAAGAAAGCGTTTCCGCGTACTCCAAAAGCGCATTGTAATCCGTCTCGCTCATCTCGTATGCCGAACCCGAACCGGGAGCAAAGATAGAAGCCGCAAGCTTCTCGGCAAAGCTTTCAAGTGTAACGTCATAGATATGACTGCCCGAATTGCCCGTCGTGCCGAACTTGAAGCCGCCCTCGTCCGCGTAAACATAGACCTGTGCGGAATTGCCCTCCGCATTTGACAGCGTGTACATCTGCGACACGGCGTTTGATTTCTCGCTTACCTCGCATACGCCGTTAAAGGTCAAGCCCTCCACATCAAAGCCGAGGCTGAAAGAACCGTCCTCCAAAGCCTGTTCAAGGAGCTTTTTCTCCTCGGCAAAGGTGTTTCCGCCAATGCTTTCCATGGTGTTTTCCATAGCCATGTCAATGTACTCGTCGGGAGAGTCCCGAAGCATTTTTTGATAATTTTCGCAGCCTGACAGCGACATAATGCCAACTGTGCAAAGCGCTGCAATTGCGGCGGTTTTTGCCGCCCTGATAAATTTTTTCATTTTAAGTAATTCCCCTTAAAAATAATGTCGATCGTTTAAGACCGCAAAAATAATTATACAACAATTGTCTTATCTTGTCAAGCGGGGCGGACATTGTGATTTAAATTTAGCGGTGTAACGGTTCTGTATGGGCGGTTTGTTTGCTTTTGAATTTTGGAGACTATGTTATAAACTATTCGTTGTTCACAAGGGAGCGAGGGGACACCTTGTAGGGGGAAGGGGGACAAAAAAACCCTACAAAAATCGGCATTCCCCCAGCAACTTTTAGTTGCACTCCCCCATGCAAGGTTTCCCCTCGCGCTCCTCTTCCCACTCACCCCTTTCCCCTTTGCCGATTTTTACAGATGGAGTAATTTTCAAAATTACCACGTCGCCATTTAATACCAAGTTCGCCGTTCAAACTTGAACAATGTTACGTATTTAGATAAAATCGCAAAAATTATTTTTTGCTTTTGCTATCTAAATACATAACATTGTTGGTGTCATAAACAATTAACTTGGCAGTAATCGGCGGCGTAGAATTTTTCCTTGTTTGAACAACTGTAAAAATCGGCAAAGGGGAGGGAGATTAAGGAAGTAGGGGGTACGGGGGCAGAAACCTCAAAGGGGGAGGGGGAATGCCGATTTTTGTTGGGTTATTTTGTCCCCCTCCCCCTTTGT
>JAAVHM010000171.1 GCA_014799675.1 Ruminococcus sp. | reverse complement strand
TAAACGTCTATCACCTTAACCGCGTCTCTCTCCTTTTGAGAAAGCCAGCCGTTACCGTCCGTGTCGAACTGCGAAACATACTCACGGAAATTCTCATCGGGGAAATATTTTTCCGTTATGGGAACTTTAGTCCCAGCCGCAAAAGCCGTAACCGTGACCGCCGTCACCGAAATCACGGAAGCCGCCAACGCCGCCGCAAGCTTTTTAATGCTCATGGAAAGTCCTCCTGTTTTTCGCCGTCGTTTTTGTTTTCCTGCTTCTTTAAGGGTACGTCCTCAAAAAATGAGTGTACCTCGTATTCTTCGGGTTTAATATTATCCTGCACCCTTTCGGGTCGCGGTTTCCCCGAAAGCTTGTCAATAAGCTTGGCGGCTTTGGGAGTAAGTACAGCTATAAGCCACACAAGCAGAAGCAGTCCCAGCATTGCCCCGCCGAATTTCCCGAATAAGGCAAGGGACTCGTAGTCTATTTTTGCAAACATAAAAAATTCCTCTTATTCCATTACAATCGGACGGAATTCGTCCACTATACATTATACACCATTGACCATTTAATGTCAAATAAAATTATCCCTGAACGGCTTTGACCGCAAATTCTCTTACGGAAGCAAGATTATCTGTTATAAACTGCTGCGCCTCGGGCTTGTACATTATGCGCTTGTATCTCGCTCCCGCCGCGGAGGTGCGCTCCTCGGCGAATATCCCGACGCTTTCCGATATGGAAGTAACGTCCATGTGGCTTTTTCCCTCGCTGTCAAGATATGTCGTTATAAATCCAACGTCTTTGAGCCAGCCCGTTATCGCCTTTCGCAAAGCGGCGGAGGATACGCTTACTTCCGCCGCGGAAATTATCCTGTCCGTAAAGGCTGATATCGTAAGAGGTTCGGCATCGGGGAAAATTTTTTCCCCTGCTCCCGAAATTGCGGAAAACACCTGCATGACCTGCTCCGGCGTTTTCATTCTGCAAATTCCCGCCCTGCTTCTCCTGCCTGTATTTTCTTCCGAGGGGACTGCTTCGGCAGGCTTTTTATCGGGATTTTCCCCGACATATTCCGCTATCACGTTCATGAATTCCGCCCCGTATCTCTCCAGCTTTACCGCGCCCACTCCCGATACTTCAAGGAACTCCCTTTCCGTTCCTGGAAGCTTCGCGCACATATCAAGTAGCGCCGAGTCCGCAAAGACAACATATGCGGGAACTCCCTGCGCGGAGGCTATTTTCGACCGCAGCTCCTTTAAAGCCGCAAGCAGCGCGGGGTCTGCGTTAAAGGAAGATACCGCCGCCGCTGCTGCCGCCGTTTTCCTGCGTTTGGGTTCTTCCTCCTTGGGCAGTCTTGCTGAAATTTTTTCATTCCCCTTTAAAACAGCCGCCGCGGACTGCTTTACCCGCAGTATCGGGTATTCCCCCTCTGTCTTTTCAATATATCCCTGCAAAATAAGCCTGTCAATAATGCTTCTTATGCGCTTTTCGGAAGCTTCCCCCATAATTCCGTAGGTGGACAGCTTGTCAAGTCCCGCCGAAGTTATCTTCTCGTTTTCGCTTCCCCGAAGCATATCGCAGACCATTTTTACCCCGTACCTCTGCCCCGAACGGATAATGCAGGACATTATCTTCTGCGCGTCCACCGTTATATCCTCGTAAGGCTCGTCGGAGCAGCAT
Organism: Ruminococcus sp.; assembly: GCA_014799675.1. Classification (GTDB taxonomy): domain Bacteria; phylum Bacillota; class Clostridia; order Oscillospirales; family Ruminococcaceae; genus RGIG8773. The sequence continues at coordinate 9,917 of JAAVHM010000171.1, read as the reverse complement.
ATTGAACAGTTGCCGCACTCCCCCGCTGAGCTTTCCCCGAAATATCTTAAAATATAACTGCGTAAACATTCCGCCCCCGTGCAGTATGCTATCATGTCTTTAAGACGCTTCATGTCACGGCTTCGCAGAACCTCCGCTTCCTCGGAAGAAAGCTCCGACTGCTCATAGCTTTTGTTGATAAGAAACTGCGCCGTATGTATATCCGCGCCGCTGTACAGCAAAATACAGTCCGCGGGAGAACCGTCACGACCCGCGCGGCCCGCCTCCTGATAGTAGCTTTCCACGTCCTTTGGCATATTGTAGTGAATAACATAGGACACGTTGGATTTGTCGATACCCATTCCGAAAGCGTTGGTTGCTATCATAACCGTTTTTCTGTCGTAAATAAAATCCTCCTGATTTTCAAACCTTTCGTTTTCGTCCATTCCGCCGTGATATGATGTTGCGGCAAAGCCCTCCTCCGCAAGCCGTTCCGCAATTTTCTCAACATTTTTTCTTGTGGAACAGTACACTATACCGCTTCTTCCCTCTTCGTCATACTTTTTAACAAGCTGACTCAAAGCGGCGTACCTGTCCGCGGGAGTTCTTACCTCAAAATAAAGATTTTTCCTGTCAAAGCCTGTAACAAGAGTGTATGGGTCGTTCATTTCAAGAAGCCGTACAATGTCCTGCCTGACCTGATCTGTAGCCGTAGCGGTAAAAGCCGTCACCACGGGACGGCGGGGAAGTCTTTCAATAAACCTCGGGATATTCATGTAGCTTGGACGGAAATCCTGACCCCACTGGGAGATACAGTGAGCTTCGTCCACAGTTATCATAAAAATATCAGCATTCTCGGCAAAGCTTAAAAACGCACCGCTTTCAAGACGTTCGGGGGCGACGTATATCAGCTTGTACATACCCTTTTCCGCATTGCGTATCACAGCGTCCAGCTGATTCTGCGTAAGGCTGCTGTTTATGTAAGCCGCCCTTATTCCCGACTGAACAAGGGACGTGACCTGATCCTGCATAAGAGATATAAGCGGTGATATTACAATGGAAATGCCCTCCCTCAAAACAGCGGGGACCTGATAGCATATTGATTTTCCTGCTCCCGTAGGCATTACCCCGAGAGTATCTCTGCCCGAAAGTATGCTGTCGGTTATTTCCTCCTGCCCCGGGCGAAAGGAGGAGTATCCGAAATATTTCTGCAAAACATCGCAGCAGTTCATATAAATTATCATCTCACAATCGGTATTATATATGGGTTTATTCTTAATATAATTATAGCATTTCCCGGTTTTATTGTCAACAAAAGCCATAACCGCCGACATTGTAACAAAAAATCTTACATATAAAAACAGTCAGGGATAAAGAAAAAACTTTATCCCTGACACCCTATGATAAACGAATATAAGGTAATGACATTGACCGTTTAAAATCATTTATCTTCCGTATATACGATCCTGCGTATCGTGTCGTAAGATAAATGATACTCTTCACAAAGAGCGTCGACAGTAATACCGTCTGCATACTTTCGGCGTATCTCCGAATTGCGGCGTTTGTAATAGCTTCTCGCTCCCGACGTTTCGCCCCAAGGCTTCTTTTCCTCCGCTTTCGGGATATACAGCGTTTCTCCCGAAACATATTCCTGCAACTCTCTTAAAAGTCTGTCGGGGAGAATATCCCGTGCATTTTTATGTGTTTTCATTCAAAAAATCTTCCTTGCTTTTGTATTCGTGTATAACTCCGCCGCCTGCCGTGATTTTTCTGCGTATCTGTTTTTCAAGCTTATTAGCATATCCGATAAATGAATTAAGATCGCTGTAATTATAGTATTCCATAAGCTTCGGCTTTTCAAATCCAAAATCCTCACACACGCCGTTAAGCTCGTTCTGCAAAAGTATTCCCCACATATATACCTTGACAAAATCGCCCTCCGCCGCATAGTGACGAAGCCTTAGCCATGTGTATGACAACTCACCGTACCAATCGGCAAGATCCTGAAAGTTGTGTTCCCTCACAGACTCGGGGGGATATTTTTTTTCAAGATATTCACGCACAATCCTGACAGCTTCACCGCATTTTTCCTGCTGCTTTTTTTCGTCATTTTCTTTTATAACGCTTAAATACAATTCAAAAAAACTCTCGGGAATTTCCCTCGCTTTGTCTAACTGCCGCAGCTCGTAAAGCTGTGCGGTTTGGGATTTTTTAAAATAAATATGATTGCAGAACGCTAAAGCCTGAGCAAGATAGTCCAGCACATAGCCTGCTATCATGCGGACGTCACTGTGCCCCGCAAACAGCATTTCGGCATACAGCTCCTTTGCCTCCGCGTATGCTTTCAGCGCACATTTGCGCATTTTTTCACCGTCCGCAAGATTTTTCCGCTGCTTTGCTTTAAGCAGTTCAAAGCGGTTTGCACATTCATCGTCTCTTGCGTACAATATTTCGCCGTCTGCAAGCACGGTCAGATTATATTCTTCAAGCTCCGCAAAATTTTCAAGCCTCTCCCACGGAATACCCCATATATCAAAACCCGTCCCCTCAAGAATAAAGGTGCGCGAAAGCTCGTTCCCCCGTTCTGTGATAGGAACAAAGTAAGATACACATGGCTCGCTGTCGTCAATTTTCAGCGATGTGTGGGATATGACCAGAGCAATATCGTCCGCATATTTTTCCTTTACGGTATCAATTACCCATTTAGTGACAAATTCATTGTTTTTCATAATTTTCTCCTCGCTTTGCTTTGTTTTATTTGGTCGACCTTGTATTTATTATAGCATGAACCTACAAACACAACAATACCGTAAACATTCTTAAAATATTTATTCCCGGAAAATAAAAATTAAAATAGTTAAAGCAGGTCGTACGACAAAATTTTGACATAAAATTTGGCAAAAATAAAATCTCCCTGCATGAAACAGGGAGATTGATATGGTCATTACTTTTGACCTTGTTTTGTTCATACTGGTTTACCTCCTGTTTTATATTTGCTCTTTGAGCTTAATTATATTATACACGCTTTGGCGCGTATTGTCTATTGATATAATAGCCAAATATGCACGCTAAAAAATGTATAATATATACATTGCAAAGCGTGTATAAATGTGGTATAATTATAATCGGGAGGCGATATAGTGTCGATAAAATATAAAATAGATGTATTAGCAGAGCTTAAAGCGGCAGGGTATTCAACATACAAGTTACGAAAAGGGAAAATACTCAGCGAGCGAACCATTCAGCTTTTAAGAGAGGGAAAGTTAATAGCTTTGGAAAGTATTGATATTCTTTGCAAGCTGCTTAAATGTCAGCCTGGAGATATCATTGAATACATTGAACCTGCTCCAGACGGAGCAGAACGGGAGGAAAACGAAAATGCCGAATAATATAATTCACGCCAAAGATACCGATATTGCAGTTATTTCAGCCGTTGGAAAAGAGGATTATATTTCTCTTACCGATATTGCAAGATATAGGAGCGACGAGCCTAAAGATGTTGTAAAGAATTGGCTGCGTTCTAAATCCACAATTGAATTTTTAGGGTTATGGGAGAAAATGAATAATCCAAATTTCAAAGGGGTCGAATTCGACTCCTTTAAGAATGAGGCTGGTTCAAACGCTTTTACTATGTCTCCTCAAAAGTGGATAAAAGCTACAAATGCAATTGGAATAATATCAAAATCTGGTAATAATGGAGGTACATTTGCACATAAGGACATTGCTTTCGAGTTCGCCTCGTGGATCTCTCCCGAATTCAAGCTTTATATCATCAAGGACTACCAGCGGCTTAAGGAAGACGAGGCATACAGGCTCTCGCTTGATTGGAACGTTAAACGTCTCATATCAAAGGCTAATTACAGAATACATACCGAAGCCATAAAGGAAAACCTTATACCTCCCGACATAAGCAGGGGACGGCAGGGCATTATATATGCAAGCGAGGCGGACGTGCTGAACGTCGCTCTTTTTGGGCAAACCGCTGCCGAATGGCGCAAAGCAAATCCCGAAGCGAAAGGCAATATGCGGGACTATGCCACTATTGAACAGCTTTTAGTGCTTGCCAATCTGGAAAGCGCAAACGCTATGTTTATCGAAAACGGTATGGAGCAAGGCGAGCGTGTCGTAACGCTCAATCAGCTTGCCATAAAACAGTTGAAAACGCTTTCCGAAGCTGCAAGCATTAAACGGCTTGACTTGCCGGACGGCGATAACAAGCTAAAATAGTTGACAAAATAGCGGAAGTGTGGTAATATATCATTATAAGCTTAGTGCTTATATAATACCCTTTGCGGGTCATACAAAAAATGTAACGCTTACGCGGTCTAAAATGGGAGTGGATACGCTCCCATCTCTTTTTATAAAATCACAATACCTCTAAGAGCGACTGCAAAACCGTTTTTAGAAGGTTTGCGTTTTATGCGGCAAGTTCATTAAAAATCCGTTCTCGTCGATTGTGGGACATTCTGATAGTCTTACATCGCAAACAGCGGTTTGAAGTATGGGAGTAGACCCGCTTTAATGAACGTGCGATATAGAAGTGTTTTGGTGTCGAGCGAAAACTTTTGACGCCGCAATTTTCTATGAAACGAAATAAAAAAGGCATTGACCTTTGACGGGTAACAGTACAGAAGTATTGTTACCCATGGAAGCATTTTACTCTTATTGGCATAGTACGCCTAAAAGGGTAAAGGCTCAGCCCTTTGACGAGTAGCGATATAGAAGTATTGTTACCCATGGGAGTATTTCACCCTTATCAATGTAGTACGCCTAAAAGGGTAAAGGCTCAGCCTTTGGCTGCGGGGAGATATTTTTGGATATGAAAAAAATTTTACCTATAATTTCTACTGTCATTTTAATCTGGATAATGACTGCGGCAGCGGTTCTGCTCGACAACCGCGAGATCATTTTCCCGGAGATCGCCGCTATTGCGGTAGGGGCGCTGGTTTCGCCAAAATTCTCATGGAATGCAAATAAGCTGCGGATATTCATATACATAACCGTTTGCGCGGTGCTTGGGGTCGCGATAGTGATGTGGCTGCCGCTGCCGGTATGGGCGCAGATGATAACCGCGTTTTTGCTTGCTCAAATTTTGCTGGTGAACTCCAAAACCTCTTTCGCGCCTATGATCTCGGCTATGGTGCTCCCCGTAATGCTGCAAACGGATACGCCGATCTATCTTGCGTCCGCCGTGATCATGACGGCACTTATCCTGTTATGCCGGACTGCCTTTGAAAAGGTGAATATACTTGAAAAAAACGAGTTCACGCCGCTGTCAAAACCACATTGGAATGATTATAAGAGCATTCTTTGGCGGACGCTTTTTTCTGCGGCTATGATAGTTCCCGCGCTGTTTCTGGATTTTCGGTTTGCGGTCGCGCCGCCGCTTTTAGTGGCGTTCACGGAGTTTTCCAATCCAAACTCCAAGGCGCGGAGCTTTCCCGTAAAAGCTGTTGCTTTGATAACAGGCTGCGCGGTGCTCGGCGCGGGACTTAGATACGTTTTTTGCATAAAACTCGGCATATTTCCTTTATATGCGGTCTCTGCGCTTGCTATTTTGTTGGTTATCGCGGTGATGAGGCTGATAAAGTCGTACATACCGCCCGCGGGAGCGATCTCGGTTTTGGCAATGCTGATTCCCGAGGAAGCGGTGCTGTGGTATTCCGTGCAGATATTGGCGGGTTCGGCGGTGATAATGACGGCATCGCTTCTGTTTTTTAAGGAGAAAAATAAACCGTATTCCATACAAAAATGAAAAACCCCCGCTTTTCTGCGCTTGCTGTCCTCCAAGCACTTCCAGCTTGCCGATCACGGAGTGGGTAACACCGCACGGAACGCTCCTGCAGGATAAGAACGCGCTTGCACGACACGTAGCAGGTCACAGCACACGGAATGTCCCTGCATGATAAGAATGGGCTTGCACGATACGGAGCTGATCGCACCACACGGAATGTCTCTGCACGACAAGAAATGGCTTGCAGGGAATGGAGCGTATCCGCTTATTTTTATTATAATTTTCGGCAATGGCGCACAAAGCCGTTGCCGAAAAAAATAAACACGCTGTCCGAATTGCTTCAAACAACGTATTTAAGCCATTTGTAATGGTGGAGCATAGGGGACTTGAACCCCTGACCCCCACACTGCCAGTGTAAAATGGTATCCTTTAAGTTAAAACTTTTAATCTTGTATTTTGTTATCTAATATCTTCGCAAACCACGTATTTAAGCCATTTGGCAGCAATTATTCGTCAAAAAATCAGTGACAGAACAAAAATTCGATTTTTGCATTTCGTGAGAATTGGTTAGAAAAAGTGTTAGAAAGCGTTAGAAAGAAGTCTGCTGTTTGACAAATATTTTGTTCTTTGAATTATCCTATATTTGTAAATTAATATGGGTTAATTGAGAGGGTAAGTACAAGTAGATAAATAAGTAAGTTGTTTAATTTTATTATATATTTGTTTGCATTTTAACTTATTGTAACTTCATATCGACCTTGTAATATATCTTTACTGGTTATTCTAATTTCATAAGTTTCCCCTGCTATCAAATCAATTGTTAATTTATCACGCTCTTTTTTAATTGTTTTTGATTTAATCGGGAAATCTGTATCTAATTTATAACATTCGAATTCATAACATAATTCATCATAATTTTTAAAGTTAAAAAAATACTCTCCACTAACTAATGGTTTATAGTATAGTTTTTGACGTTGTCCATTAAATAATAAGCTTCCTGCAAAACTTCCTTCTATGTCATACGGTTCGGATGGATAATACATTTTTACTTCATAATCATAATTTACATCACTATAGGCTATTAATCGAGAACTTTCTGAAATATAAAGCTGATATTTATAATCTTTTCTTAATCCTTTTGAATTTTTTGTCCCTATACTACCGATTTGACCTGCTTCAGAACAACATTCAAGTTTAGGTTCAGATTCAGGATAAGGAGAATTATGTGTTATTATAAAACCATAAATCCCACTTTTAGTTGGTGTATAATGAATTTGTCCAGACATATCAGAGTAATTACCTGAAAGTGAACCACTCATTAAGTCAATTTCTTCTGGGTTTGGTATTTCAAATAAATAATTTGGATCAACTTTTTGTGTTTCTTCAATAGTAGTTGTTTGAGTGGTTGTGGTTGATGTTATTTCTTCGGTAGTAGTTGTTATTTCTATTTGTGTTGCTTCACTTGTAGTAGTGTTTTTATGTGATGTTAGGTTGTCTGTTTTAGGTTCAGTTTGCTCTAAGGTTTCAACAGTAGTTGTTATTGGATTACTTGTATATTCAATTTCATTATCATCTGTTTTAAGCCAAGACACAAGTATACTTATTATAATAATTATCATTTCTGTAAGTACAGTTAGACCCTTATTTTCTTTAGTAATATGATATACGACAACACCTAAAATAATTGCAAAAATAATAATAGTAATAAGTATAGAAAAATTCATTTGTTTACCTCTTTAAGCAGCTTTATTTTAATTAAATTATACTACACAACGGTATATTTTGTCAAAAATTGTCAGGGGAATTGCTGATTTAAATAATATGATTTTTGAAAAAATTTGTGCTTGTGAATTAAGTCATAGTTTTATTTTTTGAATTATCATATATTTGTAATTGGTATGGGTTAATTGAGAGAATAAGACTTAATAAAAAATATATCAACTTTGTTTTCTTTTATCATTATTTTGGAGTTTATTATTAAGTTCATTATATAGCCATTCAAAATACCTAGCATATTCAACATTTCCATTATTTCTTCTATTTTTGATTGTTTCTTTTAATTTATTATACATTCTTATAACGGCAATACCAGAAGCAGTAAGTTTCTTTTCCTTTTTATCATAAAATATCCATAATGGTAATTGTCTCCGTTTAACTAATAAACCATAATGATGATATGTATTGGCTACTGTTGCAATATAATTTTGCTCTTTATCAGAATATGTATTATCAATAATTTTATTTTCAGGCAAATTATATACAAATTTTCTGGATTGAATAAATTCCGAATCAAGCATATATTGAAAGAAAGCATTAATTATATCAAATTTGCTGCGGTTATACCCTAAAATACTTATAATCAATCCAATAATACCTGTTATCATACCAAATGAACCAAAAACAATAGCTAAAATTTCTGAAATAGTCATTATAATTCCTCCTGATTTTTTATCAAATATTAAAAATAATAAATAAAATATTATATAATTAAAAAATAACTAATTGTTTATTTAATTGAATTAAGATTTATGTAATGATTTTGTTTATCCATTCTAACGGATCAACATGATTGCAAATTGTAACAACAAAAGTAATTAGCGTTAGAATAAAAGATATTATTACGCTAAGATTTGCACATACTGTTTTTAAATATGTTATAAATGTCCGTTCTTTATTTTCTTCTGCACGTTTTTTCAAAATTGTAGATATTTGAGAAATTATGTACATTATTGGTTTTAGTATATTGTTTATAACTATGACAATGCTAACAATTTCTATCAAAGACATTATAAAAATAATGATAATAAAAAAATCTTCGGTTGCAGTATCAATATTGCAAAAAGCAAACCAAAAAATTGTGTATACTATAAACAAGATTGAAAGTATCGTATAACATATAAACTTGCTAATAAACTTATCTATTTTATCTGTATCAAAGAACGGAAGCAAGTAAATACAAAGTGTAATTGATAAACAAGCAAATATTTGTAATGTACTTTTTATAGGTTCAGAAATTATATTAAAAGATACAAATAAAAAAATCAATCCAGAGATGAAAAGTGATAAAGAATACCTTAATGCCCTATCAAATTGTAAGGTTTTAAAAGCTATTGAATGAATCAAATTTGCTTTTTTTATTTTCTTTGATTTATTCTCCATGCTGTATACACTTCCATATATAAGTTTTAAACTTACCACATTATACCACACTATAGCGTTCATTGTCAATATATGACGAAAAATTCATACAGCTTTAATTGTAGTGCTACAATAGAAATTGGACAAAAGAATAAAAAAAAGGTTGAGAGAAAGACGAAAATCTGATAGAATAAAGTTACCACACCAATTCACAGAAAGAAGGTCGTCAATCTCTCATGAACAGTATAACACAAAATATGAGGTATCGTCAATCCCTAATGAAATATTCGGAAAAATACGGAGTAAGCAAGGCAAGCAGAAAATACAACAAATCACGGTCATACATATATTTCTGGAAAAGCCGGTGGGACGGAAGTGTGGAGTCCCTTGCGGAAAGATCCAAGCGTCCCCACCATCACCCAAATGAGCATACAGAAGAGGAGATAACCATGATACGGAATTTCCGCAGGCGCAATCCCAATCTTGAAATTACCGAATTATGGCACAGACTTAAAAAGAAAGGCTATACCCGCCGAATTGAAAGTCTTTACCGAGTTATGAAAAAGCTGGGACTGCTTCCGCCTAAGCAGGAAAAGAAAAAACACGTTTCCAAGCCCTATGAACAGATGACCCATGCAGGAGAACGAATTCAGGTCGACGTAAAGGTTGTGCCGAGAAAATGTATTGCAAACCCTGAGCTTAAGCTTTATCAGTACACGGCAATAGACGAATACAGCAGAATAAGGTTTTTATACGGTTACGAGGAGCAAAGCACGTATTCATCGGCAGATTTTGCCAAACGTCTTGTAGCATGGTACAAGCGCCGCAGTATAACTGTTGAGTGTATACAGACGGATAACGGATTTGAGTTTACAAACCGTTTTTCTCAAAGTAAAAAGGATAAGAAAACCTTGTTTGAGAATACACTGGAGCAGCTTGGTATAAAGCATAAGCTGATACGTCCCTATACTCCGAGACATAACGGCAAGGTTGAACGCAGCCACCGTGAAGACCACAATAAATTTTATTCCTGTCACAGCTTTTATTCCTGCGCCGATTTAAACGC
>JAAVHM010000170.1 GCA_014799675.1 Ruminococcus sp. | reverse complement strand
TCGCAGGGTTCGCGCTGTCATTATCTGCATATTTGTCAGATAATGGGAAAAGGTATATACCTTTTCTGTGCTTGCTATTCTATACCCGCACCTTTTTCGCTCCCTTGTGGCAACCCTCAAAAACGAGTAAAAAACGTTCAATTTGCCCGCCCCTCTGTTTTTGCAAAAATCTGAAAAATAAAAATTTTTATTTTATATGAATTTTTCAAAAATACAAAAATCTTAAAAAGTCCAATTCAATGAAAATTATCAAATTTTCAATTTTTGAAAATTTTTAAAATCACAGTCCTTTTAAAATTTAAAATTTTGCCGAGGATTTATACCTCGGCGATAATTTTATTTTTGAATTTTCTTAAAGTAAATATATCTCTTTCCAGACTTTTTTGTGCTGTATTGTATTCCATTAGGGGTCAAGTATTTATCAGCAAATCTTCCGAGGGATTTGGTTACAATATTGGGTGATGTCTCTGTGTCCTCCATTGCGGCTATAAGCTCTGTCGCTGTTCCGCACCATTCGGTTTGCAGAAAAAGAAAATCGCAAAGCTTAAAAATAAAATTAGGAACTTGCTCTTGCTGAATTTCATTCTCCGTTTTTATTTTTTGAAGCTGCCACTTACATTTTTCAAAAAGCAATTCCATATCTTGATAGTTTATGTCTCGCCCGCTGACAATTAAATTAGCGTTTTTATCGCTTCTTGCTCTGCTCATAATAAATATTGTGTCTGCTGCTCCTGCTATGCCTGTGCTGCCGCTTACATCGTTGAACGGGTCGTCTAAATCCTTGACCTTGCGTAGGTGATGTACAAACATAACGGCAATTTTATTTTTATCAGCAATCGCCTTGAGGGCAGAAACATCTGCATAATCGACTGCATACATTCCGTCTCTGACTGCACCGCTTGAATTTCGCACTTTTTGGAAAGTATCGATAATTATTAATTTTGTATTTGGATATTCATTTAATGCAGTGTTGATTTGTTCTTCAAGTCCTTTTCCAATTTTCTCGCATGCCACGGCAATACGGAGATTTGACGGAGCTTCATCAACTAATTTGTAAAGACGTTCTTGTACTCTCACAATCGTGTCTTCCAACGTGAGATAAAGAACATCACACTTACATGTTGCAAATCCCCACATTGGCTCGCCTTTTGCAACTTTGTTTGCAAGGTCAAGCATTAGCCAGCTCTTGCCAATTTTGCTTGCACCGCAAAAAATACTCAAACCTTGTGGTAAAAGCTTATCGACAATAAAAAGAGTTTTGGGTAGAGGTGTAGCAAGAAGTGTTTCTGCATCTATTACCTCCAATTTTGGAACACTCATTTTTTAACTCCTTTCATGCTTACATTTTGACGCTGTGTGAGTTGATGAGCAACACTTTCGTGCGGCACGGAAAGCTCCTTTGGAAAATATTCCGTCAACTCGCTTTCTGGAATGTGCAGCAATTCGCACATTTTGTATGCTTCCCACATAGTCCACGCAGCTTTGGCGGTCATCTTCTTGCTAAAGGTTGTGGGATTGACCGCTATTGCCGCAGCAAGCTCTTCTTGTTTTTTCTCAGCAATCATCATAGCTGTTCGCAATTTTACATACGGTTTCAAATAAAATCCTCCCTTTGAAATATAATTTATCCTTGCATTTATGTAGGTATTATGATATAATAATAACAAAATGATGTTTATATTATATCTTATGTACCTTTTTAAGTGTATAATAATATAATATCACATATAAAAATGTAATTCAATTGCTTTATTACATAAAAAAGAGGTTATATTTTATGCAATATTTACAAGTTATAGATAAAAAACTAAAAGAAAAAAATATCTCTGCAAAAAAAATGTTATCTGATTTAAATTATTCTCATAATTTAATTACGCAATGGCGAAAGGGAAATACACCGTCGTTGGATAAAATAACTGCAATAGCAAAATATCTTGATGTTTCTGTAGCACATCTTTTGGGTGAATTGCCTGACGGAATATCAAAAAATACATTGCCAAATGTAAAAAACGCTTTATTGGCTACTCCTCAGCGATTATTTGCGCTTAAAAGCGGTGTAAACGTATCGGCAGCCGACAGACTAAAGATAGGCAAGTATATGAATTGTTCCCAAGATTACCTATATGGCTACGACTACAGCGAGTGTGAAGCTGATAATAACGCCGATTACAGCGAAATGGAAGTTGTATTTTTAATATGCAATGTTCTTGACCAATGTGCGGCAGACGACAGCTACAAAATATTACAGCTGCAAATTTCACGTTTGATTGCCCGAAATATAAACAAAAAATTTGGCATAACTTGTCAAAAGCTGCTTGATAACCATGGCATTGAAGCTGAAAAGTTAAAACTGATATTTAACAGCAGTATAGATATGTCGGGATATGGATTTAATTTTTCTGATATAATGCGTATTATGGACGATTATAAAATTTTGCCTCCCGATATGTTTAAAGAGGGGATATAATAAAATAACCGTCCAAACCGCCCAAGCCGTCCAAAATGCGGTAAATACGCAGCTTGCGGACATATGGCAACCGCCCAAGCTTAATATTGTAACCGTCCGTGCCGCCCAAATTAAATTGTTTTTAATAAAATTCTTGATAACTCAATTAAAAAAGCACAAAATTACCTTTCCGATAATTTTGTGCTTTATTTTTATAACATAAAATTCGCTGACCGCTGCTATTCCGCTTTATCTTCGGCTTTCTTCTTCTCTTTTTCTTCTTCGGCTTTCCGCAGTTCCTCTCCGTATTCGTAATTACATTTGCGGACATATTTTTTTAAAAACTCTCCTACAGTAGTGTCGTGAGCAGCGCAGTATGCTTTGAAAAGCTCTGCTTCCTCTGTACGGACGCGGCAGGTCAGGGAGCGTATATTTTCTCTGTCCCATGCCCTTATACATTGCTTTGATTTTTCACTTAACGGCATTTTATTCACCTCAAAAAAATTTACTTGATAATATTATACCATATCTCGCTTACTGTCAACAGTAAGAAAATACACAAAATTTTTTGTAAAAGTTTGTGTATTTTGAATATTGCATATTACTGTCAACAGTAATATAATATAATTACAGTTTGCTTAATGTATCAGCTGGCATTAAGTTTTTACTACTAAATTAGGTAAAAATGCACAAAAAATGGAGGAATTATTATGATTACTAATAAAATAAATGTACAGGGTAAATATGCTATGCAGCATATAGAAATGCTTGAAAATCATGCTCCAGATGTTTATAATGCAATGCTTGAAAACGGAAGTCTTGAAGAGCACCTTGCGTCCGTACAGAGTATGGCGGAAAAATACGTTGACAATTACGTTGACCGCTATACGCACTCCGACGAATATTTGAACGCTGAAAAGAAAAATCCTTTCGAGGCAATGCGTATGCTGAATATGGCTATTCTTGAAGCGGAGGAAGCTGCATACCAAATGTGTGCAGCAAGTATTTCATAACGCTTATTTTAAGCATACAAAAGCTTTAACTTTAAATTTACGGAGGTATTGAAAATGAATAATAAAAAAATATTACTTATAATCACGGCATTATGCTGTATACTGCTAATGTCGGCTTGCGGCAAACGGACGGTTACATACAGCACGGAGGATTACGTCAGTATTTCTGTAAGCGGCGCAAACGGCGACGGTCGAGCTTCGGTTTCGGGCGGAACAAAAGAGTTTTACAACAAAATAAATAATGATTTGTTTGACGGTGAAGCTACCGATCTGGAACTCGCAGCTATGGAGCTTCAAATATATGATTCTGTCAAATATGAGCTTGACGGCGAAAAAACAGGGCTTTCCAACGGTGACAAATTAAAAATCACAATGACCGCAGATAATGAACGTCTTGAAAATTTAGGACTGAAATTCAAGCTTGACGAGTATACATATGTGGTCGAGGGTCTTGAAGAACCCAAGGAGCTTGATATTTGGGACGGAGTTACTGTTACATATGACGGAATATCTTCCAGTGGCTCTGCAAAGGCTGAATACAACGGAAATGATGAATTTGTAAAAAGCAATGTGAGGTATTCTATTGATAAAGCTTACGGTCTTTCAAACGGCGATGAAATCGTGGTTAAGGCTTCATGCAGTCAGAGCAAGCTTGATGAAAATTTGTACGTAATTAAAGAAACGGAGAAAAGCTATACCGTTGAGGGATTGCCGTATTATGCGCAGGATATAAGCGGTTATGATTTAAGTGAAATTGATGAACAGCTTCTTACGTTGGCAAAGGAAAAAGCTGATAAATCAACATGGGCTGAAGCATATGAAGATAACAGTTACCTTTACGGCTTTAATATAATGCGTGACGGAAGCGTATCTGCCGAATGGAATGTAACAGGGGAGTATACCATAACGCCTGTAAAAAAGATTTTTTACGGTTCAAATAATCGGTTTTCGGATATATTTAATTCGTATACCGTATTTTATGAGCTTAAATTTCCGTGCGAAAAAGGCAGGGATTATTCAAAGGACGAATACAGCGTCGGCGATACGTATGAATTAACGGTTTATGCCGAAGCGCATATGAATAATATACTTATTTTGGACGGGGAAATTGATATATCCTCAGCCAAAACAAGCGCAAAATATTTCGGCAGGGATCTGATAAAAAATTATCTTGGCTTGTCTCTTGACGAAACAATTTCCGAGTATGAGGATAACGGCGGTTATACCGACAGCATAAAAAAAGAAATAGAATAATATTTTTATAGCTGCTGTGCATTTATTGTACGGCAGTTTTTTTTAAAACGTTTATCAGATGTTTTTGCAATAAATAAAAAGCTAACGAAATGCTTCATTCCATAGAGAAATAGTACCTCAAGGAGAACACATTTAGTAGCTTTAACAATACTATATCATATTTTATGGCAAATGTCAAGTAAATAACAAAAATAATTGCTTACAAAAAAGAAAAAGCAGACAAACTGTTCACGACTATAGGGTTCCAATAACCCAAAACGACTTCAGCTATCTGCTATGACAACATTATAGCATATTTTATGGCAAATGTCAAGTAAAAAGCAAAAATTATTGCTTATAACAAAAAAAGCAGAACAACCGTATAGAGACATAGGAATCCAATATTCCAAGTTAAATACAGCTATCTGCTACAATAATAGTATAGCATATTCCACGGCAGATGTCAAGCCAATAATTAAATTATAGTTGATTAATAAAGAAAAAGCTAATTAAATGTTTCTTACCATAGGGAGATATTTTCCCGAGGCGATCACATTTATTAGCTTTGATAATATTATATCATGATTTTTGGCAAATGTCAAGTAAAAAATTGATAAATGCTTCATGACACAGTCGAACATAGGACGCCAATTGTCCAAGTTTGAAGCATTTACCAACTATATCAATAGTATAGCATATTTTAAGGCAAATGTCAAGTAAGAAAACAAAAATTACAGCAGTGAATAAAAAAAGACTGATAATTGTTTCGTGGACCAGCCGAACATAGGGCGCCAATTGCCCAAGTTTGAAAACATTATCAATCTTGATAATAGTATAGCATAATTTTTTGCAAATGTCAAGTTGCAAAATGTAAAAATAAAGCCATTCAAGAACATAGCGTTCACCAATAAATGGCTAGCACTATCAGTCTTGAATGGTTATAAGAGCCGTTAAAAATTATAGGTTTGCTTGAAAATCAACTACGCCCTTCGGTTCTTAACTGCTCATAAGCACCATTAAGGCACGTAAGCTTCACTGAAAAACAGCCACACTTAAAAGTCCTTAATAGGCTTGATTTTAGTATATCATATTAATTGAATTTTGTCAAGTAAAACGGCTTAAATTATAGAAAGAAAAAGCTAATAAAATGTTTCAGTCCATAGGGAAATAGTATCCCAAGGAGGAAACATTTATTAGCTTTAATAATACTATAGCATAATCTTTAGCAAATGTCAAGTAAATAATTAAATTATAATAATTAATAAAAAAGCTAATAGAATGCTTCTTTCCATAGGGGTCGATTTCCCCGAGGCGAACACATTTATTAGCTTTAATAATATTATAGCATAATTTTTAGCAAATGTCAAGTAAATAATTAATAAAAAAAGCTAATTAAATGCTTCTTTCCATAGAGAAATAGTATCTCAAGGCGAACACATTTATTAGCTTAATAACATTATAACATAACCTTTTGCAAATGTCAAGCTGAAAAATAAAAATAGAACCACTTAGAACATAGAGTTCACGGAAAACCGATAGCTCGCTCGGCTCTAAGTGGCTCTGATGCAAGTATATCAGACTTATTCCAACTTGTCAAGAGTTTTTATAAAGTTTTTTGTTCCCGAAGTTCCGCAGGGCAAAAATAAAAGCCAAGAAATGTTTGAAAGATGGGGAGAACAATACTCCGAATTAACAAACAACCTTAGCTCTGATATTATTATACACCAAAGCAAAAATATTGTCAATACATAAAAGTCAAAACAAATGATTTTTTCAATTGCAGACAACGTTAATTTGCAAAAAACTTATTAAAACATATTGACAAAATCGCAAGTATCGGGTATAATAATTACAGAACGGCTATAAGTCGCTAACGTGGGGCTGACACGATAAAAAATCCGATAGTGATGCCGCAAGTAATGGGCGGACGGTTGGCGGGCAACGGAAAAACCCGATATTTAATGCCGCAAGTAATGGGCGGACGGTTGGCGGACAACGGAAAAATCAGTCGCTAAAGGGAGATGACTTTCGCTACGGCAAAGCTTCTCCCTTTTAAATTTTGTAGCGGAAGAATTTTTGCTCAAAAATTAATAAAAGATATTGACAAAACAGAATAATTTATATATAATATAATCAGCAGTAGAAATGCTGTCAGAAAACAAGAGTTTTCGGTCAGTCCGACGAAACTTAACAGTCGTAGCGGGTCTGTGAAGTGATGAAGTGAAATGGCGCGCCAACATTGCCCTGTTTCACTGAGCTTGCGGGAAGGGTTGTACAACGTTACCTCGAGTTGGCTTAGGCTTTTGCTGAAAGAAAATGTACGAAAGAAGCTTTGTGTTTAACAAGGCTTCTTTTTATATGATAAAACCTATTTTTGCCCTTTATTTTTATAAAAGCCTTGACATATCTTACTGTGTATATTATAATAATTAAGGAAGCTGTATAGCTTTAAGTGTTTGATTGCTCACTTTAGGAGTTTCCGCCACTCATGAAAAAAGTGCGGACTGTGATAGGAGTTCCTGCCACTCATGAAAAAAGTGTGAGCTAAAAGCGATTATAAAAGGGACAGGGTTTTCCTGCCCCTTATTTTTGTAATAATACTTGACAAAATAAAATAAATAGTATATAATAAAGATGATGAAAGTGGTGCGCTGCTTTCATTAGTGTGTCTGACACTTTAGGGGCACGTCAGAAATGGCGGGGCGTATCCGAAACTCTGTTGTTCACTGCTACTTGAAAGTATAGTAGCCCTTTTAGAAGTTGGTCGACCAGAGCGACTATAAAAATCAGTCACTAAAGGGAGATGACTTTCGCTACGGCAAAGCTTCTCCCTTTTAAATTTTAATCGGAAGAATTTTTGCGCGAAAATTAATAAAAAATATTGACAAAATCAAAAATATTGTATATAATAATTGTAGAACGGCTATAAGCCGCTAACGTGGGGCTGACACGATAAAAAATCCGATACTAATGCCGCAAGTAATGGGCGGAGGGTTGGCGGGCAACAGAAAAACCCGATATTAATGCCGCAAGTAATGGGCGGAGGGTTGGCGGACAACAGAAAAATCAGTCACTAAG
>JAAVHM010000169.1 GCA_014799675.1 Ruminococcus sp. | reverse complement strand
GTTGCAATGGTTGCAATGACCCCGCTTCTGACAATACAGATCTTGGGACTTATAAGTATGTCCAAAAAGACTGCCGCTTCTTCCGAAAAGGCGGTTCAGACTATACATATCGGGCAAGCCGTTTTCCCCATCGTGCTTGACGAAAGCTGCGACAAAGCCGTGTTTGTAAAAACGGTTGAAAGGAGCGCAGGCGTATGAAAGCAATGTTTTTGATAGCCGACTACGGTTACAGACAAACTATCAAGGATATTTATGAAAAGGAAAATCTTCCCTGCCGCTTTTTGCTCCACGGTCACGGCTCTGCGGACAGCGCAATGCTGGACTATCTGGGCTTGGGCGACAACAAGAAAATAATTGCCGTGACCTTTGCGGCAAACGACGCAGTTATTAATTTGTACAGGATTTTTAACAACAGGCTTTCCCTTAGTCAAGCGGGTACGGGAATTGCCTTTACAGTACCCGTTTCGGGGGCGTCGGGACTGGCGTTCGCCCTGAACGGAACAAACGCCGAAAAGGAGGCAGACGCCGAAATGACCGAGCCGAAGCACGAGCTTATAATTACCATAGTGGACAGGGGAGGCTTTGAAGCGGTAAAGGAAGCCTCCAAAGCCGCAGGCGCGCGGGGCGGAACTTTGCTCCACGGCTTGGGACTTGGGGGAGAGGAAGCCGCAAAGTTCCTCGGTATCTCCATTCAGCCCGAAAAGGATATCGTCCTTATCGTTGTGGACAGTGAGGACAGGGAAAATATCATGCAGACTATCCTTGACAAAGCGGGGATACGCACCGATTACCGTGGGATATGCTTTTCCATGCCCGTGGACAGCGCGCTGGGACTTGCGGGCAAGAATGACGATATTGCAAAAATTATAAAACAGTAATACTATTTCACGACCTGAATGTATACAAAAAATTCAAACAAAAACTTGCGTGTATGGTTTTTGTGCAGAATTTTTTGTATATACATTGGAAGTGAAATAGGATAGGAAGTTGAAAATATGCTTAGCGATACATTAAGACTTGCGGGGACGGTCAACGACTCAATTGTGGACGGTCCGGGAATGCGATTTACGATTTTTGTGCAGGGCTGCCCTCACCGCTGCAAGGGCTGTCACAACCCCCACACTCACGACTTTGAGGGCGGCGAAGATGTTACCCTTGAAAGTCTCCTTGAAAAGATAAAGGGCAACCCGCTTTTGGACGGCGTAACGTTCAGCGGCGGCGAGCCTTTTTGTCAGGCGAAGCAGCTTTATGAGCTTGCTCTGGAGATAAAAAAGCTTGGCATGAATATTGTGACCTATACGGGCTACAAGTTTGAGTACCTTACGGAAAACGCAACTGCGGAAAATTTTTACAGCGAACTGCTGTCCGTAACCGATTATATGGTGGACGGTCCTTTTGAGCTTGACAAGCGGGACATACTGCTGAAATTCCGCGGCAGCTCAAATCAGCGGATAATCGACGTGAAAAAAAGTCTTGCCGAAAAAAAAGTTGTTGAAACGGACATATAACACTTGCAAATTATAAAAAAAAATGCTATATTTAGAATATGATAAAATGAAGAGGAGCATTGCCTTGAAACATATTCGACGTACAGCATTTATTTTTTTGCTTTTATTTTTGGCGGTAATATTTCCCTCCTGCACAGAGGACGACGGTTCGGGTCACATTTTTAAAATGAATATCGAGAACAACCCCCGAAACCTTGACCCACAGCTTGCCGAGGACAAGGAGTCACTTATCATCATAGAAAATATGCTTGAGGGACTGGTCAGAGTTATGCCCGAGGGTGGGATCGTCCCCGCGGCGGCGGAAAGCTTTGATATGTCCGAGGACGGCTTGACATATACCTTTTATTTGAAGCAGGGACAGGAATGGGAGAGCCTTGCGGAATTTTCCGAGCCTGTCACGTCGGCGGATTTTGTGTACGCTTTCCACAGGCTTTTCGACCCCGAAATAGGTTCGCCCTACGGCAAGGATTATATCTGCATAAAAAACGGAAGCGCAGTATTGAACGGTACTAAAAGTATTGACGAGCTTGGCGTGAAAGCCTTGGACGAATACACCGTGGAATTTACGTTAGAGTACCCTTATTACGACTTTTTGTCTCTGCTTGCAGGAAGTCCCGCAATGCCCTGCTGTGAGAAATTCTTTGTGTTTTCAAAGGGCAGGTACGGCATGGCGGCGGACGCGGTCGCTTCCAACGGAGCGTTCTATCTGAAGGAATGGAATTTTGACCCCTACTGGGACAACAACTACCTGATAATGCGGCGGAACATTTCCTACTCCGACAAAAGCTATGTCTATCCCTACAGCCTGAACTTTTTTATAACGGGGGACGGCAGTTCCGACCGTGCCGACTTTTTGGCGGGGAACACCGACTGCTGCATTACTGACAGGTATGACGAAAGGCTTTTTGAGGAAACCGTTTCCTATTCAAACTACAGTAAGACGGCGGGTCTTGTTTTCAATCCCAATTCCCGTTATTTTAGCGGCAGACCTCTCCGTGAGGCGCTTGCAAAATCACTTAATCGGGACGAGTATTCCCGAAATCTGTTCACGGGTCTGACTGCCGCATACGGTGTTATTCCGTCGGGAATAACTATGCAGGGCAAGAGTTATCGTGAACTTGTTCCCGACAGGACGCTTTCCATTTACGACGCAAGCTTTGCGGAGCTTTGGGAAAATTCTCTTAAAACTATGCGGCTGGACGCTGTCGACAATGTGAAAATAACCGTCCCCGACAGCTTTTCGGGGGTTGATACGATTTACGAGATAACCGATTACTGGCGGGAAAATCTGCTTTTCGACTGCGGCGTTGAGGTGGTCTCGGAAACAGAGTACAATGAAAAAATTGAGAACGGCGATTACGAAATTCTTCTTGCCATGCTTACGGCGGAGCAGGATTCCGCATACGAGTTTTTGGAGAATTTTGTAAGTCAAAGCTATTTCAGAAGCGGCGAAGTCCCCGAGCTTATGTCGGTTTTGAACAGCTCCAAAACTGCCGTGAGCATATCTGAGGGTACGGAGCGTTTCCGTACTGCGGAGACGCGTATTATTGATAATTACCTGTTTATTCCGATTTGCTATGAGAGCAGTTATCTTGTCTGCGGAAAGGACGCCGCCGATCTGGCGTACTATCCCTTTGACGACACGGTCTGGTTCGGCGAGGCGAAATATTTTGATTGATAGGTGGGAACGATTTGAACGACAATTCCTCCGCTTTCAATTCGGCGGAATATGATGAAAAAATTCGGCAGACCCTGCCGTACTATGATGATTTTTTTATGAACATTGTCAGCGCGGTCAAGGCTTGTCAGAACCCTCCGAAATCATGGCTGGATGTTGGCTGCGGCACGGGAAAGACAGCGGAATACGTCCTGAAAAGCTTTGATGTGGAAAGATTTGTTTTCTGCGATAATTCCGAGGAAATGCTGAATATTGCAAGGGGACGCTTTTCTGCGGAAAATACGGAATTTGTCATTGGTGACGTTCGGGAGCTTGCTTTCCGAAACGAGTTTGACATAGTGACGGCGGTGCAGGTCAACCACTATTTTTCGGCGGAGGGACGGAAGCTTGCTGTGAAAAATTGTTTTGAAGCCCTTAAACCCGACGGCATTTTCATAAGCTTTGAGAATTTTGCACCGTACAGCGAAGTCGGAAAGCGGCTTTATCTTGACAGGTGGAAAAATTTTCAGTTGGAACAGGGCAGGTCTCCTGCTGTGTGCGAGGAGCATATCGGCAGGTACAATAAGGAATATTTTCCCATTACCCTGTCGGAGCAATTGCAGCTTATGCGGGACTGCGGCTTCAAGGCTGCGGAAATCTTGTGGCTTTCCTATATGCAGGCGGGATTTTTGGGGATAAAGTAATTTAACAAAATGTGTCCGAATTGTAAACTTTAAAAATTATAGAAAAAAATGAAAAATTTCCCCCCTTTGAATTGTATTATAAGCAGAACCCCCAAAAAAGCAAAGGAGAGAAGCTATATGAAATTCAAAAGACTTATTTCGGCGGCATTGAGCGTGCTGCTTGCCGTTTCGGCAGTACCATGCGTTACTGCGTTTTCGGAGGAAAGCTCGTCCAAAGCGGAGGAAAACGCCGAGACCACGGCTTTGCGGAACGCCATTCAGGACGTGAAAAGCAGGGTGGACATACCGCAGGAGCTTGACAAATTCAAGTACGAGACAAAAACGGAGTACGAGACCACTTATTACCAATTTGCATGGTTTCGTGTTGACGAAAGTGAAGACCGCAGTTACGATTATGACAGTTATGATATTGAATATGCGCTGGACATATCCGATGAATATGTTACAGTAGAATATTATAACGGTTTTATCAGCAATTGCGTATACTGGAACGGCAGCAGAAGCAGCGGCAAGCCAAGCTTTGCAAAGCTTTCCGCAAAGGAACAGGACGAGCTTGCGAAAAAGTATCTTTATCAGCTTAATCCCGATTTAAAGGGAAACCCTGTTATTGAGCGTACTTCCGACGAAATGGAGCTTTTCGGCAGGACAGTTCAGTACCGTATCAGCCGAAAGGAAAGCGGCATTGACTTTAACGGCAACTACGGCAGTATCACGATAGACCGCGACACGGGAAAGCTGCTTGATTATTCCCTGAAATGGTGGAGCGACGCAGTTCTTCCCGACGCTTCAAAAAGGCTGTCGGTAAACGAGGTATCGGATATTTACGCTTCCCGCAAGCCTTTGAAAGCGTACTATGATATGTTCGTCAGATATGAATACAACGAGGAGACGGACGAGCGCACAAGTATCCCCTATGTTCTGGCTGTTTACAAGCCGACTGTAGGCGGCGAAAACGAGATAGACGCTATAACAGGCAAATACACCGCCCTTTACGAGGATCGGGAAAAGTTCTCCTACACCGACGCTTACACATGGAACGGATACGACGATGATGTGGATTACGCACCGGCATATGAAGAGGAAGAACCTCTTGATGATGACGACTACTATCTTAGCGACGCGGAAAAAGAGGCTCTCGAAAAGGAAAACGAGTATCTGAGCTATGAGGAAGCTCTCAAAATTATCAAGGCGGACGAGTACATAGTTTTCAACAAGGAGCTTATTTTAAAGAGCAATAATATTTCCTCTTACACGGACGACTACGGCGTAAGCCACCCTGCCCGCAGCTTGAGATTTGAATTTACTTCCTCCGACGATACAAAGGACAACATCTACCTAAATGTAACTCTTGACGCATACAGCGGAAAGATAATCAGCTTCGGCAAGTCATACTATTACGGTGATAAAAGCAAAAATAAAAACGAGACCACTCTCAATG
>JAAVHM010000168.1 GCA_014799675.1 Ruminococcus sp. | reverse complement strand
TCGTCCTTAGCTTGGTAAAGACGATTGTTTTATACGATATGTTACTAATTACCAAATTTTTTCGGGACACAGAATATTTTTGAGAAAGATGTATTCTTGTCTTTCAAAAAGGAGAGATATTCATGATCAGCGATAATACACCACTCACAGGCACAAGGGAAGAAAAGGTCATTCAGTGCCTTAAAAAGGCAGGCTGGTATCAGGGCAGAAAAAACGATATTGCCGAAGTTGAAAGCTATTACAGCAGTAAGGGTATAACTCTTACCGAACTTCAAAAGGATATTTTTCGTGAATTTTACGGCATAGCTGAAAGCTGGTATTTTAATTATGACGGTGATTTAGGTCGCCGTGCTTCTGATTATGAATTCTATCTTATGCCCGGAAATGCTCCAGAGTTATTTTATATTGATGATAGGTTAGACCCAACTGATGTAAAAAACTATGACATGGATCTTATCAGGGATATGAAAGAGCTTGGACAGACAGCCGGCGAAATTCCTGTCTTTATCGGTCGTATCGGCTATTACTACCCATCATTGCTCTTTGCTGCTCACAACGGCAGGCTGTGGATAATAACAGAAAGCAGATTTATAGAATCCTTTGATAACATGATAGACCTCGTCACATACCATTTTTCTCACCCCGAGATTTGGAGCAGCGTTAGAATGCGTCAGCACCTTATAACAAAGAAATAATAAAAATCTCTTCCCCATTGCTTGTTTAAAAGGAAATTTTTCATATTCTATGATTACGTAAGTGAACTGTTTTTTATAAAAATTTATCCCGCAGGAAAGGGTACACAACCTTTTCCTGCGGGATTTTTTACGAAAGCCTTATACTGTCAACTTCCTTCCTCGCCGTCTCCGCATTGTCCTCCAGAACGTTCACAACGCTTCCGTCAGGGAGCGTCTTGTTGTCGGTGATAATGCTTGTGTAATATTTTCCGTTTATCTGCTGTGGATTTTTCGGGTCGACCCTTGCGGAATTTCCGTGCTTAATAAATTTCTCTTCCATAATATTCCTTTCTTAAAGATAACTTTTTAAGTCATCAATATATTTTTGTTCCTTGGACAGCATAACCTTAGCCTCCTGAACAAGCTTGGGCGAAGCGGTAACAGAGCTGTTAAGAGCCTTGTTTATCTTGATAACGCCCATGTTTGTCCCCTGAATAAGCATTTCAGCAATGTGCTCCGTGGAGCTGTCCTTTGCACAATTCATTGCAATGCCCATTGAGGTCATCATTTTTGTCATTTTGGGGACAGGCTCGGGCTTGATATTCTGTGACCTCATCTGTCCCAGGAGCTGATTTGTCTGATCCTTGTAGTTGGAAAGCTGCATTCTCAATTCGCTTTTGAGCTTTGAGTCCTGCACCTTTGGGAAAACCTTCCGTATGGAGCTTGTACCCATTTCAGCGTTCTGGTACAAAGCGTTGTAAAGCTTTTCCTGACTGTACATGGTATCATTCCTTTCAAAAAAATCTTTCTATTAGTATGCCGCCGCGGGAGCAAATATTTATAGGAATTATATTGAAAATTTTTTTGAAATGCGGTATAATAGTTATAATACTTTTTTGAAAAGGAGAAAAAAATGTCTGAACAACTCATATCAAGAAATAAGGAAAATTTTGCCGTAAGGTGTCTGAAGGGCATAGGCTACTGGCTGCTGGGCAGCTTTATGTGTATTTTTTTGTGTATGTCAATGCTCGTGCTTATGCGGAGCTTGCTTGTGCTGAAATTTTTTGTGGCATTCTGTACCACCGCAATAATGCTGGGACTAATGTTCAACTGGGCGCATTACAGCGCAAAACGTGACAGAAACGCTATAAAATACCACAATATGGAATACGATAAATATATGCCTCTGAAAATGTCATTGACCGCCCCTGTCATTTCATATGTAATGGTAGTCCTGCTGTTTTTGAGCAAGCTTGGCGTTATCGGAGATATTTTCAATTATTTTATGTATATTGATATGTGGCTCGTGCCATATGTGAAAATATTTACCGAGGAAACTGTAATAACCGCCGTTCCGTGGTGGGGAGTATTCGGTCTGACCATTCTCGTGCTTTTACAGCCAGCAGTAATTTCGGTAACATATATTCTTACTTATAAGGACGTTGACGTTGCCAAAGAATTGATGTACAAAAAATAGTGTGTAAAGCATATCACTTTACACACTTGACAAAAGCTATGTAAATTTAAACGGCAGAGCCTGTAAATTCCGTAATTCCCGAAAATACCGTAAACGCCACTTTCTGCTGATAGGACTTGTCGGTAAGCTTAGCCGCTTCCTCGGGATTTGACAGGAAACCGCACTCCACCATGACCGCAGGGTTATTGCAGTAGTAACAAAGGTACAGCTCGCTTCCGCAAAGCTTTGTTTCCCGCTGATTGTCCGGCTGTAGATTTTCAACGAATTTTCTTTGCATTACTCCCGCAAGCTCTTCACTTGCAGGATTTTTGTCGCTGTAAAACATCTGCGCTCCGTTGTAAACAGGGTCGCTGAACGTGTTCTGATGAATGGAAACGCATACCGCATTGGTGTATTTGTTAAAAATCTCCAAGCGATTTTCCATGTCGGAAATTTTTTGATTTCTGATACCTGTAACGCCCTTGTCGTGGATTGAGGTGTCCTTTTCACGTGTTGCGTCCACCTCGTAGCCAAAAAGCCTGCTCATGTCCCGTACCGAAAGCAGAATGTTAAGGTTTATGTTTTTTTCGGTTTTTCCGTCCGCGGTAGAGCAGCCGCCGTCTATGCCGCCGTGTGGTGCGTATGTGTTAAGTATAGTTGCTCAAACTACCATATAAAGTATAGCTAAAGCTAAACACACACAGAATATAGATTGATATTCTTCTTGGTAATAATTACACATATAAGTATAAAATAATAATATATTTATGTTTGTAATTATTACCAAAAAACGCCAATGTGAATTAGTCCTTTTCCAAAACGTAAAAAGTAAAGTAACAGGACATAAAAGGTTAGTGGTCGTTTTATTTAAAAAACTTGATTATGTTATTTAGGATATGTAACGGAATCTGAATTTATGGCTTGATTTTAATGTAAAATTGTGGTACAATGTATATGAAAAGGTGGTGATGTCAATGTATATTTTTCCGAAAAGGTGCGATGGTGCAGAAGAATTAAAATATATTTTCCCGTCAAAACAAAGGGCTGTGCAAAAAGCAATAGAACTTGCAGCGATAGATAACAGGATCAAGCGTCTTATCATATTCGGCAGTGCAGTGACAATGAAGTGCGGAATCGGCAGTGACGTTGACATTGCTTTGGATGTTCCAAATATTAATTTCGACGATTTTGCCAAGCTTGCAAGACCTTTTTATACAGAAATTCCGTCTGAGGTAGATGTAATTCATTATAACGATATTCACAGCGAGATGTTTAAAAACGAGGTCGATAAAGGGGTGTGTGTATATGCCAGACAGCAATGATTATTTGATACTTGCGGAAAGGGATTATAAAACCTGTCTTCTTGCGGAAAAGGAATTTCCCGATGAGTACGCAATCACGGCAGCAGCTTACCACATGCAGCAGGCTATTGAAAAAGTTCTTAAAGGCTTGATTTTAATATATGGTGAAACGCCTGAATTTACTCACAACATCGCGAAGCTGCGTGTACATTTAAGTAAATTGGGAATGGAGCTTCCGGAAGAACTGGAGGATATTTCCGATACGCTTACCGCATGGGAATCCAATTTGAGATACGATCCGTTTATAAACTTTTCAGAGAAAAAGTATGCTGTAGCCAAAAACATATATTGTGAATTATTTGAAAGTTTAAAACACGAAATTTCACTCATTAAGCCTGTAGAATAAAGTCAAAATAATATTTTTTGCATATAACAAAAAATCACCGCCTGAACTAACAATTCAGACGGTGATAACTTTTTATTTTCTGTCAGAACCCGCTGTAGCTTCGGCTTCTTCCAACTTTTTAAGATACAGCTTACGCAAGGTAGCCCGTGCGCGTGAAAGACACTCGCGGACATATGTAACCTTTATTCTGATGTGCGCCGCCGCTTGCTCGTCATTAAGGTGCAGAATGGCTTTATCCATTATTATCTGCCTGTAACGGGGCGTCAGCTCATTGAAAGCCTCCATAAGAAGAGAATGGTTATACTTATCAATAGCTATAAGTTCGGGAGTAGTTTCAATTATAATCTGCAATTCAGGATTGTCATCGAAACTTAAAGTAGTATGCTTGTTCTTTTCTATCAAGTCGTAGCAATGATTTCTTGTAGTCGCATACAGATATCCCGCAAGCTTTTCCTCGGAAACCTTTTTAACGTTATAAATATACTTCCACAAGTTCAGAAGCACTTGCTGTACAGCGTCCTCTGCGTCGTGACGATTTTTTAAAATTCTCATCGCGCAGTCAAACATCATTTTATGATATTTTTCATAGATTTCCTCGAAATAATCTCTGTCATCGGCGTCGTCAATCACTGTGAGAAAGTAAATCATGCGTAGTATTTTGAGTTGGAAAAGCTGTTTCCTGTTTCAACAACTTTATTATTGCTATAAACTTGCACCTGTGTGTGCGTGCAGTAATAGTAACCATGTTCCAACTCATTTGTGCTTGTTTTTGACAATGAACTTGGACTGTAATCATAGTTGGTAGCAGTCCAAGATTCCACTTTTGACCAACTATTGCCATCTTTTGATTTCATAAGGGTTACAGTTATCTCTGATTTCATATCGCTGTATAACTCATATGAACCAGTACATTTGCCATAATTCCCGTCAATTATAATACCTGCAGCAACCCAAGAGGTATATGTCCAATTAATTGACCTTTCATTATTTGTTGAATATGCAATTATTGTAGATGCGTTTACATCATTTTCTGCATAAACAACCGCAGATGTTGTAGCAATCATTGAAAGTGCAAGAATAGCAGAAATAACTTTTTTTGAGTTTAACATAATTTTACCTCCAAAATTTTTTTATATTATATAAACTCCAAAAAGCAACAATTGCAACAGGTGATAGAAAATTAATTTACAGATTGTGCAATTTCGATAAGTTCGTCCTTGGTTATTTGCATATCATTTGTTGAAACACAATAGGATTGTTTACCACTATACCAAAATATGGTTGATGTCGATTCCTTTTTTTGATATTGTCCATTATTTCCGTTAATATAAACTTCTTCTGATGATGTGTTCTCATTGTCAGTATTAAATGTGAAATAATCTAAATATACATATATTTTAACATTGTTAATATTATTACTGTAACATATTTCAATTAAATCACCGTCATTATTATAATTAATTAATTCATATCCGTCAATCATATAATCTGCATGTATTATATCATAATATGCACTATTATTTGTGTTAATTTTCAACGAACTATGACTTTCATGAATATTAAAAAGCCACTCCAAAAATCTAAGCCTAAGCGCGTCGACCGAAACCACCGACACGGCAAAAACAACAATAAAAGCGGCGCAGACGGTCACGGCATATTTGCTAAATTTCACTGCCTTTGTGCGAAAGGAGCGCAGCTGCCCGTTCCTGTAAGCCTTGTTAAGCTCCCTTTCAAATTTTTCCGCCGCTTCGGGGGAGGGGGGAACGTCCTCAACGTCCTTGTACTTTTTCTCCAGTTCTCTGCCGTAATCCTCCAGCATATCAGACACGGCAAGATTAAGTAAAGCGTCATCATAATCACTGTTAAGTTTGCGGTCAGCCATGTTTTTTTACCTCACTTTCTTTACTGCAAAGCTTTTTGAGCTTGTTTACCAAGCGGCAGCGGTATGTACGTATGTTGTTGTATTTCATTCCTGTTTGTGCCGCTATTTCTCTGTCGCTTAGATTTTCAAAGAAAGATTTTATAATAAAATCCTGCTCGAAATCAGGCAGAGTATTAAACACCTTTGCAAAAACCTCTCTGTCAAGCCTGTAGAACACAGTTTTCTCAGTGTTGAAGCTATCAGGGATATTCGCCATGTTATCATCATTGTAAAAATCCACCGGATAGCCGCCCTTTGCCTTGTTTTTCAAATATCGTTTGCAGGTGTTTCTGATACTTTTGACTATATAACCTGTGGATTTGTAACACCCAATTTCACGTAAAACATCAATTTTACTAAAAAGTTTAACAAAAACGTCATTTATTATATCCTCGGCAGCGTGTCTGTCCTGCGTAAGTTTATAGGCTTCCTTGAACCAAATTCTATATTTGCTGCGGTATAATTCTGCAATAAATTCACGATCGTCGTCATTTTGAATTGCTACAGACATTTGTATTCACCTTGTTTCTTATGATTTCTTTATATTTTGAATCTTTACGATAAAATTTT
Organism: Ruminococcus sp.; assembly: GCA_014799675.1. Taxonomy (GTDB): domain Bacteria; phylum Bacillota; class Clostridia; order Oscillospirales; family Ruminococcaceae; genus RGIG8773. The sequence continues at coordinate 2,288 of JAAVHM010000168.1, read as the reverse complement.
TTTGAAATTCATGTGCTTCAAGCAACAATTTTTGCACCGATTTTCTTTTTATCAAAACTCATAGTTTTACCTCAAAATCTGATATATTTCTTTAACTTATATTATACACCCAAAATCAAGAGAATTTAACAATTTGATACATTGTTTACAAAATAATAGTTTATATTTTTCTAATTATTTAGAATTTTGGGGAAATCTGTCAGCATGAGTTAAGGAAGAAATTAAGTGTTAATGTTTAAAACTATATATCCAGATGACTCTTGCAGCGTGTTTCATAATTTTTTGAGCATTTTTGTTAATTTTGCTGATTTCTAAAGAAAGGGTGTTACAAAAAAGTGTATATTATGTCGCATTATGTAGAAATGTGTAAATGGAAAGCAAGTATAAAAATGGTCGTAACAAAAGAAATTGCGGACGCAAATCCAAACGATTACTCAATTGTTATTATTGCTGCAAATTATGTTGCCGTAAGGCTTCGTGAGATTCCGAAAATTTCTAAGGAGGTTATATTTATTATGTATGAAAAGAAAAATTTAAACCCTATATATAAAAGTGGCGTTAAAACACTTACTGACACTCAATTAAGAAATGGATTGCCAGGATTTGACCTGTTAAAAAGCAAAATTGAAACAATTAGAGAAAATGCAGCTAATTCACATGATTTAGACAATAGCGGATTTGAAAATTTAAAATATGATAATATTCTCTCAATTTTCGGAGGCAGAGGCGCAGGAAAAACAAGCATTTTATTTACGCTTCATCACCAGCTGAAAGATGAGATGGAGCAAAAAAATAAGATCAATATTCTTATGCCATTAATTATGCCAGAGCTTATTGATAGTTCAGATAATTTTATCGGATGGATACTCGCTTCAGTCGAAAAAAATCTCAATGAAATTGAAGGCTATATTAGGGCATACGAATATCGTGGTGATAGCTCTGAGTATGGTTCTATATGTAAAAAGTATAATTTTTTTGATAGATGTTCTTTTAATGAGCGAAATGAATTGCGCAAATCCTTTGAAAATCTGAAAAAGGCTTATTACGCAAAAAGCTATAATTCAAGAAGAAGCGATTTGGATTACAGTACAGATTTGGAGTTGCTCTCAAATGTCAGTTCCAAAAGCTTTGACTTGATCAAAAAATTCACTCGATATTGGAATATGCTGTCAGAGACATACAGAGTATTTTTTTAAGATAGATTTACAATATAAGTGCAACAGAAAATAAAAGAGTGACACATCAAGCAGCCTGTGGTATAATGAAAGTAAGCAAAACAACCATATACAGGAGGCAGCAAGATGAGCCACTATACCCATTTTACCACAGAAGAACGTGAATTGTCAAGAGTAATGCGAGCACAGGGATTCAGTGACCGTGCAATTGCACGGTCACTGAATCGGTCAAATTCGTCGGTAAGCCGTGAATTTGCAAGAAACAGCCGTGAGGACGGTACATATTCCGCAAACTACGCTGACAAGCAATACGCCGAACGCAGAAAAAACTGCGGACGCAAACATATTCTTGAAGACGAAGAAATTCAAAAATATGTTATAGAAAAGCTTGAACAGAGGTGGACTCCCGAACAAATTGCAGGACGTGCAAAGCTTGAAAATCAGCCGTTCAGCTTCTCGTACCAAACTGTTTACAGAGCTATTGACAGCGGCATACTTCCCAAACGTCTGAAAAAAATTATGCGTTTCAAATGGAAACACAAAAAGTGTAAGGGCGAGGATAATCGGGGTAAGATCCCTGATACTGTGTCGATCCATGAGCGTCCCGCAGGAGCTGAAAACCGTTCCCGCTTCGGACATTGGGAAAGCGATACTGTTCTCGGCAAAAGAGGAACGGGCTGCATTGCTACCCATGTTGAACGCAAAAGCGGTTATCTCATTGCCGTTAAAATTCCCGACAGGCAGGACAAAGCCTTTACAAATGCAACTATTGCGGCGTTTGCAAAAATTTCCGAAAAGCTGAAAAAGAGTTTCACGGTCGATAACGGAAAAGAGTTTGCCGCGCATAAGGAGCTTGCTGCCGGTACGGGTATGAAAGTATTTTTCTGCGATCCCTATTCGCCTTGGCAAAGGGGTACTAACGAAAATACCAATGGTCTGCTCAGGCAATTTTTCCCGAAGGGTACATCATTTGACGATTTGTCTGATGATCAGCTTCAGGCTGTTGTTGACCTTATTAACAATCGTCCCAGAAAGCGCCTTGGCTTCCGTTCTCCTGCTGAGTTACTTCTTAATTTTTTGTGAATTTTGTTGCACTTGGGTTGTAAATCTATC
>JAAVHM010000167.1 GCA_014799675.1 Ruminococcus sp. | reverse complement strand
CTCAAATGCCCAACCATAAGGCTGTCGGTACGAAGCCCCTCTATAAATACCCTGCCGAGACCGTACCAGCCTATATACATGAAAAACAGTTCACCGTCAAATTTGCGGCGTTTTGAGTACAGGTGGAGCAGTACAAAGCCTAAAATACACCAAAGGGACTCGTACAGGAAGCACGGGTGTACGGGCAGAGCAGGGTCTACCTCAACGCCCGTTGCCTCGAATATGTCGTAGATGTGGGCTTGCAGGTCGGCTTGGATCTTAGGGCTTGTCATTCCCCATGGCAGCGTGGTGTTGCTGCCGAAGCACTCGTGGTTGAAAAAGTTGCCCCACCTGCCCAGCGCCTGACCAATAAGGAAGCCCATACCCACCAAATCAAGCAGTGGCATAAACTTGACCTTTCGTATTTTTGAAACTATCGCTCCGACCAGCACCGCACCGATAATTCCGCCGTATATGGCAAGACCGCCGCTGCGGGTGTTGAAAATTTGCGTTAAGTCGTCCTTGTATTCGTCCCAGCTCATAAAGACATAGTAAAGCCTTGCGCCGATTATTGCGCCGATAAATCCCCAGAAAACAACGTCTATTGCTCTGTCATCGTCAACACCAAAGCTTTGCATTCGTTTAAAGCAATACAGTACCGCTAAAATTCCTCCCAGCATTATACATATGCCGTACCATTTTATGTCAAAGCCAAAAATTGTAAATGCGGTGTTGTACACGGGAAGCTCTATGCCAAGCTTTGGGAAAGATATAGTGTTCCATTCTGCGTTTGTCAATTTTGTTCCTCCTTGCCGTCGATAGGCTCGATTATTGAAATTGTTACGTTTTTCGTATCAAACTGCTTGTCAAGACGTTTTGCCATGTCCGCAAAGGTAACTGCGGCAACGGTCTCGATAGCGTCGAATGCGGAAAGCTTTTCCATGCCAGAATTAAGCATATTTGTAGCGATAGCCTCCGCGTCGTTAAGGTCGCGTATCAATGCGCCGTAGTAGGCTTTCTTGATGTTGTTGAAGCGGGTCTCGTCGAAGCCCTCCTTTTTACAGCGTTCTATTTCCTCGATAAGCTTGTCACGCACAAGCCGTGGATTTCTCGACTCTCCGCCGAAAATTGAGCAGCAATAACCATCTCCACTGAACACCTCGGAAGAAAATGACGAATTTATAAGCCCCTCGTCGTAAAGCTTTTTATAGAAATCGGAGCTTTCGTCCGCAAGCAGAGAGAGTACGAAATTCGTTTCAATTTCTGCGCGGAGAGCGTCAAGTCCCTTTTCCGGCTTTGCCTTAAAGCCGATATTGAACATGGGCATTGAAATTTCAAGCTTCTGTACGACTTCCTCTTTGCAGACGGTCTCGGGTTCGTCCTCAAAAGCGGTCTCAAGCTCGGGGTTGCCGCCCTGCTTCAAAAGCTTGTCGCACATTTCCAGAACCTTGTCCTCGTCAACGTTGCCCGCAATGCTCAAAACCATATTGTTGAGGTTGTAGAAAGTGTAATAGCACTTATACAGCAGGTCGGCGTTTATCTGCGCGATACTTTCCACCGTGCCAGCAATGTCAATTTTAACGGGGTGGTTGTGGTACATACCCTGAAGCATATTAAAGAACACCCGCCAGCCTGCGTTGTCGTCGTACATTCTTATTTCCTGACCGATTATGCCCTGCTCCTTTTGGACGGTTTCCTCGGTAAAATAGGGGTTCTGCACGAAGCTTAAGAGAATTTCCAGCGAATCGTAAACATTGTCGGTACAGCTGAAAAGATAGCAGGTCTTGTCGAAAGAGGTGTACGCGTTTGCGGAAGCTCCCGTTTTTGCGTAAAGGCTGAACACGTCGCAGTCCTCGTTCTCGAAAAGCTTATGCTCCAGATAGTGGGCAATGCCGTTGGGGACTGTGATAAAATCGGGCTGTTCCTTGGTCTTGAACTTGGTGTTTATTGAACCGTATTTTGTGCCGAAAAGGGCGTGAGTGGTGCTGTAATCCTCCATTTTCCAGATGTAGATGTCAAGTCCCGTAGGGTGCTTTACATAGGTGTACTGCTCCCCTGTGCGGTGGTTTTTAATGATTTTCTTTTCCATTTCAGACAGCCTCCTTTCCTGTGAGAACATACACTGTATCAAGCTTCAGCGAATTTGACGCGGCAACAACGTCCTCCCGTGTTACTTTCATAAGCTTTTCTATCATCTCGTCGGGAGAAGAAATTTCCTTTTTATCCATTTGGTTGAAGTACCAGTCCGCAATGGTTCGCGCTCCGTCGGTAGTGCCTTTCCAAACGTTTATGATAGCTTTTCTTGCGTTTTCAAATTCTTCATCGGTAAAATCGCCTTTTTTCATGGCTTCAAGCTGATTTAAAATTTCATCTTCGGCTTTTTTTGCGTTGGAATGTTCAATTCCGCTGTCCACGTATACAACGCCTTTTCGGTCGTTATACATTGAGGAACAATAGTAGCACAGACTAAGCTTTTCACGGACGTTCATAAAAAGCTTTGAGATAGGCGTTGCGCCGTAAATCGCAAGCATGAGCCGCATTGCGGGATAGTCCTCATAGTCCGTTTTGAAAGCCATGAACATTTTGCTCTGGGCAACGTCGTGGGGTTCTGTAACGCGGCAGACTTCGCTTTTAAGGGTCGAAAGCTTTGAAAAATTGTCTCCGCCGTAGTTTCTGTTAATTTTTAACAAAGCGTCGGTGAGAATTTTTTTGCATTCGGCGCACTCCTCTGCTCCAACGAAAAATATTTCGATTTGAGCAGTCTCCAGAAGCTTTTTGTACTGCTCATAGGCGGAAGCTGCCGTGATTTTCTCCGCCTGCTCCCTGTCTCCCTTTGCGGAAAGTGCGGCAGGCTCTCCCTTAAAAATGCTTTGATTTGCCCGCTTAAAGGCGTAGGAACGCTTTTCGTTTATCTCCGCGTCTATATCGTCAAGAAGCTCCCGCTTTTTAAGGGCAAAGTCGCTTTCAAAGAAAGCCCCGCCCTCCAGATGTGGGTCTGTGAGACAGTCCGCAAGGATACCCGCAAGCTCCTCGGTAATTTTTTCGCCGTCAAAGCAGTAGCGGTTGTTTATGCAAGCCGCCGATATGACCAAGTCCTGATTGTCGCTTGCTTTTGCGGCACAGCCCCTAAGCGACGCTCCGTACAGGGAGGAAAGCTTCTTGCTGAAATCGGTTATCGTAGGCAGCTTTGCGTTGGTCGCCGAAAGCACCGCGGGGATAATTGCATTTAAAGAAGCGGTCTTTTCGGAAAGCTCTGTAACTAAATGTACAATAAAGTAATTCGTTTTCAATCTTTTGTTAATAATAGTTGTGTAATGAATTCCGTCGGCAATTTTTTCTCTGTTGTAATTTATTGGCAATTTTATCAGCTCCTGTTAAAAATATAGGTATTTTTATTATAACATATTTTTTTTTATAATTCTACACCTTGACAAAAAAAAATTTAAGGATTACAATTAATGTATACAAAATTATGCGTTTTATCCTGATATGCGGCTATTAACCTGTTTCCGCACGTCAGTATTACGCAAATATTGGAGGGTATTATGGCAGCGCAGAAAATAAATCCAAAGGAATGTCCTCAATATCTGAACGAATTTTTCACCTATCAGCGGGTCGTTAAGATAAAGGCAGAGAGGACTTTGGAATCATACTATATTGATTTGCGGCTTTTTTTGAGATATGTCAAGATCATGAAGGGCGACGCAGACCCCAAGACACCGCTTAACGATATTTCCATTATGGACGTTCCCATTGAATACGTCCGTGACTTTTCAAGGCTGGACGTTCTGAACTACCTTAGCTATGTTGCTACGGAGCGAAACAATTCGGCAAAAACACGCCACAGGAAGCTGGCTTCTTTAAAAGTGTTCTACAAATGTCTGTACAGAGATTTGGGACTTATTCCCAGCGACCCCACCAAGGACGTGGATTACCCCAAAATGCACGAGCATTTGCCGAAATTCCTGACCCTTGACGACAGCATTAAGCTGCTGGAAAATATGCATGACGACGACCCGTTCTACTACCGCGATTACTGCATTATAACGCTTTTCATCAACTGCGGTATGCGTTTGAGCGAGCTTGTTGGGCTTAATATGCAGGACGTGAACCTTGACGAACGCACCATGCGGCTTCTTGGAAAGGGCAACAAGGAACGTATTATCCACATAAACGACGCCTGCGCCTCGTCTATCGTCCAGTACGTAAACGAGCGACAGCCCTCGCCTGCTGAACCCAACGCTCTGTTTTTGAGCAAGCGCGGCACTCGTATCACCAACAGACGAGTACAGCAGATAGTTGACAACGCCTTAAAGGACAGTCACCTTGACAATCAGGGCTATTCCACCCACAAGCTGCGGCACACGGCGGCGACACTTATGTATCAGCACGGCAATGTTGACACGCTGATTTTAAAGGAAATTCTGGGACACAAGAGCATTTCCACCACGGAGATATACACCCATATTTCAAACGAATCCGTCAAAGAGGCTATGGACGCTTCTCCCCTTGCCAATATCCAAAACAAAAAAAAGCCCACTAAGAAATTATAAGCGGGCTAATGTAGGGGCGTGGTCTTCCCGCCCGTTGAAATTGAATATGCACGGCGGGACGGGAAACCCGTCCCCTACAAGATTTGCGTAAAAATATCATATTTATTCATATCGAAGCGCATCCACGGGTTTCAGGTCGGCGGCTTTAAAGGCTGGATACACACCGAAAATCCCTCCCACCGCAAGGGAAATAAGCAGGACTATTCCGCAGAGACCGAAATTTACGGTAAGACCGCTTCCCGCGGCTGCTCCGATAAGGGCGGATATGATCACCCCCGCCGTTATGCCTATCACTCCCCCTATAAAGGTTATCAGCACTGACTCAAACAGGAACTCGGTTATGATTATTCCCCTGCTTGCGCCTATTGATTTTTTTATGCCAATCTCACGGGTCCTTTCGCTTACGGAAACAAGCATTACGGTCATTATTGAAATTCCCGATACTATAAGGCTTATTCCTGCCACGGCGGACAATGCGGCAGAGGCAATTGACAGGATATTGTTCATTTTCTCCTTTTGGCTCAAAAGGTTGTCCACGGAGTAATCGCTTTCGGAGCTTCCCGCCGAGAGCATTTTTTTGACCTCCGCGGCGGCGGAAACGCTTTGGGCGGTATCTTCAAGCTTTACGGTTATCTGGTCGAAGCTGCTTTTCCCCGAATATTCCTGCATAACGGAATAGGGTATATACACAAAGTCGGGAATGAACCCTCCCAGCATATTCTGTAGGGTATTTACGCCGTTTTTCACAACACCCGCTATCTCGAATTCAACAGTATTTCCGCCGATAGACAGAGAAATTGTTTTGCCGACAATATTCGTCCTTTTGTAATTATCAAGGGCAATTGCTTCGTCTATAACGCATACCTTGGCTTTTCCCGATATGTCTCCCCTGTTCAGCAGTCTGCCGTGGAGGACTTCAAGGTCGATAACGTTGTCGGCGTCCTCGTTTACGCCCCATACCATATAAGTGCCGTAACTGCCGCGGAGCTTTCCGCTTGTCATCATGCTCATAAGTGGCATGGCGTTGCCAACGGTATCAAGCTTTTTTATTCTGTCAAGCTCGTTTTCGGTAAGCTTTTGGGCAGAACCCGACTGCGCCGATACCACAAGGTTATCCATTCCCATGCCCGTAAGCTCGGTATTTATGGAAGTCTTGCCCAGTTCCCCTATGGAAGCAACCGTTACAACGGACATCACCCCCACGGCTATGCCGATAACGGTAAGCATGGTACGCATTTTATTTCTGAAAATACATCTTATGCCGCTGCGGAAAATTTCTATCATAACGTTCCCCCTTACTTGTCGGAATTATCCGAAACTTGGACGATCACTCCGTTTTCCGAAAGCTCGTCCACCGTTATTATCTCCTCGTTATCCGCAAGTGCGGTTTTAAGCTCCACGCCCTCGCTAAGCTCCCTGCCCGTGGTGACGTAACGCTTATACGCCCTGCCGTCTTTGAGGACGTACACAAATTCTCCCGAGTTGTCCTGATTTACCGCCTCATACGGGACAACGGTCATCATGCTGGGTTCGGAGGTTATAAGCTTTACCGAAGCGGTATATCCTTGTTTCAAGGTGTCGTCCGTCTCGTCGATTTTTACTGTGACCTCCACGGCGGTTTGGGAAAGATTTCCCGACTGTACTCTTATGGCGGTGTCGGCAATTTCGTCCACCGTCCCCGCATACATTTTTTCGGGGAACGCATCCCCTGTTATTTCGGCGGGCTGACCAAGCTCCACCCTGCTTATGTCCTGTTCGGGAACAAAGACCTGCACATAGGCTTCGTCTCTGTTTTTCAGTATCGTCCCTGTGATCGACACGCTGTCGCTGTACTCAAATCGGGAGACGTTCACTATAGCCGCTGTAGGCGGTTCCTTGACAAAAAGATGAGGCGCGGCGATAAGTCCCGCCGCTGCTGCGCCGCATACAAGCATTAGACGGACGGCTTTTTTGTTTTCCATAAAAAATCCCCTTTCGCAAAGATTACTATTACAACAATAGTTTGCCATGCGAATGGGGATTTTATTACAATTTTTTAATAAAAATTTATCCGATGACTGACATAGCAGTCTTATACTTTTCATAAAGAATCTCTTTTGATATGTTCTTATAAAGACTTTAACCAATAAGTATTTGTATAAAACAAATCAAAAAGCCATTAAGCTCTGACTCATTAAATCTCACATCATCATCATAAAGAAAAATTGTTTCATTAGAGTTAGTTTCAATAATATGTGCATACAACCTACCATTATAATTCATTGTAACTCTTGCAAAATATTTTTTAAACTGTAAGT
>JAAVHM010000166.1 GCA_014799675.1 Ruminococcus sp. | reverse complement strand
CCGACGGTTATTTTTTTACAAAAAATAAGAAGCAAGAAACATTTTGCCGAAACGCTTCCGCACGCACCGCAAAAATTTCTTACTTCTTATCAAATTTTATCAAACAATTTTTGTAGGCTTCATTGCCGCACGGACTTCCATAGCGCCGCTTTCACCGTGGAAAAGCACAGTACGCCCGAAATCCGCGCCTGTCTCCTCGGCGATTATCCTTATCTTATAGGACGCCAGAACCTTTTTTACCGCCGCAACATTCCTCTCGCCAACATTGAACATTGACGACGAGTTGCCCTTGAACATCTGCGCTCCGCCCGCAATTTTTGCAGTCATTCGCATAGTAGACGCTCCCATAAGATTCATAGTCTGAATAAGCTCCATAATTCCTGTATCGGCATACCTGCGCTTGTTATCAACTTTTCCCGCTGCTTCTGTGCTAAGCGGAAGCATTATATGTGCAAGTCCCGCAATTTTTGCAGTATTGTCATAAAGGCAGATTCCAACGCACGACCCCAAAGCGTATGTAATCAGTGAGTCCGGCGCTTTGACCGCGTTCAGATCGGCAATGCCCACCGTAACCATAGCCATTATATACTCACTCCCAGCTTTTCAAAAAGAGTTTCAAGAGACTCAAGTTCAGGAACAAGTATCATATTGCTTTTGACCTCTCCGCTGTCGATTATGAACCTGTCATCAATAAAAAGAACCTTGTCTCCTATCTGAGCGAACTCAATTGCCGGAACACTTAAGATCGCTCCTACCATATCCACCGTCAGAGTCGGAACGGATATATCTATCATCATTCCGGTAAGGGAAGCCAGCGCATTCATATACGAAGCCGCCATTATGTTGCCGACCTCCTGAATAAGCGAACGCTCCATGTCATTCATGTTATAAAGGTCTTCTATCTCGCTTCCGAAAAGCGAGCTTGTCATTTTGCTTGCAAAGTCTTTCTCCAGAACGTAAAGCATCATTCCGTTTATATCGCCCTTGATGTTGACAAGCATACCTATTGCAACATTTTCAGGCCCGCCCAAAAAGTTTACAGTCTCGCTGAAATCAAGAAGCTTTACCGAGGGTACAGTTATATCCGTAGGCACCTGCAAAAAGTCCGCAAGCGCGCCAGCGGCATTGCCCGAGCCAATATTTCCTATTTCCTTAAGCACGTCAAGGTGCATATCCTGTAATTCGTTTACATTTTGTAACGCCATAGTGTCACCTCTCCTTTCATTGTAATTTTATTGTGAATTTATCATATGACCGCTTTATCTATCCTTTTGTTTGCGGAACATATCTTTATATATATTTATCGGGGTAAAATTAATTTCTGAGATTATTTACAATTCCCTGCAGCTCGTCATGTGTCTTGACCATGTTGATATTGAGCTGATATGCTCTCTGGTACTCAATTACCTTTGACATTTCATTTGCAACGCTTGTGGAGGAAGCTTCAAGGTAACCCTCTTTTTTCTCTGCCAGCGGGTCAGCCTGCGCCTCGCCGCTTGAAGCGGTCGCAATAAAATAGTTGTCTCCTATCTGGTCGAGACCGTAGGGATTGTCAAAGCGGTACACGCCTATCATATCTGTCAGAGTTGGGAAATCTATCTCCTGCGATTCCTCGTCCAAAAACGGGATCTCTATCCTGTTTCCGTCATAGTCAAGGATATACGCTCCGTACTCGTTGCAAAGCTCCCAAACGCCGTCAGGATTTTGAGACATATAGAAAGCTCCATCCTTTGTGTATGTGGTTATTCCCTCGGGAGTGCCGCAGGCGAAAAAGCCCTCGTCCAAAGCGGCGAAATCAAGCATTCTTCCCGTTGAGCGTACCTGCGACTGCTCGAACATCATATCGGTTTTCTGAACTCTCATGCCGTGACCGAACTGCGTCTCCTCGTTATTGTTGTTTCTTTCGGTATATATCAAGTCCGCAAAGGAAGGTCTCGACGCCTTGAAGCCAATGGTGTTGACGTTGGCAAGGTTGTTGCCCGTGATGTCCATAGCCATCTGGAAGTGTATTACTGCCGAAGCGGCGGAATAATATCCGATCTTACCCATAGCAAATTACCTCTTTCCTTTTACTTAGTTTATCTGACAAATGTTTACAGCCATTTGGTTTATGCTGTCCGCTATCTTAAGTCCCGTACTGCAAGCGGTGAAAACCTGCTGGGCGTCCATTGCGCGGATAGTTTCCTCAGCAACGTTCACGTTGGAACGCTCATACCAGCCCTGCTTTACCTGATAGATAGCGTCCGCGGGGATATTTCCTATAGGAGTTTCCTCATATGGGCGCATAAGGTTGTCGCCCACCTTTTCAACGTCCGACTCGGGGTCAAGGAATGAAAGTCCGAGGTTGAACACTCTGCCGTCGTTCGCTGCTATCTCGCCGAAGCGATCCACCTCAAAGTCCGCCGTATTAAGCTGTATCCTCTCGCCGTTTTCGTCAAGGACGTAGCCCGTTGTTCCGAGAGTAAGATAACCCTCGCCGTCTATTGTAAACTGACCGTTCCTGCTCAAAAGGCGTTCGCCCGTTCTTCTCTCCTCGATATTGAAATAAACGTTGCCCACGAGAGCCATATCAAGACGGGACTGGGTATTTTCCATTGTTCCCTGCTCAAGATTTGTGTCGGTATAGTCGATCGTGCGGTAGCTGATGTTGCCCGTCTGACTTCTTCTGCCGTGTCTGAGCAACAGGAGCTTTTCCTCAAAAGTGGTTGGGATAGCCTCGTCGGACTTGTATCCTGCCGTTTTGGCGTTGGCAAGGTTATTGGTTATAACGTTAAGTATCCTCTGTTCGTTGATAATGCCGTTTGCCGCGGTGTAATAACCTCTTAACATAAGCACGTTCCTTTCTGTGCGGTATCATTGCCCGCCGTTATTGGTTTATGTAATCCTTCATGCGTTTTTTCATTTTCATGACCGCCTGCGCGTGAAGCTGACAGGCTCGGCTTTCCGATATATCCATGACCTTTGCTATGTCGGAAAATCTTAGCTTTTCGTAATAATAAAGGGTCACCACAAGTCTTTCCCTGTCTCTCAGGGACTTTATCGCTTCCGCAAGATACTTTAATTTCTCCTGCCTGTGGACGGAAGCCTCGGACGACCACATACCGTCGTCGTCTGTGCCGTCGGGGATATCGAAGCCTGTGTTTGTAACAAGATCCTCAAAGGAAAGCGTCTGCGCCGAAGCCGCCTGCGCGGTATAGCTTTCAAACTTTTCCAGCGAGAAGTTCATGTATTCCGCAAGCTCCCTTGCTTCCGGCTCTCTGTCAAGCTGACTGTAAAGAGCCGCGTAAGCTGCGTCGTACTCCTTTGCGAAGCGTCTGACGCTGCGGGGGACAAAGTCCTGCCGCCTTATAAAATCTATTATTGCGCCCCGAACCTTTATGGAAGCGTAAGTCTCAAACTTTACTCCCTTTTTCGGGTCGAAGCTGTCGATAGCGCCCATAAGGGCGATAGTCGCCTCGTTGATTATGTCGTCCGTCTCTGCGAATTTCAGGTACATATTTCTTGTGGAAAGCGCCGCATACTTGACAATGCTCATATACGCCATAATAACGCTGTTCCGCAGGGACTTGTCGCCCGTTTCCTTATATTTGAGAAGCAGCATCGCAGCGTTTTCCTTATCGTTTTCAGCCACAGGATCACCCCTTCGGAATTAATGATAAGAGGTTAAGCGTCGTAAAAGTCAGACTGCATCGCTGTTAGACTGCATTGCTGTCATATTGCCGCGGCAGACGGGTCGAGAGCAACATTGCCAACAGCCTGTATCTGTACCGAGTTGTCTATCTCGCTGAACGACAGCACCGTTATATTCGGTATAAACTGGTCGATAAGCTTCTTGAAATATATGCGGACAATGGGGGACGTCAGCACAATTGGCATCGGCACGACCTCCTTGACCCTGTCTATCTGCTCGTTGAGAGAGGCAATAAGCACCTGTATGGTTTGCGGATCCATTGCAAGATACGAGCCCTGTTCGGATTTTTTCACGGAAGCCACGATCTTGTTCTCGGTCTCTGTATCCAGAGTGAGGACGCGTATCTGTCCGCCGTCCGAAAATCTTCTGGTTATCGTTCTCTTTAACGCCTGTCTTACATATTCGGTGGTGATGTCGATATCCTTCATGTTGTGCTGGTTGTCGGCGATGGTTTCCAGTATAGTCTGCAAATCCCTGATAGGCACGCTTTCCTTTAAAAGCAGGCAAAGCACCTTTTGCAGGTATGCGGGAGAAACAACGTTGGGAACTATATCGTCCACAAGCGTTGGGTTTGTCTGTTTCAGCTTGTCGAGCATGGTCTTTACGTCCTGTCTTGAAAGAAGCTCGTGAGCGTAATTCTTTATCACCTCGGAAAGGTGTGTGATAATAACGGAAGTCGGGTCTATAAGAGTGTATCCCGCGATCTCAGCCTGGAGCTTGTTCTGCTCCGATATCCATTTTGCGGGAATGTTGAACGCAGGCTCAACGGTGTCGATACCGTCCACCTCTTTTGTAACGCTTCCGCTGTCCAGTGCAAGGTAGTGATCCATGAGAATTTCCGCCTGTGCCACAACCTCGCCCTTTATCTTAATAACGTATTGGTTGGGATTGATATGCTGATTGTCCGTCATTCTTACCGACGGGAAAACCATACCCATATCCATAGCGAACTGCTTTCGGAAGATGACCACACGCTCGATAAGCGTACCGCCCGAGCTTTCGTCCGCAAGGGGAATAAGGCTGTAGCCGAACTCCATTTCTATCTGCTCAACGTTAAGGAGCTTGTAAACATTGTCGATGTCCTTGTAATACTCCATTTCGGAGAGAGCCTCTTTATTGTCCGCCATTTCTCTTGCGGCAAGGTCGTTTTCAGCGGCAAGCTGCTGCTGATTACGCATAAGAATGATACCCAAAGCAAGAAGTACAGCGCCGAGGACAATAAGCTGTATCTTAGGAAATCCGGGAATAAGCATCATAACTAACATTACCATTCCCGAAATAATAAGCACCAAAGGCTGTGATGTAAACTGGTTCTTGATGTCAACGTTAAGGCTTTCCTCAGAAGCGGAACGGGTAACTATCATACCCATTGCCGTAGAGATAAGCAAAGCGGGGACTTGCGAACAAAGACCGTCGCCTACCGTTGAAATGGTGTAGGTGTTAAGTACGTCCATGAACTGCATTCCGTCGAAAACAAGACCTACGATTGCGCCGCCCAAAAGGTTTACGATAGCCGCAACGATAGAGAACGTGGCGTCTCCCTTAACGAACTTGGAAGCACCGTCCATAGCTCCGAAGAAGTCGGATTCACGCTGAATTTTGGCACGTCTTATCTTTGCCTCGTCCTCGTTGATGATACCCGAGTTAAGGTCGGCGTCGATAGCCATTTGCTTACCGGGCATAGCGTCCAGAGTAAATCTCGCCGTTACCTCGGCAACTCTCTCCGCGCCCTTTGTTACGACAAGCATCTGCACCACGGTGATAAGTATGAATACGATAAAACCGATAAGAGCGTTGCCCTTCATAACAAACTGCCCGAAGGACTTAACTATCTGACCCGCGTAGCCCTGCTGGAACAGGATAAGACGGGTGGACGAAATGTTCAAGCCCAGTCGGAAAATTGTTGTGATAAGGAGCATTGACGGGAAAATTGAGAATTCCAGCGGCTCCTTTATGTACATGGTTATAAGAAGAATAACCAGCGATAAAGCTATATTAACAACAAACAGCATATCCAGCAGCCATGTCGGCAGCGGTATGATGATAAGGAAAATAGCAAGGATAACGAATACCGTTACCATGTTATTCATTATTTTTTTCACGGTATATACGTAACCTTCCCTTCCAGAAGCAAGAAGATAAGAAGCATGAGGCAAGAAATTTATTTGTTCCGTTCTCTGTATTCTATCTTCTATCTTCTAAGTTATCAGTAATTTGGGTAATTTTTTGCAATACCTTGCTGTTCCAGTCCCTTGGGCTTTCTGCCACTCATGTCGTAAACGAATGCCAGCACCTGTGCGACTTCCTGATAAAAGCTGTAAGGTATCGTTCTGCCCAAATCAACAGATTTGTAAAGACTTCTTGCCAGCGGCACATTCTCAACAATGGCAACGCCGTTTTCTTCAGCCTTTTCTATAATTTTAAAAGCCAGATTATCCGCGCCCTTTGCAACAACAACGGGAGCAACGTCATTTTCTTCGTCATATCTTATAGCAACGGCAAAGTGAGTAGGGTTTCTTACAACAACGTCCGCAGTGGGAACGTCCTGCATCATACGGCTCATAGCCAGCTGCTGCTGCTTCTGACGGCGTTTTCCCTTGATCTGAGGATCGCCTTCCATTTGTTTGTACTCTTCCTTGACCTCCTGCTTGGTCATTTTCATGTCCTTGTCGAACTTGTATTTCTGGAACAGGAAGTCTATGGCGGCAACCGCCACAAAAACCACCGCGATCTTCATACATATCGTATAAACCGCGTCCATAGTATAGATAAGCCCCGAGGACAAGTCCATCTGAAAAAGCCTTGCAAATTCGGATATTCTTGAAGAGACCTCATTGTAAACCACCGCGAACAGTATAACAAGCTTTACAATTGATTTAAAAAGCTCGAACACCGAAGCGACAGAAAACATCTTTTTTATACCCTCAAAGGGGTTGAGCTTGCTGAACTTAAACTGAAAGGATTTTTTTGAAAAAATAAATTTCGTCTGTATTCCCGTAACTATGACGGGTATGAGTATCGAAGCCAGAAGCACGGGTCCCGCTATAAACAGTGTGGCTTTTCCCGTCTCGAGAATAAGCTTTGCGGAAACTCTCATGCCGCCGAGACGGCCGTCCTCCATTCCGTCGCCCGCAATGCTTAACCAGTAGGTCAAGCAGTCCGCGGCTGTCTTGTACATAAGCTTCGCCATTATTCGGAGTATGAAGAAAACCAGCAGTATAAACGCAGCCGTGACCACGTCCTTGCTCTGCATGACGTTGCCCTCTTTTCGCTGTTCACGCAGCTTATGGGGGGTCGCCTTTTCGGTTTTTTCACCTGTGGTTTCGGGCATTTTAACACTCCTTTTTTAAGCCCGTTCTACCCGGCGGGCATAATTGTTACAAAGGATTCAAGGGTGTCAAGCCATGTGTTCAGATAACCGTCGATAAATTCGGAAAGAGGCACTGCCACCAAAAACAGTATCGCAAACCCGAAAGCCACCTTCATCTGAATGTTGATGACCATTATCTGTATCTGCGGTACGGACTTCATCAGCACGCCCATGCAGAACTCAAGTATAAGCTCCGCCGCAATGACAGGCATTGCAAGCTTTATGACGATACCGAGAAGCACCGAGAAATACGCCGCTATGCTGTACCCGAAATCGGGGTTGAACCCGCCGCCCTCTATGGGAAGAACGTCGTATGACAGCACAAACAGCTTTATATATGACATATGGGAATTCGTTGCAAAGAAGTAAAGATACAGCATAAAGCTGATGAACGAACCCATAATTGACATCTGTACATGAGTTTCGGGGTCGAAAACCTTTGCCATGCCGAGACCCGACTGCATATCCATGACCTCGCCCGCAACCTGCACCGAATAAAAGAACAGGTCGGTAATAAACCCTATCACAAGCCCGATAAAGGTCTCCCGCAGGATCATCATCAGATACATACCCGCCGTTCCTCCCGTGTCCACAGGCTCGGGCTGGATGACCATAATTACAATATATGTAATAAAAATTGATATTCCGACCTTTGCAATAGTGGGAATGTTCCGCCTCGACAAGATCGGGTTAAAGGCAAATATGCAAAGTATCCGGGCGAAAACCAACAAATCGGTCTCAAAACTCCGAAACAGGACAACAAAGAAATCCAATATCCGCTGCCTCCCTATCCTAATTTTTAATCAAAGTACAGACAAAAAATCTTAACAAAAATCATATAAAAAAGCTGAAGCTTTTCAAATTTTTGCTCGATTTTTTGTGTACATTCTGTTTAAAAATTAGTATTACCAGCCGCCCGTCTGCTGGCTGACCTGATCGATAATGTCAAAGATGTGTGTAACAAACTCACTGCACCAGTTCATCATCATCGGCGCCATAAGCAGCAGAAGTACGACAATAGTCAGCGCCTTTGGCACAAAGGTAAGGGTCTGCTCGTGAACCTGCGTTGCCGCCTGAAGTATGGCGATAACAAGTCCCACGATCATGCTTATAAGCAGAAGCGGTCCCGCAAGCTTTATTGAAAGTATAAGAGCTTCTCTGAAAATATCCAGAACCATTGCTTCCGACATAGCCGTAATTTTCCTTTCCCGAAAAGCCGCTTAACTTGGCTTTTTTTAACAAAGCTAAGTATACATATGAAAGCCGCTGACAAGCGAACCTATAAGCAGCGTCCAGCCGTCGCAGAGTATAAACAGCAGCAGCTTGAACGGCACCGAAATGGTGGTCGGCGGCAGCATCATCATACCCATTGACATAAGCAGCGTTGAAACTACAATATCTATTATCAAAAACGGAATGTACAGCAAAAAGCCTATCTCAAATCCGATCTTGATCTCACTTAATATAAATGCGGGGACGACCAGCGTAAAGCTGACCTCCTCGATAAATTCCTCCTCCGTCTCGGCAGTGATTTCCGTGCCGGTAAGACCGAGGAAAAAGTCCATTGAATCATTGCTTGTGTTGGCGAGCATCCATTTCTTTAAGGGGGCGGAAGCCGCCTGTACCGCTTCTACAGAGGTATATTCTCCGTTTTTATAGGGGACGTATGCCACTTCGTTCATCTCGCCGACAACAGGCGACATTATAAACAGCGTCAGAAACAGCGCAAGCCCTATCATGACCTGATTGGGCGGAGTTTGCTGGACGCCCATGGCGTTCCTTAAAAGTGAGAATGAAATTATTATCCTTGTAAAGCAGGTAAACATCACCAGTATCGACGGCGCAAGCGACAGTATAGTTATCAGCAAAATAAGGTCGATAGTGGTGGAGCTTTGATTTAAGTTCAGCAGGTCAAGCAGGTTGTCTGCTTCCTCCGGGTCGTCAATTTCGGGACCGTCATAAGGCACCGTTGTAACAACCGTTGTCTCCGCAGGCAAGCCGTTTGCGTCCGTCTGAACAGGAGCAGTCCCGTACTGGGTCTGGGTCGTCTGAGGTACGGAAGTTTCCACATTGGGGATAGTAGTGACTATCCCGGTAACGCCCTGCTCGGGGTTTGCCGCAGCAAAGGCAGTCAGACCCGGAAATGAAACCGCCATGACGGTACCGCAAATAAAAGCCGCGGCAATTTTTTTAAAAATCATCCTTTTCATTCCGTCCGTCCTCTTTATTTTGGGTATTCTCTTTATTTCTTTCCGCAAAAGCCCTCTTGAGGTTCTGCATAAAGCCCGATCCTGCGGGAACGGCAGGCACTGTATCGCCGCTTTCGTAAAGCTCGACGTCCTCCCTGTCCAGATCGCAGATCTTATTTACAGAATTTGGGGTAACGCCGATAAGCATACACTTGTTTCCGACCTCAACGATCATAAGCTGCTTATCGGGAGCCACACCGGTACATTCTATAATTTTTATCATTCTGCGGCTTCCGCCGAAGCCGCCGTTGAAATGCTTGTTCAGCCACCTTGCCGCGTAAAACGCAAGGAACATCAGTCCGATAATTCCCAGCAGGGCGCATATAACGGTAAAAACCTCGCTGAACATTATCAGCCGAGAACCTTCTGAACAGTCTGAAGAATTCTGTCTGGCTTAAAGGGCTTAACGATAAAGTCAAGAGCACCGAGCTTGATAGCGTCAACAACCATAGCCTCCTGACCCATAGCGGAACACATAACGATCTTTGCGGCAGGGTCGGCAGCCTTGATGTCTCTCAAAGCCTCGATACCTGTCTTGTTGGGCATTGTGATGTCCATGATAACAAGGTCGGGCTTCTCGGCAGCATATGTAGCGCAGGCGATCTCACCGTCAGCAGCTTCAAGAATATTGGTGTATCCGTTCTTTGTGAGCGCGTCCTTTATCATCATTCGCATGAAAGCCGCGTCGTCAACAAGCAAAATTTTCTTATCCATAGTAAACTCCGTTTCTCCGCCTCGGAAGATATTGTTTTAACACGAAAGCGACGGGCGGCATCGCTTTCGGAGATTTTTCGTTTTTTATAAACCTTTCGATCAATCCTTTCCTCCGAGGGAATCAAGGAATTTCGATTTGATAATTTCGGTAATTCTTACCGCAAAGTTATCATCTATAACAACAACGTCACCCTTGGCAACGAGGTTGCCGTTTACGATTATATCAACAGGCGCGCCTGCCTGACGTTCAAGCTCTATAATTGTACCCTGCGTAAATTCAAGTATTTCCTTGACCTTTCTCACGCAGGAGCCTATCTCAACGGTAACATTGAGAGGTACACCCATAAGAAGCTTGAGATTGTCGTTCTGCTCCTGTGTAAGGGAAGCATTCTGATAATTGCCGAAGCTCTGAAGCTGTATCGGCTGGATATTCATAGGCGGCATCGGATAACCCTGCTGCGGATACATTCCGTACATACCCGCCATATTCGGGTCGGGGTAAGCCATAGGCTGACCGCCGTATGGCATCTGGGGCATTGCCATGCCCTGCTGAGGCATACCCTGCATGGGCATTCCCTGCATAGGCGCTGCCTGCGGCATCTGTTGAGCAGCCGGCTGAGGTGCAGCCGCGGAAGCTCCGCCTCCCATAAGCTTTTCGATCTCATCCTGTGACATCGTTCCGCCGCCTGACGAAGCCGCGGGAGCAGGCTCAGGCGCGGGAGCAGCTTCCTCCATACCGCTGTTGTAGGTTGCCATCATCTT
>JAAVHM010000165.1 GCA_014799675.1 Ruminococcus sp. | reverse complement strand
GAAATCGACCGTATTTAAAATTTTGTTGCAAACCAATCTACCTTTGCAGTAGCGTAGCCGGAGAGGGTAGGGCGTAAGGAAAGTGAGAGCGAGAGAGAGAAAACCTAAGAGGGGAGGGGGAGGCGGCGCGCGTCCAACGAATTCCATGAGCGCTCCCCCTCCCCTCTTTGGTTGTCTCTCTCGCACCCCTGTGAACGACGAACAAATTCCTAACCTTGCATCTAAAATTCAAAGACAAACAAACCGCACAGACAAAACAAATTACCCCGCGAAATTATAATTTATAAAAGTGTATAAAAAATAAAGCGTATGCCATTTTCAAAAGACATACGCCGAATTTTATTTCCTGTGATTGTAATAAATACTTATCTTTTTCCCCGTGACTATCTTTACCCCAACAAACGCGCTGCACCCTATCGCCAGTACAAAAAGCGCAAGCTTTAAAACATAGCCGTCGTTTGAAAAGCTGTCGGGGGAAAGCGTGTATGCTATCAGTCCGTACATCAAAGCCGCCGTCTGCACCGCAAAATAAAGCACCGACAGCGCCCTGCTGAAACGCGAGCGAACAAGCATAAACAGCGAGAATGCCACTCCCGCTACAGGTATGTAATCCATGTACGGCTTTGTGCCGTCTGCATTCATATCAAGATAGTAGGCAAGTCCCGCCGAAATAAGTCCCACGATCGCGACCAGTATCAGCATAACAAAGCCCTTTTTGGCTTCCTTTGCCTTTTGCTCCGCCATGAGCTTTTTCGCCATTTCCATGCTCTTTTTCTGATTGAAGCCCTGGGGCTTTGCGGAAAGCTCCTCCATCATGCGGTTTTTCAGAACGTCCCTCTCGTTCTTGTCAAGGTAGTCCTTGGACAAAATATCGTCCTGCCGAATGTTGTCGTTACCGTACTCGGTGGACATCTCCTCCAGCTTTGCCGCCGCTATCTCCATAGCAAGGTCGTCCGCAATCATCTGATGCTTAAGGGAAGCCGCAAGAGAGCTTTTGTCCGTCCGCATTTCTTCAAGCTTAACGCCGCTTGTCATGTCGTCAAGGACAACATTCGCGGCAACTTCCTCCAAAGGCTTGCTGCTGTCGTAATCGTCGTCGCCGTAAACAAACTCAATATCGGGCAGTTCTTCCTCCGTAATCGTTTCCACGACAGGAACAGCTTCCTCCTCGGCAGCTTGCTCTGCGAGAGCCTGCTCTGTATGAGCATAGCCGTTTGCCTGCTCTTCCTCCGCCTTTTTCTGTTCCGCGAGGGCGGAAAGGTCTCCGCCCGCTTTCATTAAGTCCCGTTCAAAACGGGGTATGTAGTTTCCGCTGTTTTCATTTTCGGGCATAACAGGTCAAACCTCCTAATCAATGGCAGCTCATTTCTGAAAGCTTTCCAAAAGCTCTTCGCTTTCCGTTTCCGTCAAATCAAGCTTTGCGATAAAGCTTAAAATATCGTTAAATGAATTTCCATAGGACGCAGCCGTCGCCTTTCTCACAGCCTCGGCATATTGGGGTTTCATTTTTTCAATTGCCTTGTCCCTAAGCTTTGACAAAGCATGGTGGTGATCCCGCAGGCTTGCCGCCCGTTCCGTCCATTTCCGAAGATAAGTTTCTTCGTCCGCTTCAATTTTTCCGAACAGCTTGTCATAGCTGTCCTCGTCCAGAACAAGCTCGCTGCTGTCTATCCCGAATGCTTTTGCAAACCTGTTTGCACACCTGTTGTACGTTTCAAAATTTGTCTTGCATTTATATTCGGCGTTTATAAGAGCGTCAATTCTGCTCTGCACGTCGGCAAGAGCCTGCTTGACCAGTTCACGGTCAACATCGCCGTTTTCGGGGCGAATATATTTATAATTTTTTTCAGGGGTGCCGTCGGTTCTGCCATCCAGCAAGCCCTGATAATATGATCTCTCCTCGGTCAAACAATTGTACCTGACAACATTTCCCATCGCGTGCGCTGTTTCGCTTGCCAAAACAATATCCAAATATGCAAAGCTCGCAGCTCCGTCCGCAATAAGCTTGTCGCTGTCCCTGTTTTCGGTTTCGGACAGCATTTTTCTCATGTCGGAAATCTTTTCTCCGCCTTGCGGATTTTTATAAAAACCGCTTAATTCAAGTGTATCGAACCGCCTTGCGAAAGAATTTTCAGCCGCGGAAAAAACATTGCCTTTCTTTTTCGGAGCAAAGCCTATTGCCCCAAAGGCGTTTATATCAGTTCCCTTGATAATCATAACGCACACTCCTGTCCGAATTAGAGCAAAACATAAAATTAACTTAACAACTCCGGCTTAAGAAGCAAGAGGCAAGAGGCTGGAATATATTAAAACCGTTCATTATGCCTTTACGTGTATTGTTCGGAGGTTTGTAAAGATAATTTTATTGATTGTTGTAATTGAAAATAACATAACGATAATTCTGTTTGCAATGTCCTTTTGTCAAAATATTAACTGACCCCGCCGTTCAAATTTACGCACCCTCCCCTTGATAGGGGCTTGACAAAGTAAATATTTGCATATCCTGCTTTGGGGCAGAACAAGGCTGCACGGACTCCGCGCTCCGCTATTCCGTAACAGCAATAGCCTCGGGGAAGATGTTTGAAGAGCTTTCCTGGAGGAAAGTCGTGTTTACATAACCCTGAATTGTCGCGCCGTCAAGAACAGTTATCGTGGAAGCCGTAATGTTGCCCATAACAATAGCGTCCGTCTTGAATTCGGCTTTCCCGCCAATGTCAACGTTGCCCTTTATCTTGCCGTTAAGGTCAAGATACTGCGCCGCGATATCGCCGAGAATAATGGTGTCCCTGTCCATCTGCACCCTGCCCTTTGAAGCAAGGTTGCCCTGCATGGAAGCTCCCGTCATTATGGTGTCGTTGCACTCAACGTCGCCTACGACCTTGCCCGCAACGTTTATATTTTTTGTAATTCTCACGTCGCCCTTAACGCTTCCGTCAATGGTAACGTTTGCAAAGGAGCGTATATTTCCGTTAATAATAGTATTTCGGGAAATGACCGTTGTTTCCTCTGTTTCATAGTAGGGGGAATCCTCGTTTCCGCCGTATGAGGGAGGCGCGGGTGGAACGTTTCCTCCGCCGTAACCCTGATTTCCGCCAAAGCCTGAGGGAGAACCGCCGAAGCCCTGGCTCTGCTGACCGAAGCCGCCCTGCTGCTGGGGCTGTCCTATATTCATATTATTATTGGGAGCGCCGTAGCCTTGGTTCGCAAAGCCCTGATTGGGCTGGTTGTACCCTTGGTTCTGCTGACCGTAGCCCTGGTTTGCAAACCCTTGATTTTGAGCGTAACCCTGATTGGGCGCGCCGTAGCCCTGCTGCTGACTGTACCCTTGATTGGGGAAGCCCTGATTTTGCTGCTGATTTCCGCCAAAGGGGTCTGCCGCGGGACGCGACCCGAACTGTGAAACGTTCTGTCCGCCGACATAAGGACTTGCGGGAGGAGGCGCGGCGGAAGCCTCGGGAGCTATATCAGGCTCGGGGAAATCCGAGTTCGCGTTATAGTCCGCTTCCTGCAAAGGCTCGGGCTGGGGGGGAGCGTCAATATATCTGTCCAGCTCCGATTTTTTCTTTGACTCCTTTGAAAGGTCGTCTCCCACAAGACCGTCCTTTCTCAGAATTTCTTTTACCGCCTGGTTAAAATTGTCTTTAAGGCTCATTTTTTTCTCTCCTATCTGTGTTTTTTTGTTTTTGTTCTACTTTTAATCTCTGTATGAAAAATTTATTGGCTTGACGGTGTTGTCAAGCTGCCCAAAATGATAGCCGTCAGCAATGAGCTTGTCGATAACGTCCTCCAGAACATAGACCGTCTGCTGCTTTTCGTGGAGCAGGACTATGGCTTTGTCGGAGGTGTTATTTTCTATACCCGTCAGCACGTTGTTGTAAATGCTCGTCCAGTCCGCGTCATGCACAGCGTCCTCGCCGCTTACGTTCCAGTCGTAGTAAACAAATCCCCGCCTTGTCATTTCGGCGATTATCTGCTTATAGGTCAGCCTGTTGTAATTGTTTATAGAGCCGCCGGGGAAACGGAATATCTGCGGCTTTACCCCCGTAGCCTCGTAAACGTTTTTGTACGTATCGTAAAAATCAGCAAGATAGCTTTCGACGCTCTCGTAAATTTTTTCGTAATCGTGAGAAATGGAATGTATTCCAATAGTATGCCCCGCATCGGCGACCGCTTTCATGCGCTCCCCGGAAATTTCGTCCTCGCCGCCGCAGAAGAAAAATGTCGCCTTTATGTCATATTTGTTCAATATGTACAATATATCGCTCAAATTCGCCGACGGACCGTCGTCAAAAGTGAGGTATATCGTGCCGTCGTCCTCCTTGAATTCGGCAGGGGGATCGTCCGCGTAAAGGTCGGGGTACAGCTTTGTGTATTCTGCCGAAGTGTCCTCCACGGAAGCTCCCGCGCTTATCATTTCGCCGAAAAGACCCGGGTTTTCCTCTGCGTATGCTACGATATAGTCTTCCAGAGTTTGCGGGTCTGTGCTGCTTATTATGTCAAGAATTTCCTGTGACGAGTAACCTTTGGCTGTCATTATCAGGAAAAGCTGTTCTACAGTAGTTCCGTCGGGGATATTTATATTATCAAGCTCTGCGTTTGCGGCAGTAGCGATCTCGGCATTTTTCTTGGCTTCCAGCCCGTATTTCACGCCGAAAAAGACAGCAAGAAACGTGGCGATAGCGAGCCAGCCGAAGAAAACGGTATATATAAGGTGCTTAAAGAACTTAACGCTGCCGAAGTACATTTTTTCAGATCCATTCTCCGCAGAAATACTACGAACTGAAGCTCCCCTGCGGAAGAGCCGTCATGAGATACCTATTCCTTATAATAATACACCTTTTTTGCAGATATGTCAATCGTTATAATAAACAATTAATTGGTATCTTTTTTTTGTGTGCGGGGGTTGTTTTGGTAAATTTTTGCATTTGGGCTGTTTGGCTTGTTATATTTTTCCTTTTTTGTTGTTTGGTTTTTGAATTTCGGGAAATTTGTTCCTTGTTCACATTGTTTGATTTGGACTTGTTTGTTTGCTTTTGAATTTTAGTATCAAGGTTATAGACTGTTAGTCGTTCACAGAAGCGGGGGTCAGACACCACAAAGAGGGAGGGGGACAAATAAACCCAACAAAAATCGGCATTCCCCCTCCCTCTTTGAGGTTTCTGCCCCCGTACCCCCTACTT
>JAAVHM010000164.1 GCA_014799675.1 Ruminococcus sp. | reverse complement strand
ATCAGTATAACACATTGCAAAATCAAAATCAATGACATAATTGTAAACAAGTAATCATTTCAAGTGAATTTTTACATGGAATACCTTTCTAATGCTGAAAGGATATAAGCAATGTTTACTACCTTTATGAAGTTGGAAAATCAAACCAATTAAGTTATAATAATGCCGACAAATGCAGTAGGCAATGTTCGCCGCCTTGCTTGTTGTTTTTTCGCCGCGGCATTTTCAAATATATAAAATCAAAGGAGAGCTTGAATGACAATTAAACAGAAAAACAATCTTATCGCAGAGATGATCGCTCTGCTCGAAAAATCAATCGTTGTGGACGAGGAAAATCCAAAGCCGCAGGTTTTTGATGTTCCAAAGCAGACCATTGAAATGCTGACTGTTAAGGAATGTTCGCAAGTCATCAGCGGACTTTCTGAACATACTGTTCGGCAATGGGTTGCACAGGGATTGATACCATACATAAGAACGGGCAAGGGCAAGAGTGGGAAAATTCTCATAAGCAAGTCCGCTCTGTTGAAATATTTAAGTAGTGCAGCATAATGAACTTTTGGCTTTGAACGGTTTCAGATTTGAAAATCTGTCCTGCCAAAATCATTGTACCCACCATTTTGAATTTGGGAAAATTCAAAAAAGTTGAGGGGCTAACGTTCAAAATGAAAAATCGGGTGAAATTTGGTGTACGTATACTTTGGTTTTTTCATAGGTTCGCAAGCCATAGAAAGTATCCGTATACTTTCACTCGGTAAAGTGCATATGCCTTTACCGACAAGTTTTGAAATTAAAATTTGAAAACGCTTCCGAATATTTTTTAGGCTGCGCCTAAGACCGCTAATTTTGAAAAGGAGGAATTTTTATTGAGAAAATTCAAAGAAGTTAAACGCAAGGAAATAATTTACAGCTTGTCAGAATGGAAGCAGATTGAGAAAGCCGCCGCCAAAGTTTCTATGCAGACGAGTGAATATATTCGACGAATGTCACTTGACGGAAAGGTTGTTCATTTGGAAATGGAGGGCGTTACTCCTGTCATAAACGCTATGCGGATTATGGGTAACAACATCAATCAGATCGCTAAAAAGGCAAATGAAATCAATTCGATTTACGCAGACGACGTTGGAAAACTAAAGGAAATTCAGGAAGGACTATGCCATATATTAAATCTGTATGTGTCCACGCTGATGTCAAAAGCAGCTTAGCATATATTTTAAATCCCGAAAAGACGGAGAACACTTTGTACACGGCTTCGCTGAATTGTCTGACAAATGCCGAGGACGCTTACCTCAATATGAAGATGATTTATGAACATTACTCCTGCCGAAAGTACAACGAGCCTCCGCCGTTGACGGGAAAAGGTTGGGTGAAAGCTATTCATTACATTCAAAGCTTTGACCCGAAAGACAACATACCTCCAGAGCTTGCCCACAAAATTGCGAAGGATTTTGCTCTGAAAACTTTCGGAGAGAATTGTCAGATTGTAATTGCAACGCATTGCGACAAGTCCCATATTCATAATCATTACATTCTGAATTCTTACGGAATTGACGGTCAGAAGTTTTACGCTAACAAAAAATCTCTTGACAGGATTAAGGAATATTCAGACAGGGTGTGCCTTGCGTTTGGTGTTCAGCCTTATGATAAATCGAAAGGTAAAGGCAGGACAATGAAGTACAATGAGTGGGAAAATAAAAAGCGAGGAACTTCGTGGAAAGAGAAAATCAGGATTGCGATTGACGGCTTGCTTGGTTCTGTCAAAAATCTTGACGAGCTGCTTTGTGAACTGGAGGAACAAGGTTTTTCTGTCAAGAGGGGAAAGTACATTTCCGTAAAAGCTCCCGAACAAAAACGTTTTGTCCGTCTGAAAACTTTAGGAGATTTCTATTCCGAGGATATTTTGTGCGAACGAATTCAAATCGCTCTTGACGAAAATCAACAGTCCAATGATAACAAGGTCAACAATTTCAACAGGATTTTTTATGAACGTATCTATCAAGTTAGCGAGCTTGTAAAGAAAAACGAGAAAATTCCGAGGAAGTATTTCAAAAATCAGCCGTATATTTTGCAGAATGATTTTGATGTATATACTTTGTCGGCGCAGCTTGCTGTTATCAATCGGGACAATATTTGCTCAATCGGCGAATTGGAGAGTAAAATTGAAAAGCTTACTGCCGAATACGAAAGTGCAAGGCAGGAAGTCAACAAGCTGTCGGAAAAGTTATCTCAATTTGAAGCAGTTGAAAAACAGGTCAATAGGTATTTTGATTTGTTGGAGAAAGCTGAATTATCTTCTGCCGAGCAACTACAATTTCAGATGTGCAAAACTGTTACGGAACGTTGTAACATACTTAACCGTGACGGATTGCAGCGTGTTGGAAAGCTTCGTAAAGATACTTCTGAAAAGGTTGACCGTCTCACCGAGCAGATGAACGACTGTAGGAAGTTTTATGATGTTTACGCAAATATTGCCGAGACTTACAGAAAGATTTCGGAGGGGGACTACATTTCTAATCTCATTGCAGAAAAGAAGCACAAGGATGAACGTAAGAAAAATATTACACACAAAAAATTAAGATAACAGATGGCGTATTTCTGCAAATATTTCTAAAAAATTCTTGACTTTAAATCGCAAAAGTAGTATAATGAAAGTGCAGAAATATGCCAATGGTAACTTGAAGGAGGTTTGCCATATGGCATCAATTGAGAAGCGCGGTAATTCATACCGCATTAAAGTATCCTGCGGATACAAAGCTGACGGAAAACAGGTGACACAAAAAATGACTTGGACTCCCACGGAGGGAATGACGGAAAAGCAAATAGAAAAAGAGCTTCAGCGGCAGGCTGTGCTTTTTGAAGAAGATTGCAAACGAGGTCAAATTGTTTCGGCGGTAAAATTTGAAACCTTTGCCGAGGAATGGTTTGAAGATTATGCAAAGCTTAATTTAAAGAGTACGACGTTTACACGTCAACGGCAGCTTACAAAGCGAGTATACGCCGCAATCGGACATATCCGTTTAGATAAGCTTACTACCCGTGAAATTCAGAAGTTTATAAACAGTCTTTCGAAAGACGGTGTGAATGAGAATACGGGAAAAGCGTTGTCAAGAAAGACTATGGTGCATTACTTATCGTTTATTTCGACGGTGATTGATTTCGCTATAAAAATGGATATGCTGACAGATAATCCTTGTCGGCGGGTAACAATTCCAAAAGGCAGTAAAAAGGAACGACAAATTCTTACGATTGAGCAGACGGAAGAATTTTTCAAGCTGTTACAAAATGCTCCGCTTAAATATCGTGCGTTTTTTACTTTAGATATTTACAGCGGCTTGCGCAGAGGTGAAATGCTTGGTCTTGAGTGGAAAGACATTGATTTTCAGACAGGTGTGATTCATGTTCAGCGTACCTCAAATTACACCAAAGCAAAAGGTATTTATACCGATACCACGAAAACTGAAAGCTCTGTACGTTTCATAAAAGTGCCTATGGAAATTATCGGTATATTGATGATTTACAAAGCAGAACAGGACGAAGAACGTTTGAAAATTGGCGACAAATGGCACAATACTGACAGGCTTTTTGTTAAGTGGAACGGCGACCCTATGAATCCGCAAACGCCGTACGGTTGGTTGAAAGAATTTTGTGAAAAGAATGATTTTCCTTTTTATGGAATACATCAATTCCGACACTTACATACCAGTCTTTTAATCGGCGCGGGAATTGATCCTACCACTGTTTCGGGGATTTTAGGGCATTCGCAGGTTTCGACGACTTTAAATTTATATAGCCATATGTTCCGCGAGAATCAAGTCAAAGCTTGCGACGCTGTTGCCAATGCTTTAAGCTTCACCAACCACACAAAATGTATTGACATTGACAACGATATTCCGCACAGGAACATTATTCACCACAAGACAGGGTAAGCTGCGGTAAGATACGATAAGTCCCATATAAGTCCCAACGGCTGTTTTTCAGGTAAAATAAAAATCAGCAAATCACGGTATTTTCGTGGTTTGCTGATAAATTAAATGGTGACCCGTACGGGAATTGAACAAGTATTCTGCGCTTTTTTTAATAAAATTCATTTATAATTAATCTCTCAAATCCTTTATTTAAAAGGATTTTTTTATTTGTATACAAACTCATTTTATTATGCTTACAGAAAAAAGTGCGGTCAAAAATGCGGTCAAATATTTATTTAGATATTTCAATATTCTAATTTATTTTCTATGCAATATTCTATGTATGCTTGCTCCAAAAGCTTGAAATCGCAAGAATTTTTTTTCAAAGCTTCTGCAGAAAAATTATTAACATTATCATATGTTTTTTTTGCCAATGCAAAAATTCTATCTCTGTTTTTTCTGCAAGCCGCCAATTCATTTAACACTAACCTTTGCCGTTCTGTTTCAATCATAGATTTAATATCCAATTTTATTAAACATTTATTTGGTATCGGAATCATATATTTAAATCTTAAAGACCCTTTAATCGGATTTTTCTTATCTTTTGTCTGAATAAGCATAGTGTATTGGTCTTTTTTTATTTTTGACGAAACAGGAACAAAATAATTAATGTCATTAATGTTAAGAACAGCTCCATAAACAAACTTACTCCTATTTGCATACTCAACATTCGGAACACAAGTATATCCTCTATGTTCAATTTCATAATTTTTCAAGTAGTCAACATATTCTCTATCAACGTAGTAAAATCGAATATCCACGTAATTCCTCCTAAAGTTAATGGAGATAAGAAAATCTTATCTCCATTCAACAACATTGCTTTTAAGCCGCCATTTTTAATGAGAGCAGCGGAACGCTCACAGAAATAAGCCGCATTTTTAGTGGGAGCAGCGGAACGCTCACAGAAATAAGCCGCGTTTTTAATGAGAGCAGCGGAACGCTCACAAGATGAGCAATAACATCATTCATCTATATTATATACAATATCTTTGATTTTGTCAAGTAATTTTATAAAAATAAAATGACAAGAAAAAACGCATTTATGATTACTTCTGACATAATTTCCTATTCTCTAACACTAAAAAAGCCTTGTGAAACACACAAGGCTAATTAGTCACATTTTCTTTTCGACAAATAATCTATTCGGGTCAAGGCTGATATGCAACCTTCAAAATAAGCTCCATAACGTACTCACCCGAATAAATACGTACTTCATCACTTGACAACCCGCCACGACTGTTAAGTTTCGTCGGGGTGTCCGGCAACTCTTGTCACCTGCTCAACAGATTTCCCTGCTGCTACATATATTATATCCGATATTTTCAATTTTGTCAAGTGTTTTTATAAAGATAAAGGGACAACTCAAAAGAGTTGCCCCTATGAATATTTTCTTTCAATGTTTACATCTAGTCAAGCGGAGGACGCATATACAACCCTAATATGAAGCTCCACATACACTATCTTGACCTAGCATAATGTTTCTAAGCTTAACAGAACTATCTTGTAGCCTGCTACCTTTCGGTAATTATATTATATACGATATTTTCGATTTTGTCAATATTCTTTATTAATTTATACGCAAAAATTCTTCCAATTAAAATTTAAAAGGGAGAAGCTTTGCCGTAGCGAAAGTCATCTCCCTTTAGCGATTGATTTTTCTGTTGTCCGCCAACTATGCCGTCCCACAAGTACGGTTTGAATATCAGGTTTTTCTGTTGCCTGCCAACTATGCCGTCCCACAAGTACGGCTTGACTATCGGATTTTTATCGTGTCAACCTCACGTTAGCAGCTTATAGCCGTTCTGTAATTATTATATCCGATATTTTTAATTTTGTCAATACTATATTTACAAAGCTCTTGACAAGTTGGAATAAATCTGATATACTTACATCAGAGCCATTCAAGACTGAAAGTGCTAACCGTTTATCGGCGAACGCTGCGCGCTTGAATGGTTCTAAAGAGCCACTTAGGACTGAGCGAGCTAGCGGTTTTCCGTGAACTCTATGTGCCTAAGTGGTTCTATTTTTATATTTTACAGCTTGACATTTTCTAAAGATTATGCTATAATATTATTAAAGCTAATAAATGTGTTCTCCTCGGGGAAATCGCCCCCTATGGAATGAAGCATTTTATTAGCTTTTTCTTTATTGATTGATATAATTTTAGTCATTTACTTGACATTTTCCTTAAAATATGCTATAATATCATTAAAGCAGACCACTGTATCGCATATGGACTTGGGGAATTGGACCCCTATGTTCGCGAGCACATCTGCTTTTTTGTATTTATAGCTAAAATATCGGATAAACGTTATGTTCATATTTCTTTTCCTAATAAAAAATGGACAAGAAACCTTGCCCATAAATGATTGCTTTTTAGTTCGCCATTTTTACAAGCTGCGAAGCACTTACGATAAAAAGTTCGCCATTTTACGAGCTGCGAAGCACTCACGATAGATGAGCAATCAAACATCTTTACGCTTATTATAATCCATGTGTATTGTTTTGTCAAGTGCTTTTATAAAAATAAAAGAGCCTTGAAAAAAATCAAGGCTCTGCAACTTTTCTTTTCAGTTATAAATAACCTATTCAGGCGTTGGCTCAATTGCAACCTCATTATAAGCTCCATCCTGCACCCCCCTGACCAAACACAGGACTTCATCACTTAGCAAAGCACTCCAACTTTCGTATCGTTGCCCGCCCGGCAGCTCTTGCCGCCTGCTCAACAGGTTTCCCTGCTGCTACATATATTATATCCGATATTTTTGATTTTGTCAAGTGTTTTTATAAAAACAAATGACAGGAAAAAGTCGAATTTACGATTACTTCCGATATAATTTTACATTCTCTAATACTAAAAAAACCTTGTGAAAAACACAAGGCTAATTAGTCACATT
>JAAVHM010000163.1 GCA_014799675.1 Ruminococcus sp. | reverse complement strand
ATAGAGAGCGGAAAGCTTACGCTGAACATGGAGCAGATCTCTCTAAGAGAAATAATTGAGAGCATTGTAAACATTGTTCAGCCCCAGGTGAAAGCGAAAAAGCAGGAATTTGACGTATTCATAAGCGGAATTGAAGCTGAGGAGGTTTACTGCGACAGCGTGCGGTTCAATCAGGTACTGCTTAATCTGCTTTCAAACGCGGTAAAGTTTACTCCCGAGGGTGGAAAGATAGAGCTTTCTCTGAATGAAGAGGCTTCCCCCATTGGAGAGAATTACACAAGGGTAAATATTATTGTCAAGGACACGGGCATAGGTATGTCCGAGGAGTTCAAGAAGGTAGTGTTTGAGTCCTTTGCGAGAGAGGACTCGAAGAGAGTACACAAGACCGAGGGAACGGGTCTCGGCATGGCTATCACAAAATACATTGTGGACGCTATGCACGGCGTTATAGAGGTTGAAAGCGAACAGGGCAAGGGTACGGAATTCCATGTTGCTCTCGACCTTGAAAAAGCCGAGGAACGGGAAGAGGATATGATACTTCCGGGCTGGAATATGCTTGTTGTTGACGACGACGAAATGCTTTGCGAAAGCGCGGTGAATTCCCTTAGATCTGTGGGGATCGAAGCGGAGTGGACTCTGGACGGCGAATCCGCTGTGGAAATGGTTTCAAAACGCCACACGGCAAGCAGGGATTACGACGTTATACTTCTTGACTGGCGGCTTCCCGGAATGGACGGCATAGAGACCGCCCGTGAGATAAGAAAGCACACGGATATGCCCATACTTCTCATTTCGGCATACGACTGGAACGAGATAGAGGAGGAAGCGCGGGCGGCGGGAATTTCGGGCTTTATCGCAAAGCCGCTGTTCAAATCCACGCTTTATTACGGTCTTAAACAGCTTGTGACAGGAGATGAAATTGAAAATACCGCAAAGACAGAGGAAGAGGTTTTCGAGCTGGAGGGCAGGCATATTCTTCTTTCGGAGGACAACGACCTTAACTGGGAGATCGCAAACGAGCTTCTTTCAAGTCAGGGACTTATTCTCGACCATGCGGAAAACGGCAGGGTCTGCGTTGAAAAATTTGAGCAGTCGGCTGTGGGTCACTACGACGCGATACTTATGGACTTGCGTATGCCTGTGATGAACGGCTACGAGGCTGCGGACGCTATCCGCGCTCTTGACAGGGCGGACGCAAACATTCCGATAATCGCAATGACGGCGGACGCTTTTTCCGAGGATAAACAGAAATGCATTGCCCACGGC
Source organism: Ruminococcus sp. (assembly GCA_014799675.1). Taxonomy (GTDB): domain Bacteria; phylum Bacillota; class Clostridia; order Oscillospirales; family Ruminococcaceae; genus RGIG8773. Next base: position 6,408 of record JAAVHM010000163.1, on the reverse strand, counting down.
ATGAACGCTCATATACCGAAACCCATTGACGTCCGCGAGGTCATAAAGCTTTTGAAAAAATACATTGACGAGCAATCCTCAAAATAAGAAACACAGTTGATTTTTTCACAAAAATGCATTGACTTTTTTAAAAAATATGTTATAATTATATATAGCTGTAACTTTATTCAGGCGACAAATTTTTTATTTTTGAAAACGTTTTTAAGGTTTTCTGCAAAATCGTTTCTAAAAAATATATAATATTCAAAACGGAAAGGAACAAAGTGAGAAAAATGAGTAAGATTGATGATCTGAAAGCTCTTGGAGTTGACATTGAAGAGGCTCTTGACAGATTTATGGGCAACGGCGCGCTTTATGAAAAAATGCTTAATAAGCTTACAACAGCTGTAAAAGACGTTCAGGTCCTCCCCTGTTTTGAAGCGGGAGACTACAAGGCGGCTCTTGAAAACGCTCACGCCCTTAAAGGCGTTACGGGAAATCTTTCGGTCACGCCTCTTTACAAGGGCTACACCGAAATAGTAGACGAGTTAAGGGCTGACAATCCCGAAAAGGCGAGAAAAATTCTGGACGATATTCTTCCCGTACAGGAGCAGATAATCGCCTGCATTGAAAAGTATCAGTAACGGCATAGTTTTCTGCCGAAAAATAAAGCACGGAGGTGTCAATTTTATGGATACGAATTTGACGGTTGACAACGTTAAGGCAAATTCCAAGGACACAATTTTGATAGCTGACGATATGGAAATGAACAGGGAGATATTGGCGGAGTACTTCAGGAAAAAATATAATATCCTCGAAGCGGGCAACGGTATTGAAGTGGTTGAAATGCTGAAAAGCCACCCCGAGATCAACGCTGTTCTGCTTGACCTGATGATGCCAGAAATGGACGGTATCGAGGTTCTGAAAAAAATGCACGAGACGGGCGATATACTTCATATTCCTGTTTTTATCGTTACCGCCTCAAACAACGATCAGACCTTGGCGACGGCTTACGATCTGGGCGCTGTTGATATTATTTCAAAGCCTTTTACAAAGAATTTCTTCCAGAACCGTGTTGCAAACATTATTGAGCTGTACAGAAACAGGAACGAAATGGAAAGCATTATCGACGACCAGATAAAGCGTTTCAATAAAATGAACCGTTCTATGATAGAGACCCTTGCGTCTGTAATCGAATTCCGCGACTGCGAATCGGGCGAACACGTAAAGCGCATAAGCGGCATTACAAAGATAATCATGACGAACGTCAGCGATATGTACCCCGAGCATCATATGTCCAAGCAGGAAATAGACAAGATCGCCATGGCGTCTATTCTCCACGACGTCGGCAAGATTTCCATTCCCGACGGTATACTCAACAAGCCCGGCAGGCTCACCAACGAAGAGTTTGATATAATGAAGCTCCACACCGTCAAGGGCTGCGATATTCTCGAAAGTATGCCGAGAGGAATGATGGATCAGGATATTTACGATTACTGCTACGACATATGCCGTCACCACCATGAGCGCTGGGACGGAAGAGGTTACCCAGACAAGCTCAGCGGCGATGAGATCTCCATATGGTCGCAGGTCGTTGCAGTGGCGGACGTTTACGACGCGCTTATCTCTCCGAGAGTTTACAAAAAGGCGTTTGACACCGAAACTGCTATAAACATGATATTCAACGGCGAATGCGGTACATTCAACCCGAAGATACTTAAAGCGTTCAAGGACTGTCTTGAAGAGATCAAGGGAGAAAGCGCAAGCGCGCTTACCGAAAAGCCGAGAATATAAGCTACATAAATTTTGGTAAAGTTTAAAAATTTAAAAATACCGTGCAGGAAGCTGCACGGTATAAATTTGCATATGCAAAGGGGAATAAAACATGAAAAATCTTTTAAGAACAGTAATTTGCACGATACTGATGATAGCGGTCATCGTACCGTCGGCTGCGGTAAAAGCTTCCGCGGCAGATCTTCAGATCAGCAAGACAAGCGCAAACGTCCCTATCGGGTATTCGGTAACGGTCAAGGTAACGGGAAGCTCCAACGTCAAGTGGTCTTCCTCCGATGACAGCGTTGCGGCGGTCAAGGCGGACGGAGCTTCCGCAAAGATAACGGGCAAGAAAACAGGCACGGCAACGATTTCCGCAAAGGTCGGAAGCACTACTCTGAAATGTGCGGTTACGGTAAAAAAATCCTTTATCACTCCAAGCGCGGAAAAGGTTACCGTAAGCAAGGGCAAGTCCAAAACAATAACCCTTAAAGTAAGCGGCTCAAAGGAAATTGCGGTCAGCAACAGCAACAAGGACGTATGCTCCGCTTCGTTCGGAAAATGGGACGGAAACACCATAAAGCTTACTATAAAGGGCAAAGCAAACGGCAGCGCAACTATTAAGGTTTACACCAAAAAATACTCAAAATCAACGGCGGAGAAAATTGTTGTAAATGTCGGCAATGACAGCGACGGCGAAATAATCGGTGACGATGACATAAATGAAAGCTCCGATAAGGGAAGCGTTCGTGAGGACAAGGTAGTTGAAATTGTAAACAAGGAACGCAAGAAAGCAGGAAAAGACCCCCTCAAATCAGACGGCGAGCTGAACGCTATTGCGGCGATAAGAGCAAAGGAGATCGCTGAAGAATTCAGCCATACCCGTCCCAACGGCACAAGCTGTTTTACCGCATTTGACGAAGCGGGATACAAATATATGATGTCTGCCGAAAATATTGCCTACAATTACAATGACAGCGCAGATGACATAATGGAAATTTGGATGAATTCATCGGGACACAAGGCGAATATCCTTAGCGGTGATGTTACAAAAATTGGCGTTGGTCTTTATGAGTCTGGCGGAAAATATTACTGGGTTCAGGTTTTTGCAGGATAAAAAAATCACATAATAATAAATTAGGCTCCCGAAATTTCGGGAGCCTTATTATTTTACTTTGAACTTTTCAAAGCTTACTTTGTGCCGTCCGCAAAGTTATTTGTTGCGGCTGTGATAGCTGTCTGTGCAGTTACAGGATATCCGTTAGCGTCGGTCTTTAAATAGAGAATATAAACGCTCTGTGTGCCTACCTGCCACTGTACATAATCCTCTGTGTTTACATCGTAATTTGTGGGAGCTGTGGAGTACATTACGTTATACTCATAAATTCCTGTGTCCTTAAAGATAGCGTCATTTGCCTTTACAACATCGGTCTGCGTCCTGTTCTTGGGAACTACCATGTAAACATCAGCACTATTCTTGCGGTAACTGATAACATAATCGGTGTTCTTGTTTACTGTAGGATATGTTGCGTAAGCTGTGTAGTACTTGGACGTGCTGTTTGCAGCCTGATCCTTGTTCTTGATCTCGTCAACCTTGTTCTGGTCGTAGTTGTTGTAAGGTACAAGCATATATCTTGTGATCGCTCTGCCTGTTACGGGGTCGTTTACCTGCCATGTCTCAACCCAATCCCAGCTATTCGATTTTACAGGATTTTCGCTGTAGATAGTGTAATACTCATACTTGTTGTTGTACTTAGCAACAGCGGTATTGTACTGAACCTCGTCGTGATTTGCGGGGAGAAGCACATATCTGTAGCCGTATGTGTAGCTGCTGTTTGTGTGATAGAATGACTGGTAGGTATCTGTTGAAGCCTTTCTTGAAGGTACTGCTGTATATACCTTGTAGTAGTCATATACATTGAACTGCTGCGCTGTAAGAGTATTTACATATGCGGGGTCGTAATTTGCGGGAACAAGCATATAGTAAGTTACAGACGAATTTGTAGGCTTGATGCTAAGAACCTGATCGGTGTAAAGAAGCTTTGTAGCGGGAGAAGTTGTGTAGAACTTATAGTACTCAACATTTGCAGCCGTTACCGTTACCTTAACGTCAACGTAGCTCTTTGAGTTGTATCTGTCATAGAATCTTACAGTAGTTGTACCTGCCGCAACGCCCTTGATAGCGAAGTTTCTGTAGTTTCCGCTTGTTGTTCCCGATGTTACTGTTGCAACCTTTGAATCCAGAACGGAGCAGAGAAGATTGCTCTGATCCTGAGCGTACACCTGGAGGTCGTAAGCCTCGCCTGCGTTTACCTTAACGTCCTTGGTGTAAGGCATGATGACGTTTTCCTTTACGGAAGTATCCTTTACGGTTACGTCAACATACTTGTAGCAGGTTGACTGGTAATTCTTGTTGTAAACCTTGATCCTTGCTGTACCCTCGCCCTTAGCGGTGATCTTTACGGTAACGTTGTTGCCGTCCCACTTTGCGGGAGAGAAAGAAGCCGTAGCAACGCTTCTGTCTGTTGAACCTACCGTAATTCCGCTGTGCGAGCCTTTTACGGTAAAGGTAACTGTAGATGTATTTCCTACCTTGTCAAGAGTAACGCTTGATTTGTTCGCCGTTATCTTTGAAGCAACGACTGTGACCTTACATTTAAGAGTTGTGCTGCCTGTTTTAGCGTAAACGTATGTAGTTCCGGGATTTTTACCAACAACTTTACCCTTTGAGGAAACAGTTGCGATAGTTTTGTCCCCCGTGGACCATGTAACGCTGGACGCGTTTGAAACAGTAAGCGTGGTCTGATAACCCTTTGTAACGGTTACCGAAGTTTTGCTGAGCTTAGGCGTGGCTGCGCTTGACGGGATAATTGCCAGTGAAGCGACCATAAACACTGCCAGAAATACGCTGAGCAATGATTTGAAAAGCTTTGACATATAAATTCCTCCATTTCTTTAAAAAAGCTGTCCGCAAATTATTTTTTATTTTTGCGGTTTGCTTTAATCCTTACATATATTGTAGCACTTATTTTATAAAATGTCAATTAAATAAAGGCTACAATTTGGTTACAAAAACGCTCTAATTATTACAAAATCGCTTGATTTTCAGATATTTTTGTAACCTTTTACGATTATTTTGTAATATATACTAAATAATCGTATATCATCTGAACTGCCTCGGCGCGTGTTACCTGCTTTTCGCCGTTGAATTTTCCGTCGCCCTTGGGAATAAATCCCTTTGCGTATGCGATAGCAATTGCGCCGATATTTTTGTCGCTGCTCTTTACGTCGCTGAAAGGCGTTTTGAAAATTCCCTCCAAGTCCGCGATATTGTTATTGTCGTACTTTTGCGTAAACATAACTGCCGTATCCGTTCTTGTGGCGTACTTGCTTTCGCCCTCTTCAAGAAGCTCTTCCTCCTCGGGAGCGTCATAGTAATAAATGCCGTAGCCGTTCAAAGCCGCATTGAGAAGCTTTTTGAACTCGTCCTTTGTGATCGTCTCATTGGGCTTGAACTTGCTGTCCTTTGTGATCGTAACGCCGTACTTCTGCATGGCAAGTATCGCCTGCTCCTGCGGTATGCCCTTGATGTCGGTGTACTTTACGTCCTTGCCGCTTGTGTAATCTGTAAGCGGCTCGCCGTTCCATGAACAGAGCTTTCCTGTTTTGGCGTTGAGGTAGAAGCTGTTCATTTGATAGAGCAGATAGGTCTGCGCCTTGCCGTCCTTAGTTATCCAGCCTGTATAGTAATAATTGAAATTACGCTGTGTATAAAGCTTGTCGAGAGCCTCGTCGGGGGTAAGTATTTCCGCAGAGGGGAAATTAACGTCGTCGGTGTAGTTGAAGCCAAAGCCTGTTACAACATTGTTTGAATCCACCGTAACATAAATGTTATCGCCGCTGACCTGAATATCGTTCACATAGCGGTTGAAATAGAACGTTCTGTCACGTTCCGTGAACCGTTCTTCATCAGGTTCAGCAACGGGATCTGTGTTGTACTTGTCGGCTTTGCACTCGGCATAAATGTCCTTTGCGTACTGCTTTGCCGCGCCCTCCGCAACAGCGTTCGCTTTTTTAACGTCAAGCTGCGGAAGCTCCTGTCTGTTATTGCCGTACTTGTTCATGCTTATCATATCGCCTGTCTCGGCGTTGAGCTGAACGTAAATATTTTTGTAGCCCTTGTAATTTTTATCCTTTGCCGCAAATGTGACGTTGATGTAGAAATTTTCCTCTTCTTTATTTGCCGAGGAAGGCTTTACATGGGTTATAACGCCGGTTTCCTCATCAACCTCATCGTATGGTTCTATGTCGTCGTCCGTCCCGTCGGAATACACCTCATAGCTCTTTATCTCGTAATCGTCTGTAAGAGCCGCATACTTATCATTTTTAAGAAGCTCAAAGACCTGCTCGGCTGTAAGGAGATTTTCGTCCTGCTGAATTTTTTTCAGCTCCGCCTCGGTAAATACAACGCCGTTTCCATATACTCCTGTGCCTGCGTCCAAATCTTCGGCTTCCTCGGTTACAGCCATTTCGTAACCGTAGTATCTCGTGCCGCCTGCTTCGTTCATATCCTGCCATATAGTGGAGGCTTCACCTGTAAAAGCGTCTATCTCGGAGGTAAAGCTTGGCTCGTATACTATTCTTACGGTTTTCTTT
>JAAVHM010000162.1 GCA_014799675.1 Ruminococcus sp. | reverse complement strand
TAATTAAAAATTAATAATTAATAATGGGCTGTTATGCAGTTTCCTGTCTGAATTGCAATAGATTTCATTATCAATAATTATTAATTATTAATTCATAAAGGAGCGTATAAATTATGTCAGTCTATCGTATTTATGTTGAAAAGAAGCCCGAATTTGCAGTCGAAGCTAAAAATCTGCTTGCCGATGTCAAAACGGCTCTGAGGCTGGACGGTTTAAGGGGTATTCGTATTCTTAACCGCTACGACGCGGAGGGTTTGAGCGACGCTGATTTTGCCCTTGCGGTAAACAACGTCTTTTCCGAGCCTGCTGTTGACGTTTCGTCACGGACTATGCCTGCGCTTAAAGAGAACGAAACCGTGTTTGCGGTTGAGTATCTTCCCGGTCAGTTCGACCAGAGGGCGGATTCCTGCGAACAGTGTATTCAGATTCTGACGCAGGGCGAGCGTTGCAAGGTAAAAAATGCCAGAATTTACATTATTTCGGGCAAGCTTTCCGCAAGCGATATGTCAAAGCTGAAATCCTACATAATCAACCCTGTTGAAAGCAGAGAAGCTTCCCTTGAAGAGGTTGAAACTCTTGCTGTGGACTACAACATTCCCACCGAGGTGGAAACTCTCGAAAACTTTATCCTGCTTGAAGAGGTAGAGCTTGTAAGCTTTATCAACAAATACGGTCTTGCTATGGACTTGGACGACATAAAGTTCTGTCAGAAATATTTTAAGGACACGGAAAAGCGAAATCCTAGCATTACGGAAATAAGAATGATAGACACATACTGGTCTGACCACTGCCGCCACACGACGTTCTCTACAATTATTGACAAGGCTAACATAAACGCTGACTATATACAGAAAACCTATAACGAGTACATCAACGCCAGAAAAGAGCTTGGAAGAGAAAACAAGCCCATTACTCTTATGGACATTGCTACAATTGCCGCTAAAAAGCTTAAAAAGGACGGCGTACTTAAGGACTTGGACGAGTCCGAGGAAATAAACGCCTGCTCCGTTGAGATAAAGGTGGACGTTGACGGCGAAATGCAGGACTGGCTTCTTATGTTCAAAAACGAGACCCACAATCACCCTACCGAGATAGAGCCTTTCGGCGGTGCGGCGACTTGTCTCGGCGGCGCTATCAGAGACCCCCTTTCGGGACGTTCCTACGTTTATCAGGCTATGCGTGTAACGGGTGCGGCAAATCCTCTTGTTCCTGTTGAGGACACTGTACACGGAAAGCTTCCCCAGAGAAAAATTACTGTCGGCGCGGCAAACGGCTACAGCTCCTACGGTAATCAGATAGGTCTTGCTACGGGTCATGTTTCCGAAATTTACCACCCGGGATATGTTGCAAAGCGTCTTGAAATAGGCGCGGTTCTCGGAGCTGCTCCAAAAGCAAACGTTGTAAGAGAAGTACCTGTCCCCGACGACGTTATTATACTTCTCGGCGGACGCACGGGCAGAGACGGCTGCGGCGGTGCGACAGGTTCTTCAAAATCTCACACAGAGGCTTCCTTGGAGCATTGCGGCGCAGAGGTTCAAAAGGGTAATCCTCCCGAGGAGAGAAAGCTCCAGAGACTGTTCAGAAATCCCGAAGTTACAAAAATGATAAAACGCTGCAACGACTTCGGAGCAGGCGGTGTTTCTGTTGCTATAGGAGAGCTTACTGACGGTCTTGTTAACGACCTTAACAAAAAACCGAAAAAATACGACGGTCTTGACGGCACGGAGCTTGCCATTTCCGAAAGTCAGGAGCGTATGGCTGTTGTTGTCCGCAAGGAGGACAAGGAGAAGTTTATTGCCGAAGCTGAAAAGGAAAACCTTGAAGCCACAATGGTTGCTATAGTTACGGAAGAGCCTCGTCTTAAAATGACATGGAACGGCAAGGTAATTGTTGACCTTTCAAGAGAATTCCTCAACTCAAACGGTGCGGAGAAGCACACGGACGTTGCAGTCCCCGTTCCCGTTACGGCGCAGATAAAGACCTACAGCGACACTCCCGAGGGCTGGGAGCAGCTTATGTCCAACCTCAATGTATGCTCGCAGAAGGGTCTTGTTGAGCGTTTTGACTCAACTATCGGAGCAGGTACTATACTTATGCCTCACGGCGGAAAGTATCAGCTTACTCCAAATCAGGCTATGGCGGCGAAAATACCCGTACTCAAGGGCGAAACGGACACCTGTTCTATCATGGGCTGGGGATTTAACCCTTATGTTACGGACAAAAGCCCATACCACGGCGCAATGTTTGCGGTGATCGAATCAATTGCAAAGGTAGTTGCGGCAGGCGGAAGCTACAAACGCTGCTGGCTGACCTTCCAGGAATATTTTGAAAGGACTAACAACAATCCCACACGCTGGGGCAAGCCTTTCTCCGCTTTGCTCGGCGCATTCAAGGCGCAGCTGGAGCTTGGCTGCGGAGCTATCGGCGGCAAGGACTCCATGTCGGGTACATTTGAAAATATTGACGTACCCTCAACGCTGGTTTCCTTTGCGGTATCCACGGCAAGCGCGAAAAAGATAATTTCCCCCGAATTCAAGGGCGCAGGAAACAAAGTTGTGCTTATAGTTCCCGACCTTGACGAAAACGGACTTCCCGTATTTGACAGCGTAAAGTCCTGCTATGAAAGAGTTGAAAATCTTATTGCGGACGGTACTGCCATATCCGCGTGGGCTTTGGGCTTCGGCGGCGTTGCGGAGGCTGTTGCGAAAATGTCCCTCGGCAACAGGATAGGCTTCAAGTTCAGCAAGAAGCTTCCCGACGATATGATGTTCTATTCACATTACGGCGCATTTGTACTGGAGCTTGACGGCGACCCATTTACTGTTGAGAATGTTATCGGCGAAACTGTGGACGAGTACAAGATCATCTGCAAGAATTACACCGTTGACATGGAGAACATTCAGAAAAAATGGGAGGACAGGCTGGAACCTGTATTCCCCTGCAACATCAAGACAGAGGACAAGCCTGCGAAAATATTCACATACACTGCAAAGGACTCCGTTCAGCACGCTTCCGCGTTTGCTAAGCCGAGAGTGCTTATTCCCGTATTCCCGGGAACGAACTGCGAATACGACACGGCGAGAGTTTTTGAAAGAGCAGGCGCAGTCCCCGAGATAGTTGTTATAAAGAACCTTTCAACAGCGGCTTTGGAGGAAAGCGCGGCTTACTTTGAAAAGGCGATAAAGCAGTCCCAGATAATTATGATACCCGGCGGCTTCTCGGGCGGCGACGAGCCTGACGGTTCGGGCAAGTTCATTACGTCGTTCTTCCGCAACCCGAAGATAAAGGACGCTGTTCACGACCTTATGGACAACAGGGACGGTCTTATGCTTGGCATATGCAACGGCTTCCAAGCCTTGCTGAAGCTGGGTCTTGTGCCTTTCGGAAAGATCGTTGACATGACGGACGACTCCCCTACCCTTACGTTCAACACTATAGGCAGACACCAGTCCATGATGGTAAGCACAAGAATTTCCTCAAACAAGTCTCCGTGGCTTTCGGGCTGTGATGTGGGCGACATTCACAAGATAGCTATTTCTCACGGTGAGGGACGGTTTGTTGCTTCCCCCGAGCTTATAAAGCAGCTTGCGGACAACGGTCAGATTGCCACACAGTACGTTGACCTTAACGGTGAGCCGTCCATGAACATACGCTTCAACCCGAATACTTCCTTTGAAGCTATCGAGGGGATAACCTCTCCCGACGGACGTATTCTCGGCAAAATGGGTCACAGCGAGAGAATCGGTTCGGACATCTGCAAGAACGTCCCGGGAAATAAGGATCAGAAGATATTTGAGAGTGGAGTGGCTTACTTTAAATAATCGGAGGAGGTAAGCTTTTGGATATAAACAAAATTGCGCTGATTGATATTCAGCCGTCACAGTTTTATGTTTCGGAAGAAAAAATCCTTAACATTAAAAAGTGGTTTGACCCAAATAATTTGTCAAATTTTACTCCTATTCCAATAAAAGAACTGGACGGCAGAATTATTTTTACAGATGGACACACACGAGCATGGGTTGCGTTTTTATACGGTATTTCTTACGTTCCACTGGTTTGGGACGAAGATGAAATGGACTGGGAAGCCTATCAAATATGTGTGGATGCGTGCATAAAACGCTGTGTATACTCCGTTGCCGATTTTCAAGGGCGTATTCTTTCAGGTCATGATTATAAAATAAAGTGGAACGGCTGGTGTGATAAAATGCACGCTGAGCTTGAAGCCCAACGAAAAGCGGTAACGTGAAATGCCGATATCATTGCTAAATATATCAGATGTACGAAAGGTTGATAAGCGTGAACTTTTTTAAAAAGAAAAATAAAAACGGCTTTATAGATATTGACGTTAAGGAGCTTATCGAATGGCATGAACCTAACGGCGACGGCTGCATGGTATCTGATATGATAACAAGAGAGGGCTGGAAAGTCGGATATATGTTCAGGGACGAACCTTTGCCAAATAAGCCTGACAGCGGTTGGTATTTCTATAAGGGCGATGAGGACGAGAAATATTCAAATGACCCGAATAATTTCCACATTTTTAAGCTCAACACTATCTGCAATTATGACCCCGACATAATACCCTATCTCAACTCTCCGATAGGAACTCATTTAATAAGAAACGCTGACGGTAAATTTATTTCGGACGACGGTTCGTCCATACATATGGAGAAACAAGACCGCTGACATTGATTTTTAGTAATTTTTCAAAATATAGAGGTATCAATAAAAATGAACAAAAAAATTATTGCATTTTTAATGGCAATGCTTTCTGTATCTGCATTTACGGCTTGCGGCAATACAAGCGAGCAAGCAAATGAAGTTTCGGAAAGCACATCTGCGGCGACAATGTCGGAAGTTTCTGAAACTGTTTCGGAAAGTGAAGCTTCTGAAATAGAGACGGCTTCATCAACAGAAACGGCACAAAGCCTTTCATTTTCTGTTGATGAAATAAAAAAAGCGATGAATGAAAAGCCGTACCCCAAAATAATTATTGATGAAAACAGCACATCAGATGAAATTTTGCGGGCGGGAAAAATTGCAGGAAAATATTTCGGCGGAATTCTTGCAAATTACTTTAAATTCGGCGAATTTCGGCAATGGAAAAGGTCGATAATTAATGGTAATGAATATTATATCGAAATAGACGGAAAAACCTATTTTAAATGTGACGGAATTTATATTGACATTGACAAAGACAATTATGTTGAATTAAATTATGATGCCGCAAAAAAATATCTTACATCAAGCCTTTTTCTGACTGAAAATGGTTTTGAGGATCTATGCAAAAGCTCACCAAGCTTTTATACGGAAATCGACGGAGATCTATACATTTGCCCCGCAGAAGGCGGAGACGCAGGCTGGAGCTATACTGAAATAACC
>JAAVHM010000161.1 GCA_014799675.1 Ruminococcus sp. | reverse complement strand
CCAGCGATCATTTCGATTACTTCAAATTTGATTTAAGAAAATATGAAGAGGATATCAAAGACCACCCTCTTTGGATAATGAAACCCGACACTCACAGGGACTGTATGCTCTTATCAAAAAATCTTTTATGTGCGGTCTATCAATATCAGGAGCCTGACCAAGACCGTATGCAGTATCTGCGGATATATGATATTGACAAGGACGAAATGCTTGCGGAAATACCTTTTCCCGAAAACAGTTATTTTAACGCCTCATACAGTCATGAAAAAAACGATAATGAAAACGTGCTTGTAAAGGTTTATTTATATAAATCTCATGATGCCGAAGCCGATTACAGCGAACTGACTGTTTACAAGGATTACACATATGATATTTCTGACGACGGTTCAACAGCCTACCCGGGAATTGACTACTTTAACACTGGCATATTCGCCAACGACCCGTGTACAAATAATATTACAAACCTGCGGACAAACACCACACTTGTGGACGCTCCAAACGGCATAGCTTTGTACTGCTCGTCAATTGACGAAAACCGTTTCATCTTTAAACATCTGGAATACGACGTTGGCAGCTATATAGGCATTTACGATTACGAAACGGGAAATATTACGGAAATCCCCGACAGCGATAATTTAGACCCTATCGGATATTATGACGGAAAAATTTACGCTTACATTACAAATACGGCATCAACTAACAGCGAACAAGGCGTGGGAGAGATATATTCGTTCGATATTGAAACCTTTGAAAAGAAAAATTTTATGACCTTCCACACCCCCGACGACAACACCGAGGGAAACATTGACTGCTTTATGACGCAGGACTGCGGTTACATGGTCGTATCTTTAGAATACGGCGGCAGCTTTGATAAAACTGCGTATCTTGTTTCTCTCGACCGCGGCGAGATACTGGCAAAGCATGAAAACACAGGCGATCTGCAAGCAGAGCTTGAAAACGGCAAAACAAATGACGGCACTATAAATGATATTATGTATGCTGACGGCAGGGTCGCTCTGGTAAACCTTGGGACTGACAAGCTGCTTGTTCTTGACCCGAAAGAATGATACTGATTTTCGATTGAAACGGAGACGAAAAAAATGATAGAATACTCCATTCCAACAGAATTTAAAAATGCCGAGGATTACAACGCTTATGATTATTTTGCCTACAAAAACGGCGAGCCTGCCGACCGCGCAAAGAAAATCGCGGCAGACCCCTCCGCCATGCTGGAGGATTTTGCGGAATACTTCGAGGATTACAAAGGTCTGAAAATTGCCGCAATATCCGACACGGACGGTTCTTACGCGATCCCTATGGTCTGCATGGGCGCGGAGGTAACGATTTTCGGCGTTTTCGAGGACGGTAAAAGATACGCCTTAAAAACCGCAAAAGCGGCAGGGGTAAGCATAAATTACGAGGTATGCGACGTTCTTGACATGGACGAACGCTTTTTTGACAGCTTCGACGCGGTGATAATAAAAAGAGGCACGATACATTATTTTTACGATATTGAGACGTTTTTCGGGAACATAAGCAAAATGCTGAAAACAGGCGGGAAGCTTGTCTGCATAGATTTCCACCCCTTTTACAAGGAGGGCGTGTGCTTAGTCAGCAAGCACCGTTTCAGCAATATTCAGCGGCAGCTTCCCGAGGCAAGCGAAAAGCGTTTTGCCCTTACCGATATTTTGCAGGCGGTAAGTCTCTGCGGACTTAAAATAACCTCCTTTGACGAGGAGACCGTCACCGACGAGCTTGCCGCAAAAACATGGGCTTGTCTTACGGCAGAAAGAATATAAAACCAACATAAAAAGGCACGTATCAAACACGTGCCCTTTTATAATAATTGGTAAATATTATACTATAATTGTAAGCTTTTGCTCGTTGCGGTCTACAGCGGGCATGGTCTTTTTGGGTTCTGTTGAAACTGTAGGCTCTGTAACTGCGGTCTCGTCGGGCTTTTTCTCTTCTTCATCAAAGGGACCCCGCATTTTTACCGCCTTTCCGTCCTCGTCAGTCCAGCCGCGTTCCGCAAAATATTCCTCTAAGCACAGACCGCTTTCCTTTATCTCGTTTGCGTAATAAATTCCCACAAAACGGTAATGCCACGGCTCGTAGATTATCTCTGTAATGCTTTCCTTGTCCTTGGGATAGCGGAGGATAAAGCCGTACTCCGCCGCGTGCTTGTCAAGCCATTCAAAAGCCTTGGTATCCTCAAAGCCCGCGTCGTCCATGCTTGTGTACTCTACGGACATTATATCCATTGCAAGACCCGCGTTATGCTCGCTTTCGCCGGGCATTGCGACCTCCCGCAGAGTGTCCGCATAAGCGTCGTCGTAGGTCATGCCGTTGTCCATACGCTGCTGGACGCTGCGGTCAAAGTTCTGCTGCTGGTACTCAATAGTGCGGTAGGACGAAACTACCCAAAGGTCGATACCGTCCTCCAGAGCCGCGGCAAACATATCCTTGGCGTACTTTGCGGCGCGCTTGTCAATGTAGCCGTTCTTGTCGCCCTCGTAGACAAGCTCCGTTTCTATAATGCTGTCATAATCCTTTGGCAGGGGATTTTGCTTGTTCACAAGGAACATCGCCCATTTATTGTCAGCGTCCAAGTCCTCCTCTTCCTCCCCGTTTTCGATTTCGATTTCGGTCTCGGGCAAAGACACCGTAACTGTCTCCGACGCGTTTTCCTGCTCATCGCTGTCCCTTTTGAAAGCAAAATTTGTCAGCACAAACGCCAGCAGAATAAGCAAGACCGATATAATTAATAAGTATTTTATTCCTCGCATTTTTATGCAGCCTTTCCGCCGTAATTTTAAACACGGCTTGTTTTTTTCGCATAAAATTAATTATAGCACTTTTTTGCAGAAATTTCAACATAAAACTGCAAATATTTTTATTACATTAAGCAATAAATATTATGCTATTTATTTTTTATATCCTTTAAATATAACGCTATTTTGTAATTTTCTTTATCCATAACAAAAACTTCATATTTAATAAATTTAGTTAAAATGTTTGCCCCACCTACTATAAAAAAAGTATTAATAAGTTTCTTTATTAGACTAAATGAACCAATTCCGGAAGCCACACCTATTGACATTAAACTAAATACCCCACCCATAGGTGCAAGCACATTGCTCAAAGCTACCACTGTAGTTATTGAACCAACTACAGTAGCCGCTTTGGGTAGACCTGAAATTGCTTCGTTCAACTTTGCAATAAATTTTGCATAATCACCATAAATAATTATTTCTTCTCTGAGTTCCTTTATAGCTAATGCAATTTCTTCCATATCGTTGATTGGTTTTGTTTTTCCCCATTTATACGACTTTTCTACTCTTTGAATATGTCCTTTTTTAACTCCGTCAACAAATAATCTGTTTTTTTCAAATTGTTTTTTTGCGTCACGATAACCCAAATCTATCCATTCACTTGTTTTGCTAAAATCAAATGTATCTGTTGGTTTAATACTATCAGGGTGTATTTCTATAACATTTACATTCTTATCCACTTCAAGACGTAAATTATTGCCAAAATGAACAACTATAATCTGTGTGTATCCTTTGTCAATTAGTATTTTAAAAGGGATATTAGAAATTCCCTTTTCGAGACTAGCCTTAGAGCCTATACCGCCGTCATCGCAAATTTTGTCACCTATTACTCGAGGTTTATAAAGAAACGGTATAGCAGCGGTAGCCAAAGCTATATTTTTTAATTGACAAGGTGTAAAACTATCTGTAATATAAAATGTTTCATAGCTTTTTTCTACCGGAAGCCACCAAAACTTATGACAATTAATATAACAATCCATTGGATTTTTACATAATTTTTCCAAGCTAATATTTTCATCAATTAATTTCATTATTCCTTTTTGATTAAATATTCCAAAACAAAAAATATTTGTAGGCGTTTGATCAACATCATAAATAAATTTTAATGATTTTAAAATTTCAGGTTTTGTTAGCATAGTGCCTGTAAAATGTTCAAATTTAAAGTCGCGCCATATACTTTCCATTTTAAAAACAGTATGATATAAATCATGACAATCCAATCCTGCAAGCATCATAGCGTTTAATCCACCGGCAGATGTGCCGGAAACAGAAGTTACATTACCTAAAATTCTACATTCCGACATGGCTTTTAAAACTCCAATTTGATATGCACCTTTAGCTCCGCCGCCGCCTAAAACAAGACCTATTTCATTATATGCTTTCAAAACGTCACACCCTTAATTATATTACTAAATCAATTATAGCATTTTTTGCGAAAAATGTAAAGCTATGCAGTAAAAAATTACCGCATAGCTTATAACAAACACTAAAATAATTGTTCAAACCGCTTCCCGAGCATTGTACAATTTATAATAGTCTCCCTTTTTAGCAAGCAGTTCCTCATGCGTGCCGCACTCGGTTATGCCCATGTCGGAAACATACATTATCTTGTCGCAGTTCCGTATGGTGGAAAGCCTGTGTGCGATGATAAAGGAAGTTCTGCCCTCAAGAAGCCTCTGCAAGCCCTCCTGCAAAAGCTTTTCCGTCTTTGCGTCGATTGAGGAGGTCGCTTCGTCAAGCACAAGAATTTTCGGGTCGCTGATAAGTGTTCTCGCAAAGGCGATAAGCTGCTTCTGACCCTGTGAAAGCGTTGAGCCGCCCTCGGTTATCTCCGTGTCATACCCTTTGGGGAATTCCCTTATAAACTCGTCTGCGCGGACAGTTTTGCAAGCCGCGGTAATTTCCTCCATGGTAGCGTCCAGCTTTCCGTAACGGATATTGTCCGCAATAGTGCCGCTGAAAACAACGCTGTCCTGAAGCATTATTCCCATTTGGGAACGGAGAGATTTCAATGTCACGTCCTCAACGTTATGACCGTCAATAAGAACCGCGCCGTCAGTTACGTCATAAAACCTTGAAATAAGGTTTACAATGGTGGTCTTGCCTGCTCCCGTTGGTCCCACAAGGGCAATGTTCTCGCCCTTTTTAACGCTGAACGAAAGGTCTTTCAGCACCGTCTTGCTCTCGTCGTATGCAAAGGTAACATTTTCAAACCGCACGTTTCCCTCGATCGTGGGAAGCTCCTCGGCATTTTCCTTGTCGTCGACCTTGATAGGTTCGTCCATAGTCTCGAAAATTCTTTCAAGATAGGAGACCGCGTTCACAAAGTTGTTGAAAAGGTTCGCAAGGTTAAGTATAGGCTGCCAGAAACGTGAGGCGTAGCTTGACATGGCAACAATTGTACCAAATGACACGGAAGCGGGACCCAGTATCGAAAGTCCCACAAAATAAATGGAAGCTCCCACTACTGTTGAAATTGTATCAACGGTGGGCCAAAGCAGGTTGTTGTATGTTACCGCTTTCATCCATGCGCCGCGGTACGCCTCGGAAAGATTGCCGAATATCTCTGAATTTTCTTCCTCACGGCTGAAAAGCTGTGTGACCTTTACGCCCACAATACCCTCGTGGAGGTATGCGTTAAGGTTGGAGCTTTTGTTGTTCACCTTCTGCCAAGCCTTACGCTGACCGTTTTTTATCAGCAGGATAAAGCCCGCAAGGAACGGTACGCCCGCCATGATGACAAGAGCCATTTTCCAGTGCATTGCAAACATAAATATGGCAATGAAAATAATGTTGAAAATTTCAAGAATAAAGGTGATTATACCGTTTGAAAGGGTGTCCGAAACGCTGTTTATGTAGTTGATGATACGCACTAAGATCTTGCCGTGGGGACGGCTGTCGTAATACTCAAAGGACAGCTTCTGCAAATGCTCGAAAAGGTCTGTCCGTATGTCGAAGATTATGTCCTGACCGACCTTTGTCATAATTTTGGAACGTGTCGCCGAAAAAATTATGTTCACAACGATAGTCAGCAGAAGAAGTCCCGCCATAACAAGAAGCTTGGGTATATTTTTTTCGGGAATAGCCACGTCCAGAGCGTACTGGGTTATAACAGGCGAAAGCAGTCCGATAATCACCGCCAGCGCGCTTAGGGTCAGGGACAGTATCATTCGCTTTTTATACCGCGAAACATAGACCATAGCCCGCTTTAAGTGCTTTATATCAAAGGGGGATTCAAGGGTCTCGTCAATATCGTATTTATTTCGTGCCATAAGCTCACCTCCGTTTTTTGGTGTAAATCAACCTACCGACTGTCCGTTTTGCAGGTTGTATATTTCTGTGTAATATCCGTCCTTGTTTTGGAGCAGCTCCTCATGTGTTCCGCACTCGGAAATTTTTCCGTCCTTTAAAATAATTATCTTGTCCGCGTCCTTTGCGGAGGAAATTCTTTGCGCGATAATTATTTTTGTACACTTGAAATCAAGGTTACGCAGATTTTCCTGTATCTGCTTTTCCGTTTCAAGGTCTACCGCCGAAGTTGTATCGTCCAGTATCAGTATTGAGGGACGTATCGCCAACGCCCTTGCAAGGGAAATTCTCTGCTTCTGACCGCCGGAGAGACCCACTCCCCTT
>JAAVHM010000160.1 GCA_014799675.1 Ruminococcus sp. | reverse complement strand
GTCCGCATTTTCCTTGTCAACTATTCTCGAAACGAGATTTTTTGTGTATGCTTCAACAGCGGCTATATCCTTGCCGTAAAAGTAATAAGCATTTTTAAACTGACGGTTTTTTACTGCGGTTTTTAAATCGTTTTCCGTTACAGCAGCCACTGTTTTTCATTCCTTTCATTCCGGATTTCCGGAGCTTATCTCTCCGTTGCCGTTTACTGTTATTTTCACGTTTTCGCCTATGTGGACTGTTCTGTCCTTTACCGCCAACGCCTCGCCCTTTTCGTTCATTACCGCAATGATTTTGCAGTCTGGGTCGATATCGCGGGACTTGCCGTCATATCGGACAGCGGCGGCGTACTCGTCGGTGAAATCGTACTCCGAACTGTCGGTATAAAAAATTATGTCGTTATTTCTGCAGCTGATTTTTATAACGCTTTCATTATAAAAGTACACTGTACAGCCAGCCGCGTCGAAGCACTGACCGTCATTATAAAAGTAACAATCGCCAACGGCAAGAGACTTGTCCCTTTCGGGGAGCATTACCGCCGAAAGCTCGAAAAGCTCCAAATCGTTCAGATATATTGGCAGGGACGTGTTTGCTCCCGAATTTAATACCAATGACTCGATTTTGTAAATACCGTTCCTGTTAAGATATTTTACAGCCGAGGAAGCTGCTCCCCCGCCGTCGAAATCAATAATTGCCGCCGAATTTCCGTTATGTACAACTGCGGCGGTACTGCTTCCGTCTCTGAAAACCGCTGCTGAGATATCTGTGGACGTAAACCTGTAAAGATTTACCGAAAGAACCGCAAATACCAATATAACCGCAGAAGCTAACGCTGTTACAGCGGACTTTCTTGTCACAAGGAACAATACTGCTATCAAAATCACGGAAAATGCGGCGGAAAGCTTTACAAAACCGCTGCCCAGCGGAATGTATAAAAAGTGCAGTCTGCCGATAAATTTTGACACGGCAAGAACTATACTGCACAATATTTCGCAGATTTTCAGCACGGGAACGGCAATTACCGATACCCCGCCTGTCAGGGAAACGATTATTCCGCCAACAAGTATCAGCAGGCAAAGCGGCATAAGCAGCAGATTTGATATTGGAGACGCTATTGATACCTCGTCGAAAAACAGTATTGTTATGGGAAAAATTATTACCGTCACGCATACGGAGGTTATTACAGATTTTAAAAATATCCCCAATTCAAACTTTTGCTCTATGGCTTTTATCACCTCGGGAGCAGCAACGCCTATTGCGAAAACTCCTCCCACGGAAAGCAGGAAAGACGCGTCCCGAACGGCAAACGGGGTGAATATTGTAAGAATTATTACAGATATTCCCAAGGAATTGAACGTGTCCGCACGCCGCCTGAAAAGGCTTGCGCCGTAAACCACCGTCATCATGATTGCCGACCTTATGACAGAATTGGTAAACCCTGCCATTGTCGCAAAACAAAGTATGGGGACTAACAAAAGTCCGAAGCGGAAATATTTGCCTATGGGCAGACGTGATATAAAAAGCCAGAAAAAGGAGCAAACCACCGAAAGATGTACTCCCGAAACAGCCATAAGGTGTCCTATTCCCGCGCGGTACAGCAAGGTTTTCTGGGTACTTTCAAGCTCCGATTTGTCGCCGAAAAGCATGGCTTCCATAACGGCTTTGCCGTCGGTATCCATTTCGTTGCCGATAACGCCGATTATTTTGCCGCGGTAATTATACAAAGTACGCTTTATGGAAAAGCTTTCTCTTGGCACATATTCAAAGCTGATGACCTTGTTTATCCGCAGGAACATACCCTTTGCCTTGTAGTAATCCTCGGCGGGAAAGGTATAGCTGTTTTTCAGCTTGGAGACGACTCCCGAGACCGTTACGCTGTCTCCTATTTCGGCATAGGTGCTGTTTGTGTAGCAGCTTACCACGGCGGTAACGTCGCCGTTTATCACGCCTTTTATAATGTAAGCTGTCTTGTCCCCGCCGTACTCGGTGTAATCGGTTATAACGCCTTTTATCTCGACTTCGCAGCCGTCGTATTTAACGATATTTCGGTAAACAAAGCAGTCGTACAGACCGTACACAAGCATTGCTGCCGCCGCGCTTATTATGCAGACGGAAATCTTAACGGACTTTTTTCCGAACAAGATCAATGCCGTTACGGAAACCACTGCTGCCGAAAATGCGGCGAGAATATTTACTCCAATATCCAAAAATGATGCGAAAAACAGACCGAGCAAATAGGACGAGCCTATATAAGCCATTTTCCGCACCATTTCAGTTCAATCCTTTCCTATAAGAAGCAAGAGGTCAGAGGCAAGAGGCAAGATGGGGATTTACTGCGTAAATCCTTAGCCCATATCTGCTTTAAGCTGCTTGCCGCCTAAAATATGGAAGTGCAGATGTTTAACGCTCTGACAGCTGTTTTCACCGCAGTTTGTGACAATTCTGAAGCCGTCCTCGGCAATGCCCTGCTCCTTTGCGATTTTTGCGGCAGCCTCGAAAATTTTCGACACTACTGCGGAATTTTCTCCATTTATCTCGTCCGCGCCCGAAATGTGATTTTTGGGAACGACCAAAATATGCACGGGCGCAAGGGGATTAATGTCCTTGAAAGCGTAGACGAATTCGTCCTCGTACACCTTTGTGCTTGGTATTTCTCCTGCTATAATTTTACAGAAAAGACAATCTTCCATTGCAATCGCTCCTTAATTATTTAACAAATTCCAAAACTATTCCGCCTGCCGCGGCGATAGCTTCCTTAGCCTTTGCGGTGTCGCCCATTCCCGACATTGCGCTGTCGGGACGTCCGCCGCCTTTTCCTCCTGTGAGGGCGGAAACCTTCTGAACGATTTTTCCTGCGTGCGCTCCGGCAGAAACCGCGTCCTTGCCGCAGGCGCAGATTATAGAACCGCTTGCGCCGTTTACTGCGGCAATTACCGCAACGGCATTTGCGGACTTATCCTTTATCTTGTCGCCCATTGCACGTAAAACGTCGGGAGCTGTGTCCTCCAGAACTGCGGTGATAACCTGAACAGAACCAACGGTTACTGCGCTGTTAAAGAGCGCGTCAAGCTGTGAAGCGGCAATTTTGCCCTTAAGGTCTGCAACTTCTTTTTCGAGGGACTTGACTTCCCCTGCGATAACTCCGCAGCGTGTCACAAGCTCCGCAGCGTTGGGGGCTTTTACAGCCTGCGCTGACTTGGAAATTATATCCTTATAATCGTCAATAAGAGCAAGCACGCCCGATCCCGTTACAGCTTCAATACGTCTTACGCCTGCGGCAACGGAATTTTCAGAAACTATCTTGAAAAGTCCTATCTTTGAGGTGTTGTCGATATGAGTACCGCCGCAGAATTCTATGGAAGTGTCCTTAACGTCAACAACGCGGACGATGTCGCCGTACTTTTCGCCGAAGAGAGCCATTGCGCCAAGCTTTCTTGCCTCGTCGATAGGCATTTCGGTCATGGTAACGTTTATTGCGTCAAGAATATTCTTATTTACGATACCCTCGATTTCTTTAAGCTCGTCGGGAGTTACAGCTTCAAAATGGGAGAAGTCGAAACGCACTCTCTCGCCGTCAACAAGTTGTCCGGCCTGATGAACGTGGTCGCCGAGAACCTTTCGGAGAGCCGCCTGAAGCAGGTGCGCCGCGGTATGGTTACGCATGATAGAAGCGCGTCTTTGCTTGTCAACAACGGCTTTTACGCTGTCGCCGACGGAAACTGTTCCCTGCGCCGTACCGAAATGCAGGAAATGTCCGCTGTGAATTTTCTTTGTATCGGAAACCTCGAAAGCTGTCATTGCTCCGCTGATAACGCCTGTGTCGCCGACCTGTCCGCCGCTTTCGGCATAGAAAGGAGTTTTGTCAAGAACAATAACTGCCTCGTCGCCGTCGTTTGCGGTCTCCATGCTTTCGCCGTTTACAAATATTGCAAGGACTTTAGCCTGTTCCTCCATTGAGGAATAGCCTGTAAAGCTTGTAGCTTCACAGTCAACGGAAAGAGTTCCGTCCTCCCATGACGAACCCGACTTTGCGTCGTGGTCTTCACGGGCTTTTTTCTTCTGCTCGTTAAGGCACTCGGTGTATCTTTCGGTATCTACTTCAATGCCCTTTTCCTCCGCAATTTCTATAGTCAGGTCAATGGGGAAACCGTATGTGTCGCTGAGCAGGAATGCGTCGTCGCCGCCGAGAACCTTGCCGCCCGATTTGAGAACGGCGTCGATTTTTTCGTTAAGAATTTCCATACCCTTGTCAATTGTCTTGGCAAAGGTCTCCTCCTCGCTTCTGATGTGCTTTTTGATGTACGCTTTACGCTCTTCAAGCTCGGGGTAAGCAGAAGCATTTTCCGCAATAACTGTATCAACAACTTCATAAAGGAAAGGCTTTGTAATTCCCAAAAGTCTGCCGTGACGTGCGGCACGTCTGAGAAGTCTCCTAAGAACATATCCCCTGCCGTTATTTGATGGGGTAACTCCGTCTCCCATCATAAAGGTGGTGCTTCTGATGTGGTCTGTGATAACACGGAGGGAAACGTCCTTTTTCTCGTCCGCTTTGTATTCAACGCC
The DNA here is from genome assembly GCA_014799675.1 of Ruminococcus sp. GTDB lineage: Bacteria > Bacillota > Clostridia > Oscillospirales > Ruminococcaceae > RGIG8773. The sequence continues at coordinate 6,825 of JAAVHM010000160.1, read as the reverse complement.
TGCAATTTTGCTGATGTGCTTCATGATATTCTGAACTGTATCAACCTCGAAAAGGTTGTCCACACCCTGCATTGCACAGGCAAGTCTTTCAAGACCCATGCCCGTATCAATATTTTTGTGAGCCATTTCGGTGTAATTGCCGTTGCCGTCGCTGTCGAACTGGGAGAATACCAAATTCCATATCTCAATTACACGGTCACAATCACTTGCCTGTTCAAAGCTTTCAAATGGACCGTAGCTTTCTCCCCTGTCAAAATGTATCTCGGAGCAAGGTCCGCAGGGTCCGCTGCCGTGCTCCCAGAAGTTATCCGCTTTGCCGAGACGCTTTATTCTTTCCTTGGGTATGCCTATATCGTTCATCCAGATCTGCTCCGCCTCGTCGTCGCTTTCAAAAACGGTTATCCAAAGCCTGTCGGCGGGAATTTCCAAAACGCCTGTAAGGAATTCCCATGCCCATGCAATTGCTTCCTTTTTGAAATAATCGCCAAAGGAAAAATTGCCCAGCATTTCAAAATATGTGCCGTGGCGGGCGGTCTTGCCCACACGCTCGATATCGGGGGTACGTATACATTTCTGGCAAGTTGTAACCCTTACATTGGGAGGGGTTTCCTGTCCCAAAAAGAATTTTTTCAGCGGAGCCATGCCGCTGTTGATAAGCAGCAAGCTGTTGTCCCCATGTGGTATAAGGGACGCGCTTGCCATTCTTGTATGATTTTTGCTTTCAAAAAACGAAAGATATTTTTCTCTCAAGTCGTTTAAACCTGTCCACTGCATTTTAAAACTTCCTCCTAACAGAAGCAAGATATTCAGAGGCAAGAGGCAAGAAATTTGCTGCCGCGCAGCAAAAATGCTCCCGTACCGTTATCCCGCTTCTTAAATTTAATAAAATACTGTCTCTTGCTTCTAATACTCCTGACAGAAGCAAGAAAAAATGCCATATACTCTTCTAGCCTCTTGCTTCTAATCCTCTTGCCTCTAGTCGGGCATCTCCCAGTTGTGGTAAACGTTCTGGACGTCGTCGTTGTCCTCCAGATTTTCAAGCAGGAGGTTCATTTTCTTGATAGAATCTTCGTCGGTAAGAGTTGTATATGTGGAGGGTATCATCTCAATATCTGCGGAAAGAAGCTTGTAGCCCTTTTCGGTAAGACCGTCACGAACCGCCGCAAAGTCGTTAGGCTCGGTCTCTATCTCGATAACGTCGTCCTCCATTGAGAAGTCGGACGCGCCCAAGTCGAAAACGTCCTCCATTACCTTGTCCTCGTCAAGACCGTTGTTTTCCGCAACGATAATACCCTTGCTTGTGAACATAAAGGACACGCAGCCCGTAGTACCCAAATTTCCGCCGAACTTATCGAAATAGTGACGGATATCGCCTGCTGTACGGTTTTTGTTGTCTGTCAAGGTCTCAACAATTACAGCAACGCCGTTGGGACCGTAGCCCTCGTAAACGTTTGCCTCATAGTTTGTTTTGTCTCCGCCGCCCGCAGCCTTTTTGATAACGCGGTCAATGTTGTCGTTGGGGACGTTGTTTGCCTTAGCCTTTGCGATAAGGTCGCGGAGCTTTGCGTTATTGTTGGGGTCAGCGCCGCCCTCTTTTACGCAAACCGTTATCTCACGTCCAATTTTGGTGAATATCTTGGCTTTTGCGCCGTCCGTTGCTTCCTTTTTTCTTTTGATGTTATTCCATTTGGAATGTCCTGACATAAAATTCTCTCCTTAAATTTATTGATGAACCGTTGTCACCTGATTAATTAAGTAACCTTTTATTTTAGATTACTGAAAAGCAAATAATTTTTTGTACGCCCTGCTTCCCGCTTCAATGGGCTTGCCGTGTCCGAAAAATATCCTTTCGGGAGACAGCGCGGCGATTTTATACAGGGTCTCCTTTGCCGCTTTGGGACTTTCGCATATAAGCGAGGAAGTCGGCGTTACAAAATTCATAAGAGCGTCCCCCACATAGAGGTCTCTGCCCTGCATTATTCCGAAAGAACCCTTTGTATGTCCGTCAAGCTTTACAGCTTTACAGTCTATGCCATACTCTTCGCCGAGAGATTCTCCGTCCTCGGGGAAAATTTTTACCGCAATGCTTTTGGCTCTCTGTCCCATAAGCTTCTGCGAAGCCGCGGAAATGATTTTTCCTCTGATACCGATATGATACGACCTGTGCATAAGATTGTGCCTTGACAGAGCCAAGTCAAGGGAACTCATAATAATGTCCGCGCCCAAAAGCTTTGAAAAATATGCGGCATTGCCGATATGGTCGTTATGACCGTGTGTAAGGAAGATAAGCTTTACACTATAATATTTGAGCCATGTTTCAATCTCGTCGCGGTAATCCTCCGTGCCTGTGTCGATAAGCATATCACCGCTTCTGCCGCGGATAACGTAACAGTTCTCATTGCCGCAGGTTATCATATTAACGCCCTCAAGGTTCATTTTTTTCCACCTCTTCATCGTACATCTTTGTATTATACCATATTATGTCGAATAATTCAACCATTCTTTTATAATTTTCCGTAAGCTTTAAATATCCGAACAGAGTTTCCAGAGCCGTGGCTCGTCTGTACTCCACGGGATTGGAGCTTTTCGGAACGGTGTTCCCCGTTGCGTTCCTGCCCCGCTTGAAAACCGCGGTCTCCTCCTCCGTCAGAATGGGAAGAATTTCCTCAACCGCCCTTGACTGGTAAGCCGCGCGGACACGTTCCACCGCCTCGGAATGGAGCTTTTTCACAGGCATATTCGCCGTAAGCACAAGCCTTTCGCGGACAAGCTGCTCGTAAACAGCGTCCCCCAAAAAAGCAAGGGTCAAGGGGCTGTATTGATTTACGTCATGTTTTTCTATGGTGTACCACCCTTTCGTTCAATAAGGGGCATCGCCCCGTCATTCAAAGCTCTGCTTTATATTTCCGTTTTATCCTCCGCAGTACGTGCACGGTCGTGGTCTTTCATAAAGAACAACAGGTCTAACAGAGACTTGTGGTACGGGATAAAAATTTTCTCGTCTATCATAATCTTGATTTCCTCGGCAGAAGCCCATTTGACCTGTTCGACCTCTTCATACTGAAGTGTAAGCGAGGTCTCGTCCAAGTCCTTTTTTACAACATAAATATCGTCCAATACACACTCACTCTGTATCGTAAGTACACGCCGCAGTTCTTCGGGAGCAAGCTGTACGCCTACTTCCTCGGAGGTCTCACGTATCGCGGCGGTAAGGCTTGTGTCCCCCGCAACGGAAGAACCGCCCACGGTCAAGTCCCACATACCACTCCAGCTGCGCTTGAACGGCTGCCGCCGCTGAATAAGCATTTTGCCCTCGCTGTTGAAAATGCAGACATGGACGACCATTCGGTAAAAGCCTTTCGGTACGGGCGTTCCGCGTTCCATGGTCTCGCCTGTTTTGTTTCGGTCAAAGTCGTAAATATCAAAAAGTTCCATGTTAATTTAATCCTTTCAGCTTTTCTGCGTTTGGAGAAAGAGCGTAAACATAAACATATATGCCGTCCTCAGAGCCGTTCATAAGCCGCTTCATTACCCTTTGCATAGGGCAGATGAAAACGCCGCTGCCTGTCTCCACGGAAGCGTTTACTTCTCCCTGCGGGTCGTTGTCGTCTGTGTGCCACTTTCCTCCGTATAGGCGTATGACCGTTTCGCCCACATAGCAGCCCAAGGCAAAAATTATCTTCCCCCTATTCAGGGAAATAATGCCGTTTTCTACGCTTTGCTCGTCAATAAAACGGTCGATCTCTTTCATGCTTTCAAGTGTATAATCTGCCTTGTAGCCCGACGAATTAAGAGCCATAACTACCCATTCGCAGGCTGTATGAATATCCTATTCAAGCGTTGGCTGTTTCTTTTTGAAAAGCTTATCCATAAGTCCCATACAAAATTTTCCTCCAATATATTAAAATACAAAGTCAAACTCAAAGCCGAAAATATTTACGGTGTCGCCCTCGTCAATGCCTTTTCTTTCCAGTTCGTCAATTATGCCGCTGTTACGCAGGACGCGCTGAAAATACTGCAATGAAGCGTAATCGTCCATATCAACGGTACGCATTATATTTTCAAGCCACGGGGCTTCGACGTAGAACACGCCGTCGTCTCCGCGGGTAATTTCAAACTTCTCGCCCATTCCCACGCGCTCGTCAAGCTCCTGCTGTGTAAGCGGTTCAACCTCGTACTCCTTTACGGGAGGAAGCTTGTCCAGTTCTGCCGCAATCGCTCCCACAAGCTGCTTTGTACCCCGTGTGGTTGCGGCGGAAATTTCGTAAAACTTCAAGCCCATTTCTTCCACATACTGCTTGAAATCGGCGATTTGCTCGGGAGAAGCCATGTCGCACTTGTTTGCGGCAACTATCTGGGGAAGCTCCGCAAGTTCCCCGCTGAAAGTTTCAAGCTCACGGTTTATTATCTCAAAATCGTTTTTGGGGTCGCGTCCCTCAACGCCCGAAACGTCAACAACGTGTACGATAAGCCGACAGCGTTCAACATGGCGCAGGAATTCGTGTCCCAGACCTATGCCGTCGCTTGCGCCCTCGATAAGCCCTGGGATATCCGCCATTACAAAGGATTTGCCCTCTTCAATCTTTACAACGCCGAGAACGGGAGTAAGCGTTGTGAAATGATAATTGGCGATTTTTGGCTTTGCCGCGGAAACAACGGAGATAAGTGTAGATTTTCCAACATTAGGAAATCCCACAAGTCCAACGTCCGCAATAAGCTTTAATTCGAGTGAGATCTCAAATTCTTCACCGAGAAATCCGGGCTTGGCAAATTTAGGTATCTGTCTTGTGGGCGTGGCAAAACGCGCGTTGCCCTTGCCGCCCTTGCCGCCCTTTGCAAGGACTTTCAGCTCGTTTGAGGACATATCCGCCATTATCCTGCCTGTTTCAGCGTCGCGTATAAGAGTTCCCATAGGGACTTTTATAATAAGGTCGGGAGCGTTTTTCCCCGTTTTGTTTCCCGAGGAACCGTTTTCGCCCCGCCCTGCCACATACTTCTTTTTATAGCGGAAATCTTCAAGAGTGGAGAAATTGTCGTCAACTTGGAAAATAATGTCTCCGCCCTTGCCGCCGTCGCCGCCGTCGGGACCGCCGCTTGCAACATATTTTTCACGGTGAAACGAAACTGCACCGTCGCCGCCGTCACCTGCTTTTATCCTGATCTTTGCTTTATCAACAAACATTTATTGACCTCTTTCTATCGTAAAAGTTGGCTTTTTCCATATAAAATTCAATTTAAACCCATATTATTATACCACAAAAAATTTAAAACTGCAATATCTTATGCAAATTTTTAGTAAATTTACAATTTACGCCAATTTTGAGAAAAATATATTTTTTTGCAAAAAACACTTGACAAGCAGAAAAATTCCTGTTATAATAATTAAGTCATTAAAAAAGTCAGAAGGTCAGAAGCCGAAGGCTTAAATTCCAGCCTCCAGCCTCTAATTTTCTAACCTCTAAAAGGAGAAGTCGCCTAGCCCGGTTTATGGCGCACGACTGGAACTCGTGTATGGGTTGATAGCTCATCGAGGGTTCGAATCCCTCCTTCTCCGCCACCGCGTAGGACGCGGAACCAGAGTCACCCCCGCAGTAAAAAGCGAGGGTGATTTTCTTTGTCAAGCCCCCTCAAGGGGGCGGGAAAATGCTTTTGTTTTGCTCAAAATGTATAAGATATTTATAGCAAATTGCAGGTAAGATTTAGGAGGGATTATAATGAATGAATTTCTTGAATGGTTAAAAGAGAACAAAATAAACATTAACGGTAAATATAGAGGAAAACGGTGGGGTTCGGTAAATAAAGCTGAAAACGGTGATTGGCATATGCGTATATGCGTACAATATGATGAATATTTAGAACCCGTTTTGGCAAATGAATCCGCCGAAATGCAGGAACTGGTCAGAATGCGTACAGGGCATGGGGATTGCGGAAGATGTATAGACGGTAAATGCGCTTTTACAGGTTTTGATTTGGTTGATCCGACCGAAGAGCAGATTGAGTTAGCGAAAAGATTAATTAAATTCAGGATCAATGCTATTAAAGACGGACGGATACCGAAATGCAGTTATATAAAAATATCTAAACAAGGCGGGGAAATCGAACCTTGCGCTGTATGCAAGGTATGCGACCCTAAATGCAAGGCTATGAAAAAATGTTAATTTTTCTTAGTTATCAAACACCGTGTAAGACGTATATTTCCCCGCAATAATGTGGGGAAATTTTCTTTGCATTTTCAGGCAAAATAAATTTTGTGCAAATAAAATCAAGCAATACTGTCTCTTTTAAGCTATAATTGGTACAGAGTGGTCGAAACGAGGTGAACTATGATGTACGAAATGCAAAAGCAGATCCAAATAATCGTCGATGAGATCGACCTGTGTATCAAGCAGCACAATGACGAAGCCATGACGCTTTCCGTACTCTCACGCAAATTAAGCTATTCCGAATTTTATATTACGAGAAAATTCAAAGAAATATCGGGTATGACATTCAGAGATTATTTGCGCCGCAGGAAATTAGCCTTTGCGCTGAAAGAATTGCGGGACAGCAAAAGGTATATATTGGATATTGCCGTCGATTACGGTTTTTCGTCCCATGAAGCTTTTACGCGGGCATTCAAAGAGCTGTACGGTATCACGCCGAGCGAATATCGGAAAAAGCCTGTCCCCATTAATATTCGTACAAAGCTATGTTCCTTTGACCGCTACTTTTTTGGAATGGGAGAGATTGGTATGATCAAATCCACAAATGATATCAAGATTTATTTTGTAACAATTCCCGCGCACAAATTTTTACACGTTAAAGATTATGACAGCAACGGATATT
>JAAVHM010000159.1 GCA_014799675.1 Ruminococcus sp. | reverse complement strand
TCAAAAACCTTTTATGCAAGCTTATTGCAGTTTCTCATAACCTTTCAGAAGTACTAAACGTCCGTACATATCGGCAGAGCAAGTCCCAGAGCCTGCATTACCAGCAGCAGAGCCGCCTTGTCGTCCGTTATCCTTGCGGCGTTTTCCCAGTACTGATAGTAAACGGGACTGTCCACCACCGACCGCATACCGAAATTTCTTATAATGCCGAAACGGCTTTTAAGGCTGTACCGCGTGGAATTTTCCATTACCATGTCGGTGTTTTCCTCAAGCGCCATTGCCTCTGTAAGTATGCTTTTTCCAAAGCCGCTTACCGCGTTTGGCAGGCAGGCTTCGTAGCATATAAACTCCGCGGCCCTGTCCGGACTTATTATGTCGTATCCGCTGTAGGGCATGAATATCCTCGGCTTGTCGCCGTAGACCTTTTCCATGTTTTTGTTTTCGCTCTGGCGGAAAACTCCCGAAACAAAATAGTATTTCCCGTTTATCAGAACAGGCTTCCCCACAATGTTTGAAGAGCCGTACAAACGCCATGCAAGCACTTCGTCGATAACAACATTGTCATTCATGACCATATCATCATTGTAAAAGCTTCCGTAAATAAAGTCCATGGGGTGGAACATCGAAAAGTCCCCGCCTGTTACTATAAGGTTCGCCTCCGATGTGGACGTTCCCGCGTCAACTGTGATAAGCTCCTGCGCGGAGGAAAATGCGTCCGTCCAGACGCGGGCGTTTTCCTTTTCCGCGGCAATGGAATTTTCCACAAGCTTTTTCTCAACGTTTACCCTTGCGGTAAAAATATCGTTCAGAGTCATAGGGCTGCTGCCTGCGGAGTAAATGCTTACCAGCGAGTAAGGCTCGTCCGCAGACCACCGCGAAGCCACCTGCTGGTCGGGAAGCGAATCCCTTAACCGCGCAAAGAAAATTGTCATTATCAGGAAAAACAGCAGCGCAGCCGCGTTTGCCGCTATCAAATAAATATGTTTTCTTTTCATATTATCACCCGATTCAATTCTCGGCAAAGCGCACCTGCATACCGGCTTCTATAGGCTTTGAGGAGGTCGCGATTATCATTTCGCCGCCTGTGAAGCCTCCCGAAACAGCCGATGACGTGTCGTCGGAAGCAAGCACCTCTACAGCCACTCTTTCAGCAGTATAACGGTTTCCGAGAGGACTGCTCTTCGCAACCACCGCCAGCACGAACTTGCCGTTGTTGTCCTCACGGACGGAGCTGTTGGGGACTATGTAATCGTACCTCTGACCCTTTGAGCCCATTGATATCTGCAAGGTCTGACCGGGGGAAACGTCTCCCGTTACCGAAAATCTAAGTATCTTGCTTTTTGAGGGGTTCTTCTCGTCCGCTGTTATGGACTGCAATACAACGTTTGCGTCGCCGCCCCAGAAATACTGAACCTCGGCGGTGTCTCCCGTTTTTACCTTTCTCGCCTGCTCGGAGGTAACGGTTATGGACATAGTGTAGCCCTTTTCGCTCATCTCGATAGTTGCCGCAACAGATTCCTTTGTAGCTTCCTCGCCCGCAACAAAACCAAGGCTTGTTATCTTTCCGCCCACGGGAGCAGTTATCTCCGCGCCCACGGAATTTTTCTTAAGCTTTTCGATTTTTTCATTGACGTCCGCAACGTCCTTTTCGGCGTCGGTAATGCCGTCCTGCAAAGCCTGTATTGCAAGAGCGTCCTTGCCGCTTGTTACAGCGTCCTGCTTCTGCTTTTGTGAAAGAGCTATCTTCGCCTTTTCGAGAGCCGTCTCCGCCTCGCGTATCTTTTTCTCCTGCTCATCCTCTGTTACGGAAGCCTTTTCTTTAGCGTCAGCCTCGTCAGCCTGCGCGTCCTCCAGACGGAGCTTTGCGTCCTCCAGACGGTTTTCGGCGTCCTCGGCTTTCTTGTTTGCGTCTCTTTTTATCTCGGCAATCAGATCTTCAAGAGCCTTTTTAGCGCTGTCGTAAGAGGTCTCGTTGCGCTTCAGGGTCTGCTGTTCGCCCGAGAGAAGCTGTTTGTTTTTGGCGTATTCGCTGGATTTTGACAGTTCATTGTTGTAATCATCATTTAGGTATTTCAAGTCAAGCTCGGCTTGGGTGATCTGCTGCCGAAGCTCGTTTATCGCCGACATATCGGGATCTTCAGCCATATAAGCTTCGTCAAGCTTTGAATTAAGACTGCTTATTTCAAGCTGCTTCTGCTCAACAGCCTTTTTAGCGCTGTTTATTGCGCTCTGATCTCCGCCGCTTGCAATTTCGCTTTCGTATTTTTTTATATTTTCCTCTGTCTTGGTCTTTGCCTTTTCTGCGCTTTCAAACTTTTTCTTTGCGGCGGTAAGTCTTTCATAATCCTCCGCGCTAAGCTCGGAATACCTGTTCTCGTCCGATATTGCCGCAACCGTGTCGTCATACTCCTTTTTTTCCTTTTCAATGTCCCTTATCTCGGATTGTATCTTTCTTACCGCTTCCTTTGCGCTGTCGTAAGCCTTCTGATATTCCGAAATTTTGGAAAGGTCTTCTTTAAGTACCGCAAGAGCCTCCTCCTGATTTTCAATGTCAAGCTCGTCTGTACGGTAGTCAGCCCCAACGGAAAGCAACGCCTCCTGATAGCTTTTTTTGGCTTCTCTCAAAGCCTTTTCAGCAGTGTCAAGCTCCTTTTCGGCAGTTGTCAGCTCCTCGCTGTCGCTGTCCTCAAGCTTCAACAGGGTCTGACCCTTTTCCACCTCGTCGCCGACTTTTACCTCTACGGAAGCGATCTTACGGGTCTCTCCCATTTTCACCTCATAGCTCTGGTTTGCCTCAACAGTACCGCTTCCCCTTATCTGCTCGGAGAGAGTGCCGTTTGTTACCTGCTGCGCCGAAATCTCGGGCAGAGAGTAATTCATAATAGTATTGGAAAAAAACGTCAGCAGCAGCATAATTACAAGAAAAATAATTATGGCATTTTTGACCCATTCTCTTCTTTTATTTTCGTTCATATTAATTCTCCTCTTAGAAATATAATTAACTATCAACTGTCAACTGTAAACTGTCAACTATCCTTTAATTCCTCCCGAATAGGCTATGCCCTCAACGAGATAATCCTCGCCGTACAGGAACATAAGCAGTGTCGGTATCATATATATCGTCGCCACCGAGAACGCCAAGCCTATCTCCCCCGTGTTTATCTGGGAAAGGAATACCGACAGGGGGTACAAATTCGTGTCCGACAGAAGTATAAGGGGCTGTTCAACCATGTTCCAGTAGTCTATGAATACAAGAATTGCAACCGAAAACAGCGCGCTTTTGCACAGCGGCATACAAATATACGAAAATATCTGCATTTCCCCCGCGCCGTCAAGCTTTGCGGCTTCTATAAGCGAATGGGGTATGCGCCGCATTATTTTCGACAGGATAAACACCGCAAAGGGCGTAAATATTCCCGGCAGGATTATCGCCGACCTTGTGTCGAGTATGTTCAGCCACTCGGACACAAGATAGTTCGGAACAAGCGTTACCTGATAGGGCATGAGCATTACTATTATGTAGACGAAAAATATTATCTCTTTCAGCCTGCCTTTGAGACGCGCAAACGCATACGCCGCAAGGGAAGCCGTCACAAGCTGGAAAATTACAATAGGCACGACCAGTATGACCGAATTCCAGAACTTGAAAAGATAGTCGGGACTTTTAAAAAGTACCGTGTAGTACTGGCTGAAGCTTACCATATCGGGTATGAATTTCAGATTTATTTTTTCCGAAACATACACCTTGCCGCCGCTTTCCGTTGTGGCGAAAATCGCTCCGTAGTTTGCGTTTATCTCCGACGCGCTCATAAAGGAGTTTGCAATTGTAAGCACCGTGGGCAGCAGGAAGATCACCGCCGCCGCCGCGGCAAACACCGTCAGCACCGCCATTATAAGCTTCTGCCGCTTTCTGGATATTCGGTGTATTTTCTTTTTCGGAACGTTCTTTTCCGATACGATCCCTATAGTTTTGATATCTGCGCTAATCACTCTCAACGTCCTCTCCGAATTTATTCTCGGCAATGAACAGTCCTCCAATTATGATTATCATGACAACCGCCATGAGTATTGCCGCCGAGGAAAGCTTCTGGTAATCTATGTTGCGGAAAGTATTGTTCATAAAATGCTGGAGCATATACAGGCTGTCGTATGGGTAGTCCCCCGTCAGCAGGTAGACCTCCCGGAAAACCTTAAAGGAATTTATAAGCGAGAGTATGGTTACAAAAAGTATTGTGGGGGACAGATAGCGGAGCTTTATTTTGAAAAATCTGTAGAACGGGCTTGCTCCCTCCAGCGTGGCGACCTCCATTAAGTCGCTTGGAATGTTGTTTATCGCCGACAGGAAAAGTATCATGTTGTACCCCAAATTCTTCCAAAGGAACAGGGCAACAATTACCAGCTGTCCCTGTGTTGATTTGAGCCAGTCGATCTTTTCAATGCCGAAGTTTGCAAGAAAATCGTTCATAACGCCGTTGTAGTGGAATATTACCTGCCATATCAGCACGACAGACGCAACAGGCACCATCATGGGGCATAGGAAGCTCGTCCTGAACTGGCTTACAAAGGGTATCTTGCAGTCAAGAAGCATTGCCAGCATAAGGGACAGCACCACCGCAAGCGGCACGGCAATTGCCGAAAACGTCAGCGTATTCACGGCGGCGCGCTGAAATGCGGTATTTTTCACTATCGCTATGTAGTTGTCAAGGAAAACAAAATCCTTGTTAATGGGATTATCCACCATCGAATAGAAAATTATTACAAAAAATGGAATAATAAAGAATATCATTACACCGATAAGGCTCGGCGCAAGACACAGGTAGGGAAAAGCTCCGTCGCTTTTAAGCTTTTTCACGCCTTTTTTAACTGCCGTCTTGACAGACCTGTCGGCGGCGTTTTCCGCAGGCTTCACGGGCTTGACCGTTTGGACTTTCGGGACTTTTTGTTTTTTCATAGCATCACCTTTTTTTGCCATGTCTCCGACAAATGTCCATACTCGGAAACAGGCTTACTAAAAATTTTCCTAACCTTCCTAACTATTATAACATATAAAAAATAATTTTTCTATCCCAATAGCAAAACTGTAATCAAATTTTAACCATTAGGGGCTTTTGCTGTAACCTTTGTAACCATATTGAAACAATTTTGCAATAATTACATATTTTGTATTTCTTTTTTGTAAATTTTATGTAAAAAAATCGCAGAGACGAATTTCATATCCGTCCCTGCATATCAATTATTCGACCAAAACCTTTGAGCTGTCCTCTTCCCGCAGAGCAATGACAGCTCCCCTTATAAGATAAGCGATAGGGTCTCCCGAGGGACTTCTTTGCAGGCACAGCACGGGAGTCCCCTCAATAAGCCCAATGTCCTGAAGTCTTCGGCGCATACTCCCCTCGTTAAGAAGCCCGATGACCCTTGCTGACGTCCCCTCACGCATACCGTGCAGGGTCTTTGATGTATTCATAAATTCCAATCATTTCCTTTCTATGTTAAGGCAAAAGGCACAGCCTTTCCCCCTTTAGGCGTACTATGTAAATAAGAGTAAAATACTCCCATGGATAACAAAACTTCTGTACCGTTATATGCCCAAAGAGAAATTGCCTTACTAACAAATTATGCCGCAGGAAAATTTTTGACACTGCCCGCATTTTATTGTGCAATATAAATTTTAATTTAGTGTGGTAACTTTTTTATAGACTGTTTATTTGTCTTTGAATTTTGGAAGCAAGGTTGTAAACTGTTAATCGTTCACAGGGGAGCGAGGGGACACCTTGTA
>JAAVHM010000158.1 GCA_014799675.1 Ruminococcus sp. | reverse complement strand
GTTGTTTCGGTAAATTCTGTCTTGGTGGTCTGCGGCGTGGTTTCCGTCTCGCTTAAACTTACTGCGGAAGTTGACACAATACTTTCCGTTTCTAAATTTCCGCTTGATATATCGTTATTATTTTTACAGCCCGACAAGGAAAACGCCGAAAGCGCGGCAAGCGTTACGCTGAAAAATGTGTTTGCAAATCTTTTCATAATGATATAAATTCTCCCTTACAATAAAAAATTCTAAAAACTATTGACAAAACGAGAGGTTTTGTATATAATAAATATAATTAACCGATAGAGGCGCAGTAAAGATGAGTACCGTTCCAAAGACCGCCGAGGTCGTCCGTATGGCTCGGGAAAGGCGATACTGCCGAAGGGAACCGTTTGGCGCACAGTTTCCTGATTGCATATCGAACAGGTATGTAATTGTCATCACGTGTGATGGAGTGCTATCGACATGACTTTGCCTTTCGGCATAAAATGTCAGTATTTCTATTATACAGCATGATCGGTCGGTTTTCAACCGATTTTTTTATTTTTATGTAAAATTTATTCAAAGGAGCAATTTTTTTATGAAAAAGTTTAATGTTGGCATTATCGGCGCAACGGGCATGGTGGGACAGCGTTTCTCCCTGCTTTTGGAAAATCACCCTTGGTTCAATGTAGTGGCTGTTGCGGCTTCCCCCAGAAGCGCAGGAAAGCGTTACGAAGAGGCTGTAGGAAAAAAGTGGGCTATGACTTCCCCTATCCCCGCAAACATCAAGGATATGATAGTTATGGACGCAACGGCGGATATTGACAAGATCGCTTCAATGGTGGATTTTGTTTTCTGCGCTGTTGATATGAAAAAGGACGAAATAAAGGCTCTTGAGGAACGTTACGCAAAGGCGGAGTGTCCTGTTGTTTCCAACAACTCGGCGCACAGAGGTACTCCCGACGTTCCAATGGTTGTCCCCGAGATAAACCCAGAACATATTGAAATTATCGAAGCGCAGAGAAAGCGTCTCGGCACAAAGCGGGGATTTATTGCGGTAAAGTCAAACTGTTCTCTCCAGAGCTATGTTCCCGCCCTGCACCCTCTTATGGCGGAATTCGGCGTTGAAAAGGCTCTCGTCTGCACATATCAGGCTATCAGCGGAGCAGGAAAGACCTTTGACACAATGCCCGAAATTGTTGACAACGTTATCCCCTTTATCGGCGGCGAGGAGGAAAAATCCGAGCAGGAGCCTTTGAAGATCTGGGGTCACATTGAGGGCGACAAAATCGTTAATGCAGCTTCTCCCTCTATCACAGCACAGTGCCTCCGTGTTCCTGTTTCGGACGGTCACACGGCTGCGGTGTTTGCTTCCTTTAAAAAGAAGCCCACTAAGGAGCAGATGCTTGAAGCATGGAAGAATTTCAGCGGCGTACCGCAGGAGCTTGAACTTCCCTCTGCTCCTAAGCAGTTCCTGAATTATTTTGAGGAGGATAACCGTCCTCAGGCTAAGCTTGACAGAATGCTTGAAAACGGCATGGCGGTTTCTATCGGTCGTCTCCGTGAGGATACACAGTACGATTACAAGTTTGTATGTCTTTCGCACAACACTCTCCGCGGTGCGGCAGGCGGCGCTGTTCTTATGGCTGAACTGCTTGCGGCAAAGGGTTACTTTGACAATTGATAGTGTAAAGTTGACAGTTGACAGTTATTGATTTAAGGCAAATTTTAGAAATACGTTCCACCTGCAAGAAAAGGAGTTTTTATGGACATTACTTTAAGAAACGGTACGGACGTTGACGCGGAGCTTATAATAAGCTATCTGAAAAAGCTTGCGGAATATGAAAAATTGGGCGGCATATGTAATATTACTCCGACCGAACTCATAAAGCTTATGAATGAGGAAAACGGCTTGCACGTTATTATTGCCGAGCAGGACGGTGCGCCTGTTGGAATGATGACATGGTACACCTACAAAATCGCAACATTTTCGGGCAGGCGGGTTTTCTACATTGAGGACGTTTTTATTGACGACAACAAGCGCGGCGGCGGTATCGGCACGGCTCTTTTTGCGGAGGCAAGGCGGCTTGCGGAGGAAAACGGCTGCGCGCGGCTTGAATGGAAATGCCTTGACTGGAACACCTCGGCGCAAAAATTTTACGACAAGATCGGCGGAAAGCTCTCGGTTGACGAGTGGCTGACCTACACGGTGGATTTGAACGACAAATAGAAAAGCCCCCGCAGCAAAGCGCAATCAATAAACAGGTGATGTATAATGAATAAAAGCAAACGCCATAAAAGAGATTATTTAAGACGGCGGAAAATGGAAGATACAGGCATATTCGGCGGTATGGTATGCCCCGAATGCGGAAAAGACGGCTTTTATTTTTACCGCTTTGACGCCGACTGCTGTCTCGGGTGCAATATTTGGCTCAGCGAAAAATGTTCCGACTCGAATTGCAGGTACTGTTCACACCGTCCGGAAAGTCCTTTGGAAGCGCTGTTTCTTACACCTCGTCCATTATTCAATGAAAAAATGTGGCGACGGAAAAATTATGCCCACAAGGAACGTGGCAAACTTAGAAAAAGAACTTGCAGGAGATAATACCCCTTAATTAAATTAATATGAAAGGATCGTTTTTATGAAAAATACTGTTTTTACAGGCGCGGGCGTTGCAATAATCACGCCTATGAACGCTGACGGTTCTATAAACTATGAAGAATTCGGCAGGATTATCGACTTTCAGATCGACAACGGCACGGACTCTATCATTGTCTGCGGAACTACGGGCGAGTCCGCAACCATGACGGACGAGGAACACGTTGAATGTATTCGTTACTGTGTTGAACGTGTAAATAAAAGA
The DNA here is from genome assembly GCA_014799675.1 of Ruminococcus sp. GTDB lineage: Bacteria > Bacillota > Clostridia > Oscillospirales > Ruminococcaceae > RGIG8773. The sequence continues at coordinate 7,976 of JAAVHM010000158.1, read as the reverse complement.
GTTCCCGTAATTGCAGGCACGGGCAGCAACGACACAAAATATGCGGTTGACCTTTCCGTCGAGGCTGAAAAGCTTGGGGCGGACGCGCTTCTTGTTGTTACACCATACTACAACAAGACCTCACAGCGCGGGCTTATTGCACATTTTAACGCTATTGCGGACAGCGTTAATATACCTATAATTTTGTACAATGTTCCCTCCAGAACGGGCGTGAACATTACGCTTGATACATACGACGTACTTGCAAATCACAAGAATATTGTCGCTGTAAAGGAGGCAAGCGGAAATATTTCGGCAATTGCTAAAATTATCGAAAAGTGCGGCGACAGGCTTGACGTTTACAGCGGAAACGACGACCAGATCGTCCCCATAATGTCCCTTGGCGGAAAGGGCGTTATCAGCGTGCTTTCAAATATTTGTCCGAAAGAAACCCACGATATTGCACAGCTTTGTCTTGACAACAATTTTGCCGAGGCTGCAAAGCTTCAGATAAAATATCTTGAACTTTGCAACAATCTTTTCATTGATGTAAACCCGATTCCTGTCAAGGAGGCTATGAACATCATGGGCTTCAAGGCGGGAGAATGCCGTTTGCCGCTTCTTAAAATGGAGCAGAGCAAAATTGACACGCTCACGGCTTCAATGGAAAAACTCGGACTTATTAGATAGCAAGTTTAATAATCAGACTGCAAGTTCAATCATTATTGTACTTGCAGTTCAACAATCATACTGTCTGTTCAATTACAGAAAGGAACGATAAAATGGTAAATATTACAATATGCGGCGCTAACGGAAAAATGGGCAGGGTCATTTCCTCGGTGATAAAAGACAGGGACGACTGCGCGGTTATTTCGGGGGTTGACCTTAACACTGAAAAATACGGTGATTTTGATATCTACGGAAAGGTAAAGGACCTGCCTGTGAAGCCCGACGTTATTATAGATTACTCTCACCCCTCCTGCCTGAGCGATTTGCTGGAGTACTGTCTTTCCACGGGGACGGCGGTTGTTATTGCGACGACAGGCTACAACGAGGAGCAGATAGAGGCTATCAAAAAGGCGGCGGAGCAAATTCCCGTATTCTTCACGTTCAATATGTCTTTGGGAATAAATCTGCTGTGCAAGCTTGCCAAAACTGCGGCGGAAATTCTCGGCGGGCAGTTCGACATTGAAATTCTCGAAAAGCACCACAATCAGAAAATTGACGCTCCAAGCGGAACGGCTATCATGCTTGCAAACGCTATAAACGAGACGCTTGACAATAAATACCAATACACCTATGACAGACATTCCCAGAGGAAAAAGCGTGAGAAAAACGAGATCGGTATGCACTCTATCCGCGGCGGAACTATTGTCGGTGAACACGACGTTATTTTTGCGGGACGTGACGAGGTCATCACCCTTTCCCACTCGGCGGCTTCCAAGGAGGTTTTTGCGGTGGGTTCTGTGAACGCTGCGGTTTTCATTTCGGGGCGCAAGGCGGGGCTTTACGACATGGCGGAATTGATTGAAAAAACTTGACAAAATACTATTTGAAATTTAAAAAATAAACCTATGGCAAACCGCAAAATTACAGAACAGGAATTAAAATAATTTAAATTAAATTCTTGCCTCTTGCTTCTTGTTTCTTCAACAGAAAATAACAAATTGATTTTATTTTGTGCTTTTGCTCTAAGAAAGAGGTTGCTTATGCTTTCACTTTCTAAAATGTACAGACCTATAACGGCGAGCCCTTTCAAGAGGACGCAGGTACACTGCGAAATTGAGCCGTGTCAGGCTTTGAAGCCGTTTATACGGTGCTTCTGGGGGACGGAAATTCCCGTTATTGAGAACGTTCCCGACAACCGCGACGGCATTGTTATCCCCGACACCTGCATGGATATTATTTTTTATGTGAACCATACGGAAAACAGGTCGGACAATGTTTTCTGTGCAATTGACGAGAGGTCTTTTCAATACACGCCAAAGAGCAATTCGGCAGGCGTGCTGATGTCGACCTTTGGTATTCGTTTTTACGCATGGACGGCTGCGCTTTTTGCGGAGGATAAGCTTGACGGCAGCAAGAACGGACGGTTCCCTGTCGAGCAATATTTCGCTTCGATCTACAAGGAGCTTGAGCCGCATATTTTTCGGGAACAGTCTCTTCTCGGCAGAAAGGCGGCGGCGGAAAAAGTCCTTATGAAACATTTCCGCCCGGAGCGCGCTGACAGCGACCTGCTGAACGCTATCAACTTTATGCTTGAAAACGACGGCAGGTTAAAAATTTCCGACGTTTACACGCACACGGCGGTTTCCGAAAAAAAGCTTGAACGCGTTTTTATGCGGAACATGGGCATTTCGCCGAAGTCGTTTTCCTCACTTTTGAGGTATCAGCTTTTATGGCAGGAAATGGTTTCAAACCGCGGCTTTGACGTACTGGACGCTGTGGAGAAATACGGCTACACCGACCAGCCCCATTTGCTGAACGATTTCAAAAAGCGGCACACTATGACGCCGAAAGAGGCGGTGGAGTTTGCTTCAAAAAATAAATAGAAAAGGAGCTTGCTGTGGTTTTTGCAGCAGCTACAAAAAATATTATGGAGGAATATTTATGTTTTGCAGCAAGTGCGGAAAGAAAGCCGAGGGCGACTTTTGCTGGAACTGCGGCGCAAAATTATATAAGCCTGAGGACGAGTCTCCCGCCGAAGAGGTGAAAGACACACCTGTCAAAAGTACCGCCGCAAAACCCGAAATATGCAGGAAACCTGTTTCCTTTATAAAGTTTAAGGCGACGCGCAAGTACACCAATATCCAGTTTGACGATGTACATCAGATAATAGCTGTCGGAAACGACAAGGATATAACTAATTTAGAGGACTTTGTTACATATATCAGGTACTCCGAGGTTTTGGACGCTGAGGTCAAGTGTACATATGAGGGGGTCTCCAAGACAAGCACCGGCTCCATGATCGGACGTGCGGCAGTAGGTTCTTTGATTTCTCCGAGGGCTGCTATGGTAGGCGGCGCTACTGCAAAGCGGGTCGAAAAGCAGAAAATTGATAGCGTGTCCGTACATATAACTACTTCAAACGTAAAATACCCTCTCGTGCGTATAAATTATGTGGGCGGTATTTTTTACGATGAAGCCGAACTGGTTTGCGGTATACTGCGGCAAGTTAAGCTTGCGCCTCCTACCGAGGAGGCTTTTGAGCTTACCGAAAAATGGGGAGTGGGAAACACGCCGCTTAAAGCCGACCTGTCTCCACGGTCTCGACCCAAAGCTGCTTCCACTGCTGCGGAATCATGGCGGTGCAGCTTTTGCGATTACAAAAATCCTGCCGCAAGCTCAAGGTGTATGAATTGTTCCGCACCTAAGAGCAAAGCATTTAAAAGTGATTACTTAACAAAAAATAATTACTTATCCGAAGCAGCGGAGGAATTACCTGCAAATAATATGGTTTGGTTTTGTCCAAATTGCGATTACAAAAACAACGGCGGCAAATCATGCAAGGGCTGTGGAGCGAGCCGTCCCAAACAGGAAGAACAAGAAAAAAAGTCTAAGAAACTGTTTGATAAATTATTATAAAAAATCCCGCCTATGCACCAAAATAGACGGGATTTTTTTATAAAAACCGAGAAACAAATACTAAGACCCATTTTTATTTGTAGCTGCAAATTTTCTCAAAATCAAGACTGCCGCCGAATATGTCAAGTGCGCTTCCCACGGTGAAATCAAGCTTGTCTTTTCCCGCTTTTTTCAGGACATCAAGGTCTGTGTAAGAGCCTATCCCGCCTGCGTAGGTCACGGGGATACCGTCCCAATCGCCGAGCATTTCGGCAAGGGAGACTTCAACGCCGCTGGCTTTTCCCTCGACGTCCACGGCGTGGATAAGGAACTCGCTGCAATATTCCGCAAACATATCAAGGGCGGAGCTGTCAAGCTTGACGTCCGTGAATTTCTGCCACCTGTCTGTGACTATGTAATAGTTCTCTCCCCTTTTGCGGCAGGAAAGGTCTATCACAAGCCTGTCCCTGCCCGCGGCGGAGGATATTTTTTTCAGATTTTCACGGTTGACAATGCCGTCCCTGAAAACGTATGATGTGACTATAACGTGGGAAGCTCCCCTGTCGAGGAACTCTGCCGCGTTTTCCGCGGTTATGCCGCCGCCAAGCTGCAAGCCGTTTGGGTATTCCTCCAATGCGGCAAAGGCTTGGGACTTGTCCGCTTCGTAATACTCCGAGCCTGCGGCGTTCAGCAGGATAATATGTCCGCCGCTTATGCCGCGTTCCTTATAAAGTTTTGCGTAAAATTCTCCGCCGCTTTCCGAGACGAAATTTTCCTTTGCGGTATTGCCGCTGTCGGCAAGGCTTCCGCCTACTATTTGCTTGACTTTTCCGTTGTGGATATCTATACATGGTCTGAATTTCATTTTTATTCCTCCGTTTTTTTGCTAAATAAAATATAGCATATGGGAGAAAATTTGTCAAGGCGGGAAATTAGTCTGCAAAACTGTCAAATTTCCGTTTAGAAGCTAGATGCAAGAGACTAGAGACTAGAATTGGCAGGGGAAAATATTGCTGCGGAAACGTCTTCTAGCTTCTAGCCTCCTGCCTCTTGCCTCTGGTAAATATAAATTTATGCATATTGATTTTAAATCTCAAAATGCTTATATACTATTTTTACAAAATTTGCAACAATTTGCGGATAAAATTTATTAATTTGGTTGACAGAACTATTATAAATGTGGTATAATTATTATGTGATTTTATGATTTTTTTACATATCGTAGTTTAAGATAAAATTTATGTATAGGAGGATTTCTATGGAACAGGCATTGAACTATGGAAGCTATTCGGCGTATAAGCAGACGGTTTCCGAACTGACGGAAAGTCTTGCACAGCTGAAAGAGTACAGCGAAGAAATAGGGCTTGAACACGCTGCAAAATCTATCGGTGAGACTATTGAGAAAATTGCCAATGAACATTTTGAGGTCGCTATCGTTGGTGAATTCAAACGAGGAAAGAGTACGCTTATAAACGCTCTTCTCGGTCAGGAAGTCCTGCCTGCCGACGTTCTTCCCGCTACCGCCACCCTCAACAGGGTTACATACAGCGAGACCCCTTATGTTATGGTGGAATACAAGTCGGGCGAGTCTGAAAGGGTCGACATCAATCAGCTTGAAAATTATGTTACAAAGCTTTCCTACGAATCGGAAAAGACTGCGGAGACTGTTAAGCAGGCAACGGTTTACTACGACACGGCTTTCTGCAAGAATAATGTTGACATTATCGACACCCCGGGTCTTAACGACGACGAGCAGATGACTAACGTTACGCTGTCGATCCTGCCCGAGATCGACGCCGCTGTTTTTGTTATAAGCGCAAACTCTCCCTTTTCGCAGTTTGAAAAGGAATTTCTTGAAAAGCGTATGCTTACAAGCGACATGGGACGTATTATTTTTGCGGTAAACTGCTTCGGTACTTTCTCTAAAGAGGACGAGGACAGAATTGTTGAGACCGTTGAAAAGCGTATCGGCAGCTATGTTATGGAAAAGGCTAAAATGGTCATGGGCGAGGACTCCAAGGAATTTGCCGTATACAAGCGGAAGATAGGCAAGCCAAAGGTTATCGGCGTTTACGCTAAAAAGGCTCTTATGGCTAAGGAAAGCGGCGACAGCGCTATGCTGGCGGAGAGTAATTTCCCAACCTTTGAAAAGGCTTTGGAGACTATGCTTACGCAGGAGAGGGGCGCTATCACTCTCCAGATACTTGCAAACAAGATAATCAGTTCCGGCTCGGAGCTTATCAATTCCATTATTATCCGTGAGAATTCACTTATGATGGAGACTGACGAATTTATGGAGAAATACTCCGCTGCAATTGATGAAATTGACGAGATACGTACCAAGAAGCGTGCGGAATTCGTCCGCATAAACGACGCTGCAAACAAGGTTTTTGAGGGCTTGCAGCCTATTCTGGACAGCTATTGGGTACAGATCGAAGAGACGGCTATGAAGGTTATTGACGATTACCCAATGGGCGCGGACGATCTTAAAAAGGATAAGCTGAAAATTGTTTATAACAAGCTTACGGAGAGGATCAAGGAAAACATTGAGAACAAGGCGCAGCTTATCTGTGAGCAGATACAGAACAAGATAAACGTTGCTCTCAGCGACGAGGCGGAGCGTTTGCAGTCCTTTGAGGACGAGTTCTTTGCTTCGGTAACACGAATTCAGGAAATGTTCTCTGTCAATTCAAAGCGGTCGAGGAGAAACGGCGGCGTTGTTGACCAGATCATTGGCGTTGCCATAGGTACTGTGGGCGCAGGCGGACTGTTCATAGGAATTAGAGAAGCGGGTATCAAGGGTGCGCTTTTAGGCGGCGCTGCGGGCTTTGCGGGATTTTATGCGACGTTCTACGCGGCGTTCTCTCTTGCTACGGTACTTGGCATAGCGGCGGGACCTGTGGTGCTTTGCATTGCGGCTGTTGCGGGACTTGCGGGTACGTTTGCGGGAAAATTCTCAGTCGATAAGCTTCTTGTACAGGAAAGAATTGACAAATACAAGGCAAGCTTCAAGCAGTCGGTAAAGAAGCAGTTCCATGAAATGAAGATCTCAAGCGACTTTACTGAAACTGTTCGTCAGCAGGTTTTTGCTTCGTTCCAGGGTCTTAAAGCTAAAATTGAAAACGAGACGGAAATTATTCTTATGGACACGCAGAAAACTCTTGATAACCTTAATCAGCTCAAGACGGACAAGAAAACCACGTCCGAAAACGAAAAGGAAAAGCTTCGGAATATTGCCGAGTACACGGGTGAGCTTCTGGCGGAGACTTATAATCTGCACAAAGTTCTTACCGACAATATGGAATAAACAAGGGAGGCTTATTTAATGATGAACATTGGAGAAGCTGCGGAATACAATCCGCTGCTTGATATAGAAACAAGCTTTACCGCATATCTCAGCGCGCGGACGCGTTCCTACAAGGATCACATTGTTGGCGGAATGATGGACTACGCTTTCGATTCGGATTTCTCGGTAAAGCAGAAGATAACCACTTTCCCCTCCTGGTCAAAGGTACACAAAAATCTTACAAGTCACGAGATACCCTCAAAGATAAAGCGGCTCTTCCAGTCCACGGACGTGGCAGGCTCGCTCCAGCACCCCGAGATCTACAACGCTGTTCAGCAGTGTGCTGAAAAATTGCAGATAAGCGTCCCCACGGTCTATGTAAGAAACGCTCCCAAGAAGTATGAGATATACTCCGTTGCGGCGGAGGGCATTGAGCCGTGTATTGTTGCGACAACGGGTCTTATCGAGGTTTGCAGCAAGGAGGAGCTTTGCTTCCTTGTGGGCTGCGAATGCGGTCACATTCAGAACAATCACTGTATTTTCAACATGGCTGCTCCATATTTCGGAATAAATACTCAGGAAGATATCGGCGAAATTGATAGTCAGGTAAGCTACAATGCTCTTACCCAAATCGCGGGTACAATGACCGAATGGATAAAGCTTGCAGACGTTACGGGAGACCGCGCGGGAATAATCTGTCTGAACAATCCAAACGATTACCCGCTTATAATGAACAGTTTGCACAGCAAGGGCGCGCTTGGTATGTACAAGAAAGAAAACCTTGACCTTGACGAGCTTCTTAAGCTTTACGAGGTACTGCACAGGACGCCTGCGCGGAGCATTACCCTGCCTGCGGGCTGCACGTTCATTGAGAGAAGAATTCTTGCGGGACTTGAATTTTTAAGCTGCGAGATACTTTACAACTGGCGCTCCGACCTTAGCAAAGTCGATATGCACACGGTAAACAAACAGGCGTTGGAAGTAAGATGCGAAATTATTCTTGACGCTGCGAAGGGAGGCGCTTGATATGTCCGAAAATAATTTTGGATATTCTGCGGCGGAGCAGGATATTGAAAACGTCCAGAGCAAGCTTAAAGGGCTTCTGGACAACAAACCGCTTTGCACTATACTTGGCGAGGAATTTACG
>JAAVHM010000157.1 GCA_014799675.1 Ruminococcus sp. | reverse complement strand
CAAGTGGAATGACACTTCCTTTTCCATTTTATTTGATTTTTTTACTTTTGTTTTCCTAATCCTTTTATGAATTAGGGGTTTTTCTACAGGCTGAGAGGGAACATTAATAAAAAATGTTCCCTCTGTTTTTATAACTTTTTTAATTCTTTGATTTTTTTGTAATGATTGAACGCACGCACGGCGCAGTGCACAATAAGGTACATATTAAATATTGCCGCAAGCAAAAAGCAAATTCCCGCAATTGTGATACCCTTTCTCAACATCATAACCCCGTAATAGCCGTACCCAAAATATATTTCGGTAAAAATACAAGTCAGCGTAAGAATAAGATACTTTAAAAACCACTTTTTTTCTGCGGAAATTCGGCTGTCAGGGCTTGTGTAGATAGGCGGGAAATCTCCCTTTTCCGCCGCTTTTCTGAAATAAATCTTGCCGTTTGCACAGCAGACAAATTCCGCCTCGTAAGTGCCTGTTACAAACATAGTGTAGGGCGAGGTTATCTCATCCAGAACCTCCATTTCGGGGTTGTAATCAATGCGGCAGACGTACTTTTTTGCACACGGTTCAAAGACGTATTTATCCGCCAAAACTCCCCACTCGATTTTTTTCAGAACAAGCCCGCCCGCGCACATTTGGTTGAGCCAGCTTTCCTCCTTTTCAAGGTCGTAAAAGCGTTTTCTGTACTCATGTTTTTCGGACATTTTCATTCGCCTCCGTTCTCGTCACGAGCCTTGTTAAGCTCCTTTATTTTCCTGTGCCGCTGTAATGCGGCGGAAATAAACATTACCATGCAAATAATTCCGCAAACAATTGCAATTGTGCTGAAAATAAATCCTATTCTTCCGAAAACCGTGTCGGAATTAAACGTGTTATAAAAATTAAGTCCGCAGCTATTAATTATCACAAATGCGCCGCAAGCCCAGCCGACCATTTTTCCGAACTGCTTTTTCTCCGCTTTGATACGGCTGTCAAGATCGGTGTAAACAGGCGGAAAATCTCCCTTTTCGACTTCCTTGCGGAAATATATCTTGCCGGCTGAAATAAAGACAAATTCGCAGTTATATGTCTCCGTCACAAATTTTATATATGGCGAGGTAATAGCTTCCAATGCGTCCTCCATGTTGTAATCCTCACGGTAGACGTATTTTTTATCGCACTGCTCAAAGCGGTATGTATCCTTAAAAATTCCCCATTTTATTTCTTTCAAAGCAAGCCCTTTTTCGGACATTTCATTCAGCCAGCTTTCTTCCTTTTCAAGGTCGTGGAAACGCTTTTTATATTCGTTCATGTTCAGTCCTCCTTTAAGTTCGCAACGATTTTCTCACCGTTTTCCGCAAGCTCTTTAAGACGTTCAATCTCGTCAAAAACAGCCTGCTTTCCAAGGTCGGTAATGATGTACTCCTTTTTCCGTCCCCCCGAAAATTCGCTAAGCGGCTTTATCCATTTTTTTGTGCAAAGGGTGTTCAGCGCGCCGTATAAAGTTCCCGCGCCAAGCTTAACCCTGCCCCCCGACATCTCGTCGATCTTCTGCATAATTCCGTAACCGTGATTAGGCTCAAACAGCGACAAAAGCACGTAATATACGGCTTCCGTCAGCGCGCCTCTATCAAAGCTTTCAGGCATAAAAACATCTCCTAACGTTTATTTTTTGTTTCGATCAAAACCATTTCGCAGTCGCGGCAGTACCATGAGTACCGCGGCTCATTGTCGAAAATCGACCTGCCTATGGAGAAAACCTTTCCTCCCTCTTTTTCCACGGTTCTTTTGGTTGCTATATGGTTTTTTTCAAAAAATTCATCGGGAGCCCAGAAAAGCTTTTCTCCCCAATTGCCCCTCATAAGGTGGAACGTTTCGCCCTTTTCCATTTCTTTTCCGCAAACGGGACATTTCATAAGCGCACTCTCCTTTCTATCTCTTGCCGTTAGCGGGGAAGCCTGTATTGGCAAGCCCCCGCGGGCAGAATTATTTTATGGCTTATGTAAAGTTACTCTGCAAATAAATTATAGCTTTATCCTATCTCTTGCCGATATAACATCTGCCGTTATATCGGCAACCGTTATATTTATTATATCGGCAAACGATATAATTGTCAATAGCATTTTAAGAAAATTACATACAATTTTCCCGAATAAAATTGTGCATATCAAACAAAAAGAGGACAGAAACAGCGTGCTGTTCTATCCTCTTGCTTCTTGCCTCTTAATTTCTTGCTTCAAGCAGGACAGAAACGGCGTACCGTTCCTGTCCTCGCTGATTTTATTTCATAAGGTATAATCCCGCCGCCGAACGGCTGTAATCCTCGGGCTGTGCAAGGTGTTTGTCCCAGCCGTGGCAGAAAAGCGCGCCTGTTATCTGGAAAAACATTCTCATGTCCCAGTGCAGGAAATTACTCATCATATCCTTGCGGACGTAAGGCATGAGCCGCTTTTCAACGTCCCCGCCGATAATATCTGCATACTCACGGGCAAGCCCCTCAATTTCCGATCTTATAATGCCGCGCATTTCATCGTGAATTGCCCTGCTGAAAACAGGCAGCTGTACAATAAGCCGTTCGCCCTCTTTTTTCAGCAGACCGTTTTTCAGAAAGTCCGCCGCCTTTTCTTCCTCATATTTCGTCAGCTTTTTTGACGGATTTTCCGCAAGGTCGATGAGCAGGGAAATATTATTCCCGTCTATCCACCTGTCGCGTCCCCGCCGCCAGTCCTCGGGACGTCTGCCGTCGTTGGGGAACGGTTCCATTTCATAATCGTTCACAAAAGCAACATAGCCATGATCCGCCGTATTGAAATTCTGATGCAGACATGACCAGCCCACCGATTTCAGTTCCTTGAGTGAGCCGTCAAAGCTTTCGTCGGGCAGAATATACTCCACGGTAAGCTGATATTCTCTTCCGTCGTCCGCATATTTCCCCTTGTATTTTTCAAGGTGTTCATCTCTGCCGACTGCGCCGAAGATGTCCTCCGCTTCAGCATAAAGAAGCCACATAAGATAGCCGTAGTCAAAATGATTTCCGTAAAAATCAAGGGACGTTATCTTGTCTTTAACTGCAAAAAGCTTTTCGGTGATTTTTTCGGGAAAACCTTTTTCGTGAAAAACCTTGTTTGCGTACACCTTTGCTTCCATATACGCCTGCTTTGGAAACACACAGCAGTTGGAAAGATATTTCTCTTTTGCGGGAGTTATCAGAAGCTTTTCCTCTGTCATTTTTTCGAGAATTTCTTCCAGATAAACGGGAGCGACCCCCATTTCGTCCGCAATATCATTTACGGACTTTTGCTCCGAACGGCAGATGACCATTACCTGCGGGACGATTTTAGAGCTGTCCATAAGACAGGAAGCCTGCATTGCCGAGCCGCCCCAGAACCAGTCCACCTGCGCGGGAGCGTATGCCGATGTGCCTATATTATTCATATTATCAAATCCTTCCTTTAGCTTTTTTCTTGCGTCGAAAAGCCTGCGCTTGACAGTGCCGACGGGAATTCCCAAATCGTCGGCAATAGCGTTTACAGACTGTTCGCGAAGATAAAAGCGTATCAAAATTTCGCGGTATGCCGAGGCGAGACGTGACAGCGAATAATTCAGCGCGGAAATATCCTCCTCCGCGATAAGCTTTTCAATGGGCGGAGCAATGTCAGCCGCAATACCGCCCGCCGTTTCCAACGGCATATCGGGACGCTGCCTGTGCTTTATAAGGTCGGCGTATTTGTTCCTTGCCATTTTCCAGTACCATGAATAAAAGCTGACAATTTCCCTGCCCCCTGCAAGAGCGCGGACAGCCTCGTACAGAATATCCTGCGCCAAGTCCTTTGCGGCTTCGGTGTCGGAAATACGCTTCACGCAGAACAGATAGGTATTTTCGATAAGCTCGCCGTTGATATATTCGTTCACGTTTTCACCTCCATTAAAAGCTTGTAAACCGATTTACGCTTAATAAGTCGGAAAGAATTTAAAAAGGTTCGGAAATTTTTTCGGAATATTTTTTGTTCCCAAAATTAAAAGAGGACAGAACATTTATCCGTCCTGTCCTCCTGCTTCTATTTGCCGTACATTAATATATATCGTCATAAGCTTGAAAAACTTTAGCGTTTTCAAATAACTTTGTATATTTTAACAAATCCGCAGGCTTTGACTTGCTCAATTTTAACAGCTCAGGAAATTCACAGCAAAAATTACAATTTAGTTACAGATTGCCAATAAAAATTACAATTCGGTTACAGATTGCAAAACTGTATTGACATTTAAAAGCCTCCATTTTATAATTGGTACAGAACGTTCGTAAAGACTAAAAAGAAAGAGAGCTGACCTCTTGTGAAAAAGTGTTTGAAATTTTTATCCGCCGCGGTTTCGGCAGTTATGATCTTTTCCTGCTGTGCAAAAAATGTGGACGAAAGTAATAATAACGCCGACAACGCCGCCGAAAGCAGTTCCGTTTCGGCGTCGGTAGAGTTCCCCTCGGGAACGGACGAGATAACAGAATATAACAAGCATATTTTCGATATAGACAAATTCACCGCAAGCTTTTCCCTGCCCGCGGGCTGGAAAGTTACCGACGAGGCTTCCTCCGAATATCCGCTTACAGGAGCATGGTCGGTACGGTATTTTTACAGCGCAGACGGCGAATACGTGGGCGCGATAGGTTACAATATCATTGACGAATTGTCCGAGGAGGAAATGAAAATTCCCGCCGCGATATATAACCAGATCGCTCTCGGAAACGACTATCAGTTTGCCGTAAGAGCAAGGTACGATATCGTGAAAAGCAATGATAATTCGGAGACCGCCCTCACCGACGTTTACTACTCGGATTCTATTACGGGAAACGGCGAAAAGGTCAACAAGGGAATACTTATGCTTGACAGGGCAATAGGAGTTTACGTTGCCGCAGAATTTGAAAGCGCCGCCATTACCGACGAACAGCACAGGCAGATCGCGGAGAGCATGGAGCTTGCAAAGTCGGAAAGCGAAGATATTACCGACGCGGAAATTAAAAGACTTATTGAGGACAAAAATTTTCTTTCCCGTTATACCGAATATGATTCGCTGTCCTTCGATCAGAACGAAACCGCACAATGGCAGGGACGCGAATACTATAAGGTAGACGATGAACGTTTCGATGAATGGAACGAGTGGGTGGAGTACGTCCGCACGGTATATACCGAAAATTCCGAAATGGAAGAATTTATTCTGACCCAGTCCCACTATATAAGCTTTAACGGACTTAATTTTACCGACGGCGGCGGAATGGGCTGCATGATTCTTTTCGACCAATATACATATGAAAGAACAGACCCCATTGACGGCAGACCCGCCTGCATTGTTAAAATGCCCGATGCCTCCGAGGGCAGCGAGGGGAACTTTTATGTGGAGACCGTTACCTTTGAGAACACTGCCGACGGCTGGAGGATATATGACAGCGTCCGCGATTACGAGACTGCCGAAAATGCAGGTGCGCCGCAGGTCGTTTCCGATGTTATTTTTGAACGGAAATATATTGACAAGGTTTACGATATATATTTAGCCGCCGAAATCGTTGGGGAAGAAGAGCGAAATAATTGGGTGGACAATATTTTTTTAGCACAGTCTCCCGAGGAGCAGGAAGACCCGCCTCCGATTTATCAGATGATACGCGATCTTAAAATTTCCGAGGAAGATTTCAGAAAAAAGAACGAGGAATATATCGAATATCCCGATATGTATTTTTCGGACGAAATTATTTACGCCTTGTATCGGGACGAAGCCGAGATGAAAAAGCTGCTGGCAAGTCCCTATGCGCTGTATTACGACAACGAGATATACACCTATGAGGACTTGGCGGGAAATCCCTCTCTTGCCGCAGATATTCCCGAAGAGGTCATTGAAGAATATTTCGACCTGATTGACAAGGTGTGCAGGGAAGCAGGCTTGACAAAATACATGGGAAGCGAAATAGAGCGCGCAAGGCTTCAATGCATAGAAGCGACCCGCGCGGAATAATAAATAAAAACGGCTGGCGCAGTCAAAAATGCGTCAGCTGTTTTTTATAACAAAAATTGATTTCCCAAATTTTGCTGTAAAAACATTGACAAACGCAGTAATTTTATGGTATAATTATTTTTTACGAATTTTAACAATAGGCGTGAAACAGGTTCATTAAAAAACTGTCTTGCGCCGCAATGCGAAGGGAATTTTTTATGCAGTTTAAAGAACTCGGTCTGTCCGAAGAAATACTTAAAGCTATGGAGAAAATAGGCTTTGAAGAAGCAACAGAAATACAGTCAAAAACAATCCCCCTGCTTATGGAGGGTCGGGACGTTATCGGACGCTCCCACACAGGCACAGGAAAAACCGCCGCTTTCGGCATACCTGCGGTGGCTTCTATAGACAAAGCACGCAGGAACACCGTGCAGGTAATTATTTTGTGTCCAACAAGAGAGCTTGCAATGCAGGCTTGCGACGAACTCCGAAAATTCTCGGAATTTATGCCGTGGGTAAATACCTGCGCTGTTTACGGCGGCGCGGACATTGAAAAGCAGATATTTCAGCTGAAAAAAGGCGTAAACATAGTTGTGGGAACTCCCGGCAGAGTTATGGATCACATCAGCCGCCGCACTCTGAAGCTTGACGGCATACGGACGATAATCCTCGACGAAGCGGACGAAATGCTGAACATGGGCTTCCGCGAGGATATCGAAACTATTCTCGGCTTTGTCCCCGAGGAACGTCAGACTGTGCTTTTCAGCGCAACAATGCCCGAGCAGATAATGGCTATAACCGAGCAGTATCAGACCGACCCCGTTGTAGTTGGTACTGCCGAAAGATCCCGAACGGTGGACAGCGTTGAGCAGTATTATTTCGACGTCCCCGCAGGGAGAAAAACCGACGCCCTGCAAATGCTCCTGCTTGCTTATGAGCCAAAGCTTTCAATGATTTTCTGCAACACAAAGCGTATGGTTGACGAGCTTACCGAGCAGCTTGTTTCAAAGGGCTTCAAGGCGGCGGGGCTTCACGGGGATATGAAGCAGTCAAGCCGCACGCAGGTGCTGAATTCCTTTAAAAGCGGCAGGATAAATATTCTTATCGCCACGGACGTTGCCGCAAGAGGTATTGACGTTGACAACGTGGACGCTGTTTTCAATTACGATATCCCGCAGGATAACGAGTACTATATCCACCGTATCGGCAGAACGGGCAGAGCAGGAAAAACAGGCGCGGCGTACACTCTTGCAGGGGGCAGGCGGCAGGTCACGGAGCTTATGGATATTGCCCGCTACACAAAAGCCCATATCGAACGCAGAGACTTGCCTACCCGAGATGATGTTATAAACGCAAAGACCTCCGCAGTTATCGAAAAAATAAAGGGCTATGCGGATTCGGGAAAATACGCCGACTACGCAAAAGTCCTGTCGGGACTTGAAGCGGAGGGTTACTCTGTAAACGACCTTGCCGCCGTGCTTTTAGGTATGCGTATCTCAAAGGAAATACGGACTGTCCCCGAGTTCATAACGCCCGTTACCCGCCGCGGCACAGGCAGGGAACGTCCCGAGGGCATAGGTAAAAACAGAAAAAATGTCAAGGTGGAAATTTCCGTTGGCAGACAAAATAAAATTGCCCCCAACTATATTCTGGGAGCGTTGGTGGACGCTACCGGACTTGCGGGAAAAAGCTTCGGCAGGATAGATATTTACGATAAATTCACCACCGTGGAAATTCCCGAAGCGGACAAGGAACACGTCCTCGACACAATGACGGGAACAAAAATAAACGGTCACAAAATCAAGATAAAGCTTTACGAGGGCAGAGAACGAAACGACGGAAAGGATTACCGCCGTTTTGACAAAAAGCCCCGCAGACACAGTTCCCACAATAATACGACCAAGCGGAACAGCAAGCGTTATCAATAGCGGGGAATGTTTTTTAGGACGTGATATTATGAAAATTTCCAAAAAAGTCAAAATAGTTTCAGCGGCAGTAATATGCGTTATTGCCGTACTTGCCGTCCTTGTTGTATGGACAAGCGGCGGTTCTTCCGACATAAAAGTTACTCTCGATACCGAAAGCGGCATGACTGTCAGCGAACGGATAAAGGATTTTAACGACATCTGCGGATTTCTTGAAGACAACGTCCCCATGCTGTACGAATACGAGGAGCTTTACGGCGTAAGCTATGACGATACGAAAAAATATTACGGTGAACTTGTTTCGGCAAGCGAAAGCGATTATGAATATTTCACATTGCTCTTTGGCTTTTTTTCAAACATTCCAAGCGCGCATATGGATATAGGCTATCCCAGCATGGAGTATGCCGACCAAACCCAAGAGGTCATGGAAAATACAGTGTTGTTAAAAAACGTTTGGCAATACTGGGAAAATGCCATTCATGAAGAATGCTCCAAGCACTATGACGAGGAAATACACGAAATGGATTTTGCCTATTATTCGGGTGAATACAGGGGCGTTTCCAATCCGACAGACGACGATCTTTACGGAATAAACAAAGCGACTTTGCTGACGGTAAACGGCGTTCCTGCCGATGAATTTATCAAAATAAATTCTTTGTACGAGAAGCTGAAATACGACCATGTTCGTGAAAAGCCTTTCCGAGACGGCATTTCTTTCAACGATAAATTCGGCGAAAAATGCACAGTGGAATTTCTTGACGAAAGCGGCGAAAAGCGCAGTCTTGAAGCATATTACGGCGCGGCGGCGGACTTGGCTATTATGCGTATGGATCATTTTAAGGCGGCGGACAGCGGGGAAACCGCACCCGAAATTACTGACGATAAAACGGAAAAAATTGATCTTGATAAGATAGACTTTACGCAGGAATATATAGAAATCGGAGGGGTCACAGCGGCAAGGGACAAGGAAAGAAACCTGCTGCTTTTAGAGGTCGATACGTTTATGGAGGACGGTAACTACGCTGCTGATATTCTGAAAAGAGCCTCCGAGGGAATTGACAATATCATTATTGACTTGCGGTATAATCAAGGCGGTTGGTACTATAATTCAGAAAATCTTCTTGCGGAAGTTTCCCCATATGATATTAAAATAAGCAACAGCGTTTATATTACCGAAAAGCGTTACAAAAGCAAAAGGCTCGACCCCATGTACATATTTGCGGAGGACAGCGATATCAAGGGTTTGCGCCGAATTTCCAAAACCGCCGAAATAAAAGGCAGAGGCAGCGAAGATAAAAATTACTGTCTGCTCATATCCGACTATACAATGTCTGCGGCGGACGAATTTACCGCCGAGTTCAAGCGGAACGTTCTTGGAAAGGTCATCGGCTGCAACAACACCGAGGGGGAACGTTACGGCTCTACCGATATGAAGATACTTGAACGCAGCGGGTTATATTTTTACTTCACGGAATTCAAGTACATAAATCCCAACGGCACGGATAATTCGGTTTACGGGACTGCACCCGATATTTATTCCGATGTAAGCGTTGAAAATTATTTTCTCCGCGAGGAAATAAGAAGCGGCGGTGAAAACCCGTACACCATAGAAAACCGATCAAAATGGGACAGTGTTTTCAGAGAAGCGGTTGAAACATTTAAATAATATTTTATTTCTTTTTGTACCGCCTGTTTACTTTTTTCTTTTGATGTGCTATAATATAAATATATATTATGTAAAAGGCGGTGAAAGCATGAACGACCGTGAATTAATAAGCAATCTTATCGACAGCTTAACGAACCTGCTTAGAATTCAGAAAGCTGAGGACAAGGACGCAGAAATTGAAAACCAAATCAATATAATCAAAGCGAAACTAAAAAGCTTCGGTGTAATGGTTGACGAAATAAAATTACGATGAACATAAGCAAAAAATGCGTACTCTCTTTACAGGGTACGCATTTTTTGTATTAGTAATTATTTGCATTTCCTTGCGCGTATCGCGTTTAAAATCGCTATAAAGCAAACTCCCACGTCCGCGAAAACCGCCGCCCACATTGTTGCAATGCTGAACGCCGCAAGCACAAGCACAGCCGCCTTTACAGCAAGCGAAAACGTTATGTTCTGAATAACGATACTCTTTGTTTTTTTCGAGAAACGTATCGCTTCCAGAAGCTTGGAGGGTTCGTCCGTCATAAGCACCACGTCCGCGGCTTCTATGGCAGCGTCCGAGCCTATGCCGCCCATTGCAACGCCCGCGTCCGCACGCATAAGCACGGGAGCGTCGTTTATTCCGTCGCCGACAAAAACAGTTTTTCCGTTTGAATTTTCCTCCATGATTTTTTCAGCGGCGGAAACCTTTCCGTCGGGAAGAAGCTCCGAACGCCACTCGTCAAGACCAAGCTTTTCGCCGATAATGTCCGCGGCTTCCCGCCTGTCGCCCGTGAGCATAACAGTCTTTATGCCCGCTTTTTTCAGCTCCGAAATTGCCTTGACGGAGTCCTCTTTTATCCTGTCCGCAATTTCAACAGCTCCCGCAAAAACGCCGTTTTCCGCAACAAATATCAGCGTTCCCGCAGATTTAATTTCGGGTAAATTTTCAACGCCGTTTTCCTCCATAAGCCCCCTGTTTCCCGCAAGAATTATCTGTCCCCCGTTTACAGCCTTAACGCCCCGACCTGCAATTTCCGTAATTTCCGCTTTGGGGGGGACGCCCTTAAATCTCCGCATTACAGCAAGCGCCGCAGGGTGGTTTGAACCCTGCTCCGCCATAGCCGCAAGCTCAAGGAGACGTTCCTCGCTCCGACCCTGCGGGAGCAGTTTTGTAATATCAAAGCTTCCGTCTGTGAGTGTTCCCGTCTTGTCAAAAATTACAGTACTGCACTCCGCAAGCTGTTCCATAGTTACGCCGCCTTTTATAAGAATTCCTCTTGCGGAAGCGCCGCCTATTCCTCCGAAAAAGCTAAGGGGTACGGAGATTACCAAAGCGCAGGGACAGGACACTACCAGGAACGAAAGAGCGTTGTAAACGTGCTGTGAATTGTAACCGCTTACTAAAATAGGAATGACTGCCAGAAGAACCGCCGCAATTACAACGCAGGGGGTGTATACCTTTGCAAAGCGTGTTATGAACTGCTCCGACCGTGCCTTTTTCGCGGAGGCGTTTTCCACCATTTCAAGGATTTTTGAAACCGTGGACTCGCCGAATTCCTTTGTTACTTTGACCTCGATAACTCCCGTAAGGTTCACGCAGCCACTCATTGCCTCGCTGCCCACGGAAGCCTCTCGTGGAACGCTTTCTCCGGTCAGAGCAGAGGTGTCAAGAGTTGTTGAACCGTCAACAATTATACCGTCCAGAGGAATTTTTTCTCCCGCCTTTACAACAATGATCTCTCCCTTTTCAACAGTCTCGGGGGGAACTTCCTCAACAGCATTTCCGCGCTTAACGTTTGCCGTGTCGGGACGGATATCCATAAGCTCCGAAATACTTTTCCTCGACCGTCTGACCGCATAGCTCTGGAACAATTCGCCTGTCTGATAAAGTATCATTACCGCCGCGCCCTCGGGATATTCGCCTATGAAAAACGCTCCCAGCGTTGCAATTGTCATAAGAAAGCACTCGTCAAAGGGACGGAATTTTGCAATGTTTTTCGCCGCAGTTATCAAAACGTCCAGACCCGATATCATGTACGCAACAAGGAAGATCCACAGTCCGTACTGCGTTTCCTTGAAGAAAAATCCCACCGCAAAAACTACCGCCGAGACGATTATTTTTATAAGCTCCGTCTTTAAGTCGCCGCTGTCCTCCTCATCTTCATGAGCCTCCGATACAGCGTTTTCGAGAAGCTGGACCTCAACGTCAGGCTCCATGTCGGAGACGATCTTCGTCACCTCTTTAAGCACAGCGTCCTCGCTTTCGGAAGCTATAGACAGGGAAAGCTTCTTCGCCATAAAATTCATGTTCGCCTCTTTTACAAAAGCTATCTTTGCCGCCGCCGTGCGTATTTCTTCGGCACAGTGGGGGCAGTCAAGATTTTTCAAATATAAAACCATTTCCATAATAATTCTCCTTTACTTGCTTACTTTTATCACGCCGAAAGCCACAGGGACAAGCCCGCTTATTTTCGTAACTTTCACACGTCCGCAGCCGCAGTCGTTAAGCATTTTTTCGTAGCTTTCCATAGTGTAGCAGGCAAAAGCCCTGTACCCCAAAAGCGTGTATATTTTTATTAACGGGTTGCTGTTTTTCGCCATAAATGTGGGTACTATCACCCTGCCGCCCTGTTTTGTAACACGGCATAATTCACGAACGGCTTTCTCTGGTTCTTCAAGCAAATGCAGGACGTTCCCCGCTATTGCAATGTCGTATGTATTATCCTCGTCGGGAAGAGAAAAAATATCCCTCTCTTCAAATGAAATATTTTTTATTCCCTTTTTTGCGGACTTTTTCCTTGCCCTTTCAAGCATTTGCAGGGACATATCCGTGCATAAAACGTGTCCCGCCTTTTCCGCCGCCGCAACAGAAAGCTCTCCTGTTCCCGCCGCGCAGTCAAGGACGTTCGCTCCCTCGGGGACAATTTTCTTTATCCCCGCCAGCATAGCCTTGTATGCTCCGGAATCAAAGCTTTCCGCAAAATCGTAAATTCCTGCTATTCTATCCCAGAATGTCATTTTAAAAACCTCCGCTTACTCCATAATATGCTCGAAAGCCTGATTGAAAATAGTCTGAATGTGGTCGTCCGCAAGTGAGTAGTATACCGTTTTTCCGTCCCTGCGGTACTTTACGAGACGCGCCTGTTTAAGCACTCTCAGCTGGTGAGAAATTGCCGACTGTGTCATATCCAGAACCTGCGCTATGTCGCACACGCACATTTCGCTTTCAAACAAAGCGCACAATATCCTTACCCTTGTGGAATCTCCGAACACCTTAAAAAGCTCCGCAACGTCGTACAAAAGCTCAATGTCGGGAAGCTTTTCCGAAACGGCTTTCACCACCTCGGGATCAACGGTTTCCGTACTTGCTTCCTGAACGGTCTCCTTTATATTTTCCATAATATTCACCTCTTCATTTTATCATCTGAATAACTGTTCATATGTATTATAATTCATTTGAGCAGATATTAATACATACATTTGGTAAATATATTATGTATTTTATATGAATGTTAAAGCTT
>JAAVHM010000156.1 GCA_014799675.1 Ruminococcus sp. | reverse complement strand
TGTATCGGGACTGCAGGGAAATACACTTCCAAAAAAATTATTTAAAGAAATTTATTTCCGGGAAGTTCCTTGACAAAACAATTTTAACGGCAGTGAAACAGAGATACGGACGGGTAAACGTCTGCTCCAAAGCCGCAGCTTCGCGGTTTTATGCCATTACCGTTACCGGCGTCCATACATTTCACTCCTTTTAGAAAACAAAATACAGAAGACGGAGGACAGATATCCTGCGCTTCTTAGAACCTGTCTACATAGGATAAGTGTGCGGATTTTTGGCAAGATTTTGTCGATGGCAAGGCAAAAATCCGCAGGCATACTTGCGTATGGCAAGGATTTTTAACGCAGTCAGCGGCAAAAGATTGCCAAAAAGACGTGCGCTTACGCCTATGTGGACAGGTTCTTACTAATTATACATTATTTTTACGCTTATGTCAAGACAGTCCGTTCAAAAGCACGAGCTTTCCCGCTGTAAGTCATGGTTTCCTCCAAAAAATATTTTTATGTTTATTATAACACTTATTGGCAAACAGGTCGACCACGACCCGCAGACTGAATACACAGGCAAAAACAAACGGCTATGAAGCGCGTCACAGCCGTTTTGTTATAGATATTGTAAAAAGCTTCCGTATCGCCGTTCAACCGAACGGTACAGCCGTTATGCCGCCGTGTTCAGTATCTTATCGGTGGGGTCGTCCTTGCCGACGTTGTATCTGTCCGCAAGATCGTTCTCCGAAGCGTTCCTTGTGGTCGTTCGCGTAGTGCCGCCCGAAACATAGACCTTGCCGCATTCGGGACAGATATCTGTATGTATCGTCACGCTCTGGGAAACTATCTCTTTGCCCTCGCGTTCCGCCTTTGAACGGTTTCGGCTGACGTGTTCCTGCTCGTGACCTCTCACCGCGGCTCCCGCCGATCTTGGGTTTACTTTCGTGGGGGTCTTGAAAGACACTCCCGAGTCGTCGGAGCCGTCCTGATATCTTCTGTTTTTGCAGGTCTGACACTCAAACGAATCAAAGCGCCGTCTCAGGTCTGCCTCATTGGAAAGCTGTCCGTTTTTCGTAACGCCGTTCGGGTCGTTTTTCAGCATTGCCGAACCGTTTATCTGTTCTTTATCCGAAACAGGGCTTTTACCGTCCGCATTGTTTTTGTTGTAGATCGCCATGCCGTATGAAGCACCTCCGAAGCCTGTCGTAGAATTTGAAATACCTGTGCCTACAGGTGAAATTGCCGACATAAAAAAACCTCCTCTGCCGCAATTCTCCTTAAATAACATTATACCACAATATAATGGTGTTGTCAATACGTATAATGCTTTATATGGTATTTATTTTTTCCCCGTCTTTAACTGCTCCAGCACCTCAAGAAGCTTGTTCGGCACGGGTACTCCAAGCCTGCCGCCGTTTTCGATAAGGGAAATGCACTCGTTCGCGATGTAAAATATCACCGTCACGCTTTTAAGGACGTGTCCCTCGCCGATAACGTTTATATCCACAATGTTCGCCACTGCAACTATAAGCAGCATAAAAACCTTTTTCGCAATGCCTTTCGCCCCTATCTCGCTGGAAAGCTTTTTCTGTGCAATTGCCGCCAGCACCCCCGAAATGTAGTCCATTACCATAAGCGCCGCAAGAGCTATCATCAGTCCGTCGCGGTCGCCGAAAAGCAGTCCGCACAGCGCGCATACCGCCGCAAGAATATTTTTAAAAATATTGTTCATTGTCTTTCCTCCTATAATTTTTGTACGTACTTGCCGCCTAAAGAGATCCAGCCCGCGCCGCTTTTGAGCTTGCCCCAAAGTATGTTTCCGCTGTACTCCTCGGCAATAATTGTGTACACGCCCTTGTCGGTTATTTTTCCCACAACAGGGGCGGTTAGCGAGGGGGACTTGCGTATGTTCAGACTGCTGTCAAGAACGCGGACGCGGAAATTTGTCCCGCCGATTTTTTCGGAAGTATCGTCCGCGGACGTGCTTTTAACAAGCTTTCTGACTTTTTCCTTAAACTCCGCAAAACGACCGTTGGCGACTTCCGCGGACTGATACTTTGTAGGCGACCAGTAAAGGGGACACTGCTTCCCCGTCACATCATAGTGGCGGATAATGTCCTCAACGCCAAGCCCGAATTTTTCAAGCAGATACGCGCACAGTTCCGCAAGTGACTGCTCCGTCTTTTCCGTAAATTTTCCTGTACTGTCAGGGTGACAGCACTCGATAGAAATACTGTAGCTGTTCGCCTGATTTGTGCAGTAGGAAATCTCGTCCAGCGGTATGCATTGAATTATTTCTCCCTGCAAGCCCACAATAAAATGTGAGGAAACATAGCGTCCCGCGGTCTTTTGATTTTCAAAATAATTGCGGTTTGCAATTGCGGAGGTGTTGGGGTTTCCCACATAATGCACCGCAATTTTCGTCACATTTTTAAGGGGGATTTGGGGTCTGCTGTACTTGTTGGGGGTCAAAAGCTTTTGTTCAATTTTCAATAATTTTTCTTCCTTTCAGAAAAATTTCTCTCTCCGTATTTAAGTGTAGTGGGAATTTTTTCTGTAGTCAATATCGGGGAAATTTTTTTGTGCAAATAAAAAACAGTTGCACACCAATATGTGCAACTGTTTCATAAACTTATACGTGTAAATAAAATTACTTCAATAATTTTTTCAGTCTTTCCATGGCTTCAACAGTGTTCTCTTTAGTGCCGAAAGCCGTCAGTCTGAACCAGCCCTTGCCGTTCTCACCGAAGCCCTCTCCGGGAGTGCCAACGACCTGAATTTCATTCAGCAGATAATCGAAAAATTCCCAGCTTCCCATGCCATTGGGACACTTTAACCATATGTATGGGGAATTCTTTCCGCCGGTGTATTTTATACCAAGCTCGTCGCAGGTCTCCGCCATAATGCGGGCGTTTTCCATGTAGTAGTCAATGCTTTCACGGGTCTGATTCAAGCCCTCCTCCGTGAACACAGCCGCCGCCGCGCACTGCACAGGATAGGACACGCCGTTGAATTTGCTGCCCTGACGCCTGCACCATATCTTGAAAACATTCACTTCGCCGCCGTCCGCTGTGTAAGCCTTCAACTCTTTGGGAATTACCGTGTAGCCGCACCGTGTTCCCGTAAAGCCCGCCGTCTTGGAAAGGGAGCATATTTCTATCGCGCACTCTCTCGCGCCCTCCACCGCAAAAATACTGCGGGGCAGAGACTTGTCGCGGATAAACGCTTCATAAGCCGAATCGAAAATAATTATCGCCTTTTGGCTTTTTGCGTAAGCCACCCATTCTTCAAGCTGTGCCTTTGTGTAAACCGAACCCGTTGGGTTGTTGGGGGAACAAAGATAAATTATGTCGCACTTAACATTCTTGTCGGGCATTGCCGCAAAGCCGTTCTCCTCGTTTGAGGAAGCGTAAATGACCTTTCTGCCGCCCATAACGTTGGAGTCCACATAAACAGGGTAAGCAGGGTCTGTGATGAGAACCGTGTTCTGCTCCCCGAAAATGTCGGGAATGTTTCCGCAGTCGCTTTTCGCACCGTCGCTTATAAGAATTTCCTCGGGGTCGATCTCCACCCCGAAGCCCTTGTAGTAACCCGCAACAGCTTCCCTCAAAAACAGGTAGCCCCTGCCGCTGTCCTCGTAGCCTTTAAATGTCTCCTTGTGAGCCATTTCCTCCGCGCCCTTTTTCATAGCCTCCACAACAATGGGAGCAAGGGGCAGAGTAACGTCCCCGATACCCATTCTGATAAGCTGCTTGTCGGGATTTTTTTCACGGTAAGCCGCAAGCCTTTTCGCAATATCAATAAACAGATAGTTCTCCTTCAGGTTAAGAAAATTTTCGTTGATAAACGCCATTGTAACAAGTCCCTCCAAATAATATTTAAAATTACTTATTTAAAAAATCAAGGTCGATTTCACCGTCAAAGACCTTTGTCGCCGAACCTCTCATCATAACGCCGCCGTCCTTTTTGCAGGTTATGGAAAGGTCTCCTCCGCGCAGGGATACGGTTATCTCCTCGTCATATTTTTTATGTCCGCACAAAACCGCCGCAGTCGCCGTAGCGCAAGCCCCTGTTCCGCAAGCCCACGTCTCGCCGCTGCCGCGCTCCCAGACCCGCATTTTTATAACGCCGCTTTGTAAAATTTCGCAGAATTCCGTGTTCACCCTTTCGGGGAAAAGCGGGTGGTTCTCAAAGGACGGACCTATCTTTTCAAGGTCGATACTGTCAATGTCCGATGTGAAAATAACGCAGTGAGGATTGCCCATTGAAACAGCGGTAATATTGTAATTCTTCCCATTCACTTCAATAGGCTTGCTGATAAAAGAATCGCCCTCCGCTTTCATGGGAATGTCCGCAGGTCTTATAACAGCCTGACCCATGTTGACTTCAACGGTGTCAACAACGCCGTCCTTTACAAAAAGCTTCAAGCTCTTAACACCGCTTTTGGTTTCAAGAGTAATCTCCGTC
The DNA here is from genome assembly GCA_014799675.1 of Ruminococcus sp. GTDB lineage: Bacteria > Bacillota > Clostridia > Oscillospirales > Ruminococcaceae > RGIG8773. Next base: position 1,886 of record JAAVHM010000156.1, on the reverse strand, counting down.
TTGTTTGTAAGCCCGTTGTCGTAAACATACTTGCCGATACAGCGGGTAGCGTTGCCGCACATCATTCCCTCACTGCCGTCGGCGTTGAACATTCTCATGCGGAAGTCCGCCTTGTCCGAGGGCATGATAAGCACCAGCCCGTCCGAGCCAATGCCGAAATGCCTGTCGCTGACAAATTCCGAGACCCTTTCGGGTTCGGGGACGCTTTCCTCAAAGCAGTTCACATAAACATAATCGTTGCCAATGCCGTGCATTTTTGTAAATTTCATTTCAGTCACCCTTAATCATCAATTTCAAAATATATAATATCGCCTCTTAACGGATCGATTTTATATTCATATTCCGTACCGCCGCAAAGAAATTCTATTTCGTATACGTCCCTTTTATCGTATTCACGTTCCGTTTTGATAAATGTTACCTCGTCCCTGCCAAGACCTGCGTGTTCAAGAGCCGCCGCCTCGGCTTCCTCGGGAGAAATAACTTCCTGAAGTCCCGCACAATAAGGATATTCTTTAAAATTTATAATACTGCCGTCAGAAGCGTTTACTTTGTATTCGAGGAAGCAATAATAGCGTGTATGAAAGCTTACCTCAATAATGGGTATTTCCTCTTCGTAATAGAACGTTGTCTCCGTTTGCCATATTTCGGTCTCGTAAAGTTCTGAATGAGCAAGAGCTGCCGCCTTTGCTTCCTCACGGGTTATCCTGTGGTCGCTTATTGTTTCGGAAGATTTGGTTTGTACAGTTTCTTCAAAAGAAGTTGTTACCGTATTTTCGGAAGTCTGCTCCGTCTCTGTGGAAGTAACCGTGTCAATCTCCGTGTTGGAAACCGTTTCAGAAACCGCCGCGATTTGCTCCGCCGTTGTTCCCGAAACGTCGGCAGTATTGTTTTTACAGCCCGAAAGAGCCGTGAGGCATATTAATAAAATCAAAGCTTTTTTCATTTTCATGCAAAAACCTCCTTTTACATATAATACCTCATTTTCCGCAAAAACGCAAGTCTTTTATCTTTCGTAAGTTTTCAAAATATCCTGTGCAATAACGACCTGCGGCACGTGTCTGTCCATGGACTGCTTTTGTATCTGCCTGTGAGCGTCCGCCTCGGACATTTTCAGAACCTCCACCAATACGCATTTCGCTCTGTCCACAAGCTTAACGTCCTGTAGCTTCTGTTCGAGACGTGTTTTCTCGTCGGAAAGCTCCGCCTCGTTCCGCGTGGTAAGCATAACAAAGCGAAAGGTCTGTAAAAGCATAGCCTTGCCGAGAGGTCGGGGGAGTATGAACACGTCCATATCGCCCAGCTTTTTCGCAATTTCTCCGCAGTGCTTGGACGGCGCGGCAAGAATTACCCCGCAGCCGTACCCGCAAGCCGCCGCCGCAATGTCAAGACCGTACACGCCGCCCACGGGAGCGTTTATAAAAACCATGTCGAATTTTTTTCCCGAAAATATTTTTTTTACAGAGGAAGTCTCCGCGGTTTCGGAAACGGAAATTTCCGAGAACCCGAACTCTCCCGCCGAAAGAGTGATGTTGTCAAGGGTCTCTCCCTGCTCCGAGAAAATCAAAATATTTTTTTCTTTTGTAGTGTTCGGCACGGTTTCACCTCGCTTGCTGCTTTTGGATAATTATAACATAAAAATATATTTTAGTAAAGGGGAAAATCATAAAATTAACGTAGGGGCGGATTCCATATCCGCCCGCAGATATTATATTGATAAACGGGCGGATATAGAATCCGCCCCTACAGAACCGTTTTCCGCTAATTATTTACGTAAAGCTGCTTATACGGACTTGCCGTGTTGGGGGTAAGCTTGAAAAAGTGCGCTCCGAGAAGCTCTTCCGCATTGTAACCGAAGCTTGCGGAAAATTCCTCAACATCGCTCTTTA
>JAAVHM010000155.1 GCA_014799675.1 Ruminococcus sp. | reverse complement strand
TATCAGACCGAGGACTTGTACGAGACCTCCACAGGCTGGTACAGAAAAACCCTTGACATCACAAAAAAGGAGGGTATGCGTACCGCTGTCCGCTTCGGCGGCGTTTATATGGACAGCCGTCTGTATGTAAACGGCGTGCAGGCTTTTGAGTGGAAGTACGGCTACTCCACCTTTGAGGCGGATATAACCGACTTCTTGAAAGACGGCGAGAATCTTATCGCCGTAAGGGTAGACCACCGCAATCCCAACTCCCGTTGGTATTCGGGCGCGGGAATTTTCCGCAAGGTGTATCTTAAAGAGTACCCCGAATGTCACATCGCAAGCGACGGCGTTTATATAAGCGCAGATATCGACGGAAATGTTACGATTTCCGCCGAGGTTATCCGTCCCGAAAATGTGCAGGTAAGCGCGTTGTCCGTTGTGCAGGAAATTTTTGACGGCGAAAAGCTTGTGACTTTCTGTGAAAGACCCTGCTGCGCCTGCGATAAAAGCGTTATCCCCGCAGCGGTAAGAATTACCGCAACGATTCGCAGAGAGGACGTTAAATATTCGGTCAATACCGTTGCTATGCAGATAGAAAAGCCCGTCCTGTGGGACATTGACGCCCCCTATTTGTACACCGCAGTTACTTCGCTGAAAATGAACGGCGAAATCATTCAGACAGTTAAAACTTCTTTCGGCGTGCGGAAGATAGAGTTCACCACGGATAAAGGATTTTTCCTCAATAACAGGCACGTCAAGCTCCACGGCTGCTGTGAACACCACGACTTGGGAGCATTGGGCGCGGCGGTAAACAAGTCCGCAATTGAGCGCAAGCTTGACAAGCTCAGAATTATGGGCGTGAACGCAATAAGAACAAGCCACAATATGCCCGCCGAGGAGCTTATGGAGCTTGCGGACGAAAAGGGCTTTTTGATACTTGACGAGGGCTTCGATATGTGGGAACGCCACAAGACCGACAACGACTATGCGGGATTTTTCCCCGAATGGGTGGCGCGGGACGTTGCTTCATGGGTGCGCCGCGACAGAAATCACCCCTGTCTTATCGGCTGGAGCATAGGCAACGAAATTTACGATACCCACGCCGACGAAAGGGGTCAGGAGGTAACTTCCATGCTTATGGGACTTGTCCGTCAGCACGACCCGCGGGCAAACGGTTACGTTACTATCGGCTCAAACTATATGGAGTGGGAGAACGCCCAGAAGTGCGCCGATATACTTAAAATTGCAGGCTATAACTATGCGGAAAGGCTTTACGACAAGCACCACGAAGCACACCCCGATTGGTGTATTTACGGTTCGGAAACCTCCTCCGTTGTGCAGAGCAGGGGCATATATCATTTTCCCCTTTCCCAGTCCGTGCTTGCGGACGACGACGAGCAGTGCTCCTCTTTGGGCAACAGCACCACGGGCTGGGCGGCAAAGTGTACCGAAGCCTGCATAATTCCCGACAGGGACGCGGAATTCTGCGCGGGACAGTTCATCTGGACAGGCTTTGACTATATCGGCGAACCCACACCCTATTCCACGAAAAACAGCTATTTCGGTCAGATAGATACGGCGGGCTTCCCCAAGGACAGCGCGTATATTTTCCGCGCCGAGTGGACGGACTATAAAAAGTCTCCCTTTGTTCATGTGTACCCACATTGGGATTTTATGGAGGGTCAGGAAATAGACGTCCGCGTTACGTCCAACGCTCCAAAGGTAGCTTTGTTCTTCAACGGAGAAAAAATAGACGAAATGGACATAGACCATGCCCACGGTCAGCAGCTTACCCTTAATGCAAAATTAGAGTACCGCAAGGGCGAGCTTTTGGCGGTAGCCTATGACGAAAACGGCAGGGAAATTGCAAGAGACGTTCAGCGTTCCTTCGGCGATACCGCGGAAGTACGCCTTGCCCCCGAAAAGACGGAAATTCTTGCAAACGGCGAGGACTTGGCTTTCGTGGAGATTTCCGCATATGACAAGGACGGCAATTTTGTTGCAAACGCAAACAACAGGGTTTTTGTAAACGTATCTGGAGCAGGCCGCCTTGTGGGTCTCGATAACGGCGACTCTACCGATTACGAGCAGTATAAGGGAACTTCCCGCCGCCTTTTCTCTGGCAAGCTTATTGCGATAATCGCCGCAAAAGCCGAAGCAGGGGACATTACCGTGACGATCACTTCCCCCACCGTTAAGGGGGACAGCGTTACTTTAAAAGCCCTGCCCGCAGAGGTGACAGAGGGAATTTCCTGCACCACGGAAAATACTCATACAAAGGCTCTCTGCCCCGACGAGGAAAACGACATTCCCGTGAGAAAAATCACCTTTGAAAGCGACAGCAGGACGTTTACCCCCGACAGGCGGGAAATCACCTTTAAAACCGTTGTGTACCCCGCAAACGCTACCTACGCAAATGATATAGAGTACCGCATTACCACCGTTCTCGGTATCGACTCCAACCTTGCGGAGATAACCTCTGCCGAGGGCGGAAACGTCACAATAAAATGCAAGGGCGACGGAGAATTCTACCTCCGCGGACTTTGCAAAAACGGCACGGACAAATACCATATCCTCTGTCCCATGAAGCTTTGCGGAGAGGGTCTGGGAGTGGCTTCCTTTGACCCGTATGAGTTTGTTACGGGCGGCTTGTTCACCGTCCAAAGCGGAAACGTGAACAACGGTATCGAAAGGGGCGCGGGCTTTGCCTGGGGCGACAGCTGGTTCGGCTTTGAGAACGTGGATTTCGGCAGCATAGGCAGCGACACGGTAACAGTTCCCATTTTCGCAAACTGCACAACGCCCGTTAAGCTTAAATTTTACGACGGCATTCCCGACAAGGGCGGCGAGCTGATAGGAGATTTCGTTTACCACGAGCCCCCAGAGTGGCTTGTCTATAAACCTAACACATTCAAGCTGAACAAGGTTCTGAAAGGTATGCACACTCTTGTTATGCGGTCGGGAGACGGCTACAGCGTTAAGGGCTTCATATTTGAAAAGCCCGACAAGGAATTTGCGGAAATAAACGCCGCCGACAGCGATAATATATACGGCGACAAGTTCACAAAGGAGCAATGCGCTGTTACAGGTATCGGAAACAACGTTATGCTTGATTTCGGCGAGTTCGACTTTACGGAAAAAACCCCCTCAAAGGTTATAATTACGGGCAAATCCGCGCTTCCCGTGAACAGTATCCATGTTATCTTCACGGGAGACACCGAGACCCGCGTCCTTGCGGAATTTTCGGGCGCGGCGGAGTATACCCCGAGAGAATTCCCTCTTGAAAACATCAATGGCAAGTGCAAGGTTTCCTTTGCGTTCCTGCCGGGAAGCGACTTTGACTTCAAGTCATTCAGATTTGAGAAGTAATTTTAAATGCGTACCTTTGAGGCAAGAAACGGTACAGAAATTTGTATCGTTCATGGGAGCGTTTTACCTTTATTGACGCAGTACGCCAATAAGGGTAAAGGCTCAGCCTTTGGGTACGCATTTTTATAGAAAAATTTGGCAGAATATTGCCTTGAAAATAGTCCAGACTGCGGAGACTTAGGGGCAATTGTAGCATATTGCCATAAAAAACGCAAATTTTTTATATGAATTAATGTGTTGATTTTAGTAATTAATTGTGATATAATTTAACTGTATCTATGAAAAATATATTAATACTAAAATCTGTAAAAAAAATCGGATTTCGGGATAAGGAGTTAATTTATGAGTTACAAACACGATTTTATAAAATTTATGGTGGACAGCGGCGTGCTGACCTTCGGCGAGTTTACCCTTAAAAGCGGAAGGCTCTCACCATACTTCATGAATTCGGGAAACTATAAAACAGGCGCGCAGCTTGCAAGGCTTGGCGAATTCTACGCCGAGTGCATACACGACAACGGCATCGAGTTCGATACCCTTTTCGGACCCGCATATAAGGGAATACCCCTTGCGGTTTCCACGGCGGTTGCGCTTTACAGCAAGTTCGGCATTGACGTGAACTACTGCTTCGACCGCAAGGAAGCCAAAGACCACGGCGAGGGCGGTCTTATCGTTGGCAAACAGCTTACGGACGGTGAGCGCGTCGTTATCATCGAGGACGTTATGACCTCGGGCAAGGCTCTCCGCGAGGTTCTTCCAAAGCTTAAAGCGGAAGCAAACGTTACCCCTGCCGCAATGGTAATTCAGGCAGACCGTATGGAAAAGGGTCTGAACAGCGATAAGTCGGCGGTGCAGGAGGTCAGCGGCGAGTTCGGCATAAAGATATACTCAATTGTCAATATGAACGACATCATAGAGGCAATAGAGCAGGAGGTTGTTCCGGGCAAGGAATACCTTGAAAAAATGATAGAGTACCGTAAAGTTTACGGCGTGAATTAACAGTTGACAGTGTATAGTTGATAGTGTACAGTTGAAATATTTATAAGGGTTCCGTAATCTTAACTGTCAACTGTCAACTATCAGCTGTCAACTGCAAAAGCTGCCCTGCCTCCAGCGGCGGACGGGGTATTGCTGCAATAAAATTTTTTGCCGCTGAGAAACGGAGCAAGAAATGAGTGTAGTTTTCGATTTGACGGTAATAGGTCCCGAGCTTTTGGACGCAGTGATATTTATGGAGAAATCTCCCGCATACGCTGCTTTCAAGGAGGAGGTGGAGAAGATTCTCGCCGATTTCAACAAGACCTCAAAGTTCGGTCAGAATGTTGAAATTGACGTAAAAAATCTGGTGGAGGCTTCCACCGAGGCTGTAAAGAATATGCACAGAGCGTACCTCATCTGGACTTTCCACGAGGATATGACAAGCGGCGCAAAAAATCCGCAGTACAACACATTTCTGAAGCTCTTTTTCAAGGGTCAGGAAAAATACATAATCGCCGCAAACGGCGGCAAGAAAACCATTGACGCCAAAGAAGCGGCGGACGTCAAGGACAAATATATTGCCGAAATAGGTAAAAATCCCGACCTTTTCAACAGCCTTAAGGAATTCTTTGCAGGCTATGTTTACGGCTATTTCTTTAACTACCTTACCGAGCAGACGGTCATGAAGGACTATGCCGAATTTCTGGTATGTCTGGGAATTATGTCCGGCAAGGTTACTACCAGCGAGTCGGGCAAGCAGAAGATACTGCCGAAAATGGCTGTCCTGCTCAATAACGACAGATTTAAGTACATCAGCGGCGAGATACCCATTGACGTTATGATGGAAATGGTCTATGACCGCTACAGCTTCACCGAGCTTACCAAGGAGGAGGACGCGGTTATCCGCGAGGGTCTGAAAAACTGCGTTATCGACTCGTATTACTACAACGAAGCCGACGACCTTATTGCCGACGACGTTATGGTAAGCGTTATGAGCAAGTTCAACAAGGATTATATCTGTGCAAAGGATTTCTCCGAAGACCTGCACAAGAACACCTTTGACGGCGAGAGGACTTTCCTTGACGCCGACAAGAACGATATGGGCGAATTTACTCCCGAAAAGGTAACAAGGATAGTTTCCGACAAGTGCGCCGCAAACCATGACGCGTACTATTCCGCAGGCAGAGAGCCTGTTCTGGAGTACGCTCTGAGCGCGGACTTCAAAGGCTACAAGTATCCTCTGACCTACAGAAACGAAAGCATTTACTGGTTCACCGATATATACAAGCTTGTCCTTGCTCCTGCCTGCGACAGAGCTATGTACATCAGCGTCAAGGAGGACGACCTGCCTATCAAGATGTTCCCCTTTGCGGGTCCCGCTTTGGAGACAAATATCATCAGAGTGCTTGGCAGCATAGAGTCGGAGGGCTATACTATCCGTTCCGACAAGAGAAACGTGCTTGTTGAGATAAACGCGCTTCCCGCCTCCAAGAACCTTTCCGACGACGACAAGAAGATGATGGCTCTCGAAAAGCTCCTTTACGTAATTTCGGGCAACATGGACACAGTTTCCTACAAGAAGCTTCTTGACGAGAACGTGTTCGGCACAAAGCTTTACGAGGATTACATCAGATACCGCATGGACTGCATTTTTGCCAAGGGCATGAAGAGCCGCGACGCAAAGAAAAATCTTCTTGACGAGCTTAATAAAATTGTATAATTTGTATTGAATAACTTTTCGCCCCCGTTAATGACATTGTTTAACGGGGGCGTTTTTGTTGGAAATATTTATTGCGGTAACATTTCTGTAGGGGCGGATATGGAATCCGCCCCTACAATTTTTATATAATATTGATATTGCATAAATAATTGCTGTAAATTTTGTGCAATATTACACCATAAAAATAATTACCCAAAATCGTATATAAAATATCGGGGGTGAAACGGTATGACCGACAGGCAGTTTGAACGCCGAATAAAGCTGATACAGCAAGGCGACAAGCAGGGTCTGAAAGAAATTTACGGCGAATACGGAAAAATGATATATCAGTGCGTCTTTCAGATCTTGCACAGTCCTCAGGACGCTGAGGACGTTACCTCGGATTTTTTCATGAAGCTGTGGAAAATTGCCGATACATACTGCTTTGGCGGCAAGCACAAGCGCTGGCTTGTCACCATTGCAAGAAATATGGCTCTGGACTTGATAAAAAAGCGAAGCCATGAACAGCTTACAATAAACGACGACGACGATTTCCACGACGAGCCTGCGGACAGCGTTTCAACGGAGGAGACCGTCACGGGAAAAATGGCTGTGGCGGAAGCTCTTGACCGTCTCGAGGTAAGCGAACGGGAAATCGTCAACATGAAAATTTTTGCTGACATGACCTTTAAGGACATCGCCGCAGTACTTGACAAGCCAATAGGTACGGTAACATGGAAGTACCGAAACGCCATAGCAAAGCTAAGAGAATTTATCGGGGAGGTGTATTCCGCATGAATAAAAAAGAACTGAAAAAGCAATATATCGCCCATTGCGAGAATACCGTTCCCGACATGGAGAAGCTTTGGGAGAAAATTGAAAGCGGTCTTGAGGAAAAGCCCGAAAGCGGAGTTACCTCAAAGCCCGCAAAAAGCTTTAGCTTCCGTAAAGCCGCAGTTTGGTGTACGGCTTGCGCCGCGGTGCTTATCGCAGTACCCGCATTTATTATCGGTGCGAACTTTTCAAAGAATTCCGACAGCTTTACTATGAGTCAGAATGAAGCTATGGCAGGGGACATGGTAACTGCCGCACCCGCCGCAGACGGAGCTTTTATTGAAGAGCCTGCCGATGAAGCTCCGGAGGAGGTATATGACGGTGAAGTCAGGATCGAAACCGCCGCAACAGCTTCACTTCCCGAAATGGTTTATTATGAGGAATTGTCTCTTGCGGAACCTGTCGTTTCCGACGTTGCCTTCCCGTTTCCAACCGCAGAGCCTTTCGGCGACGAATTTTTCGTTGAGGAAAAAGTCCTTGCCGAAACGGATATTATTGTGAACGCTTTTGTGAACGACGTCGTTTACAGCAGCGAGGGCGGAACGGTCTGTTACGTCCTGACGGCAGAGGATAACGACAAACACGATATGGGCAGAATAACCGTCGAAAGCGCGACCCGCTATACGCTCCAAATAGGCAGAGAGTACATTCTCCCCCTGAAAGAAACGGAGGACGGCTACCGACTTGTTTTCGAGAACGCCCCCCAGATAGAGTGTACCTTGGACGGCGGCGTTATCTTCCACAACGGCTGGCAAAGCCTTGATGAAAATTCCTGCTGGGTAAGCTACCCGAGAAGCACCGTTGACGACTTTTTCTACGACAGAATGAGGTTTTCATACACGGACGGAATGGCAGGCATTACTAAAAAATGGCGGGAATTGAAAGAAAGCGAGGACTAAAATCATGAAAAAAGCCTTATGCGGAATGATCGCCCTGCTTGTATGCGTTTCAGCGGCAGGGTGTGCAAAAAACATGGGGGAAGTACAGACCGTGACTTGTCTTGCCGAGCCGGAGGTCACTTACGTTTCCGAGCCTGTATCTTCGTATCATGAGATCGGGGAAGTTTCGGGGTACTTCGACTATGCGCTGCTGAAAGAAACGGCAGGGGACGAAAATTTTGTCATCTCACCTATGAGCGTTAAGCTTGCCCTTAACATGGCGGCTATGGGCGCAAAGGAAGAAACCGAAAAGGAACTTCTTACCCTGTTCGGCTACGAAAATTCGGAGCAAATGCGGGAGAACAGCAAGTCCCTCGTTTCGGAGCTTGACCGTGCCGACGGCAGTATTACCGTAAACAATTCCGTGTGGATAGACAGCGATTTTCAAGATATTTCGGAAAGCTACACGGGCGGACTTGCGGACATTTTCAACGCCGTGACGTTCCGCGAAAAGCTTACCGACAAAAAAATCGTGCCAACCCTCAACGGTTGGATAGACGAAAAAACCAACGGACTTATCCCCGATATGATCTCAGAGCCGTTTCAAGAAGATACAGTAATGCTCCTTGTGAACGCCCTGTACTTCAAAAACGAGTGGGTACACGAGTTTGAACCGAATTTTAATATGGTTTTCCACGGCGTAAATGGTGACAGCGAAACGGAAAGCATGACTGACGAGGGAAAGCATATTTACTACGGCGAGGGCAGCGTTTTCCGTTCGGTAAGATTTTCCTACAAGGACGACTCCTATATGAACGTCTATCTGCCAAAAAGCGAGGACGGGGACGTGCTTGAAATTATCGGCAGGCTCACCCCTGAGGAGCTTGCAAAGGCAATGGATATACTCTACTCAAACGGAATGGAAACCGACAGGTCTGTAAGGGTCGTTATGCCGAAATTCGAGTGCGAGTACAGGGAATCTCTGAAAGAGACTTTGCAAAAACTGGGTATCTTCTATTCCTTTGAAGCGGGCTTTGCGGACTTTGGCGGAATGCTTACCGACAATTCGGAGGAAACGCTCTGTATTTCGGACGTTATCCACGCCGCAAAATTGGAGTGCAACGAAAAGGGTACGGAAGCTGCCGCCGTAACTATAGAAGTATTTGACGGTTGTGCCATAGAAGAAAATCCTCCCATTGATTTTATTGTTGACAAACCCTTTATTTACGAGATAAAAGCCCCAAGCGGCGAAACGCTGTTTATGGGAATTATATGCGGATTTTAGTATAAAGACAGGAAAGGTTGATTTATTATGAAAAATGTCAAAAAAATTATAACAATGGCAATTGCGGTCATTATGTGTTTAAGCGTAAGCGGGTGCAGTTCGCCAGATGATACAGCGGGAAGCGGAGACATTACAGAACATCTTGCGGAAGACTTGCCTGTCGAATCTGACGGGGACGCTCCCGCAACAGAAGAGGACGATTACGGCTATGACAGAGAAATGACAATGGCTCCCGAGGAAACAGGGGGAGTTTTATCGCCTGCCGACAGCAATTCGGGCAAGACGATTGACGGCGGAATAGTTGACGTTGAGGATAATTCGGACGAAACAAGCCGTAACGATTTGAACGGCAGCGAAGCAGGCAGACCCGATTACACTGTGGAGGAAATTTCGGGTTACTTCGATTACGCTATGCTGAAAGAAATTTCCGATCGTGAGGAAAACACCGTCGCTTCGCCTTTAAGCGTAAAGCTTGCTCTTAACATGGCGGCTATGGGCGCAAAGGAAGAAACCGAAAAGGAACTGCTGACCCTGTTCGGCTACGAAAATTCGGAGCAAATGCGGGAACACAGCAAGACCCTCGTTTCGGAGCTTGACCGTGCCGACAAAAGCATTACCGTAAATAATTCCGTGTGGATAGACAGCGATTTCAATGATATTTCGGAAAGCTACACAGGCGGACTTGCGGACGTGTTCAATGCCGTGACGTTCCGTGAAAAGCTTGCAGACCAAAAAATCGTGGAAAAGCTCAACGGCTGGATAGACGAAAAAACCAACGGACTTATCCCGAATATGATTTCAGAACCGTTTCAGAACGATACCGCAATGCTCCTTGTGAACGCCCTGTACTTCAAAAACGAGTGGGTACACGAGTTCACTCCATACTACGAGGACTTCCCACTCACTTTTCACGGCACAAACGGGGACAGCGAGACCGCGGGAATGTTCCTTAAAAATGACGGTATCAAATATGCCGAAAACGAGTTTTTCCGTTCCGTGAGCCTTGACTATAAGGACGGTTCTTATATGAACATTTATATCCCCGAAATGACGGACGAAAATATCCTTGATATTGTGGAAAAGCATACCCCTGCGGAGCTTGCCGCCGCTATGGATATGGACTATTCCGAGAAAAAGGTCAATATTGATATGCCGAGATTTGAGTGCGAGTACAGCAATTCTCTCAAAGAAATTCTGCAACGGTTGGGAATGTACTATACCTTTGAAAAAGACTTAGCGAACTTTGACGGTATGCTTATTGATAATTCTGAAGAAAGGATTTATATTTCGGACGTTATCCATGCCGCAAAATTAGAGTGCAATGAAAAGGGTACGGAAGCCGCCGCCGCAACTATCGTGGCAGAAGCAACCGCAGCAGCGGATATCATAGAAGAGCCTCCAATTAATTTTACGGTTGACAAACCATTTATTTACGAGATAAAAGCCCAGAGCGGCGAAACGCTGTTTATGGGAACGATATGCGGATTTTAGCTTTAACCTTTTGAAAGGACTGATATTATGAAAAATACTAAAAAAATAATTGCAGCGGCAATTGCGTTAATGATGTGTTTAAGCATAAGCGGTTGCGGAAGCAACTACGAGGCAGACAGCGGAGGAGCTGAAACCACCGCAAGACAAGAGACCCATGGAACGGTTAAGGTCAATTCCGATGAGGCCGGAAATGTAATACCTATTGCTCAAGGCAATAACAGCGGCGGCAAGACGGTTGACGGCGGAACAGTAGCCGTTCGTGAAGAAGCTCTGCGTGACGAATCATGGGCTGACGATACATACCCCACAGGGAATACCACAGGAGCAGGCGCTTGGGTAGAAGAACCGTGGCTCGAACAGTACAACACCGAGGAATACAACAGCACGACAGAAAACGGCTTTAAATCTGCGGCAAACAATCCTCTTTCCACCTTTTCGATAGACGTTGACACGGCTTCCTATTCAAACGCCCGGCGTATGATAGAGTACGGCACAAACGTTGATCCCGACGCCGTCCGTGTGGAGGAATTTATCAACTATTTCAGCTATGATTATTCCGAACCTACAACCGACGACCCGTTTTCCGTAACAACGGAGCTTTCCGACTGCCCTTGGAACGAGGACGCAAAGCTCCTGCTTGTGGGGCTTAAAGCGCAGGATATCGACATGAGCAAGCGTGAACCTCTTAACCTTGTTTTCCTGATAGACGTCAGCGGCTCTATGTTTTCCGAGGATAAGCTGCCGCTGGTGCAGAAGTCCTTTACCATGCTTACCGAAAATCTCGGCGAGGACGACCGTATCTCTATAGTTACCTACGCAGGGGAGGACAAAGTTGTTCTTGGAGGAACAAGCGGCGCGGACAAGGAAAAAATTATAGAAGCCATAAACAGCCTTGAAGCAAGCGGCTCGACCTACGGCGAAGCGGGAATAAACCGCGCCTATGAGCTTGCGGAAAAATATTTTATCAACGGCGGAAACAACCGTGTAATTCTTGCCACAGACGGCGACCTTAACGTGGGTCTGTCCAGTCAGGAGGAGCTTACAAAGCTTATCGAGGAGAAGCGTGAAACGGGAGTTTTCCTGTCAGTCCTCGGCTTCGGCACGGGCAACCTAAAGGACGCCCGCATGGAGGCTCTCGCCGACTCGGGCAACGGAAATTACGCCTATATCGACAGCGAGCTTGAAGCGAAAAAAGTCCTCGTTGAGGAAATGTCAGGAACGCTTTACACCGTTGCAAAGGACGTAAAAATTCAGGTGGAATTCAACCCCGCAAACGTAAAAGGCTACCGCCTTGTGGGCTATGAGAACCGCGCTCTTGCGGACAGAGATTTCGCCGACGATACCAAGGACGCAGGGGAGATAGGAGCAGGTCACACCGTTACCGCCCTTTACGAGCTTATCCTCAACGACGGAAGCGCGTATAACCCCGACTTAAAGTATCAGTCAGGCGAGGAGCAGACCGTTCCCCCCGCCGAGCAAGGGGAGTACAGCGACGAATTGCTGACAGTCTCCCTCCGCTACAAACAGCCCGACGGTGATAACAGCAAGCTTCTTTCCGTACCCGTTACAAAGGACGCGTACACAGCAAAAATGCCCCCGAATATGACCTTTGCCGCTGCCGCCGCGGAGTTCGGAATGGTTCTTAAAAACAGCGCATACAAAGGAACGGCAAGCTGCAAGCAGATACTTGACATTGTCGAAAATTACAGCTATCAGGGAGACGAGTACAAGACCGAGTTTGTATATCTTGTAAGAACAATGGATAAGAGAGGATATTGATTTTTAAGGCAGGTAACATTAAATGTTGCCTGCCTTTTGCGTTACTTCTTTTTGGTGAAGCCGTTAAGCCCCGCGTCTTTTATGATCTGCGGGTAATCCTTTATACATTCGTTAAGGTCAACGCTGCCTGTTATGCCTTTGACAACGCCTTTGTGGCTGTACTGGTGTATGCCCCATTCGGTGGCAGTTTGGGGAGCAACATTATCTGTCCGCGCGACCCATACCGCATATATTTTGCGTATATTATCGCTGAGATGCTCTTTAAAAAAGCTGTCATAGGAATACACCCCCGCAAAATACCCTGCCGCTTCAAGGACATTCATAAACCTTTCCGTAATATCGGTGCAGACCTTTTTTCCGAGGTGAGTTTGTGTTTCCTCTTCAATATCAAAGAATACGGGCAGGTCGAACCGCTTGCCCTTTATACATTCCAGAAATGCCTTTGCTTCCAGCTCCGCTTCGTCTGCTGTAAGCGCATAGCTGTACCAGTACGCGCCAACATGAAGCTTTTCCGAAATTGCGTCCCAGAAATTATCCTCAAACTTTTTATCCTTTTGAGAAGCGATTTTTCCGTAACCCGCACGGATTATTACGCCCTCAATATTGTTGTCTTTGTCATTTTTAACTGCTGTCCAGTCAATATCGCCGTTATGGTGCGATACGTCTATCAAATTCATTTCTTTACCTCCGTTTCAATTTATTGACTATCGTACACGCCTGCCAATGACATTGTTTTTTCAAACAAAATATTAGTGTTCGGCGCTCCTATAAGTCCCGTTATATGTACCAGTATCGGGGCAAGCTCGCCGTCTTGCGAAGCAAGCCTTATAAGGTCGCTTCCCGAGACACCGCCGCTGAAAGCGTTCTCGAAAACCAGCCGCGAGGTTATCTGACAAACAAGCCTTTCGCATTCGCCGAGAATTTTTCGTTCCCCCTCAAAATACTCGTTCACGCAGTTGTATGCGCTTTCAAGCTGGGTAAGAAAAAATCTTTTTTCGGCAGCCTTTTTCTCTTTCCTTGTGGAACAATCCGTCTCGGGCGCGCCGCATAATATCTTACCCCTGATCACGGAAAGCCGTCCAGCAATGGGCATTCTGTATTTTGAAGCGGCGCTTTCAAGCCTGCAAACATAGTCGGCGCAGTCCTCACGGAGCTGACCCGAGCCGCCCTCTATTTTATCTACCATTATCGGCATTTCACCCAATATGCCGTCCATAGCCTCCATGATCGGGATAAGTATCATTTTAAATTTTTCCTTTCATAACAGCAATTCCGATTTTAAGCCAAATGGCTTTATCCTAATTCACTCCCATTTGTGTTTGCACCTTGTGCTTACAAAAATTTCTGCACAAAATTCATATAAAAAAGCTAAAACTTTTCAAAATTTTGCTTGAAATTTTTGTACACAATTAGGTCGTGAATTAGTATTAGATCAATTAAGCGACAGGAACCTTTGCTCTCCGTCAACGCCCTCTTCGACCACTATGTCAAGGTCTTGTTCCCTGATCTTAATGGTCATGAATAAAAGATTGTCCTTTTGAACGTATTCGTTAAGCTTGCTTGTGTTCGGCTCAATAAACAAGCCCTTTTCGCTTTCGGATCTCTGCTTGAATTCAAAGAACATTTCTCTTCCCGTTTCTTCCGCAAGTAAAGGCAGGTCTTCCTCGCTGTAAGGAATATTATCGCCGCTGTGATTTGAAAATTCATCTGTTATAAAGCACGTCAGCAGCTCAACAAGCTTGTCCTTTATATCAAGAAGCTTGACAAATTCAAAATTGGAAGAGTTAAGATATTCTTTCATATATTCCGCAAGATTTTTTGTGATTTTGTTTGAAGCATTATTGAAGCTTATGCGAAAATCAGGCAGGATATTTTTAAAAGCGGTTTTATTCGCTGCAATTTTTTTATCGTTATCCGATCCGGTCAACTCGTTGACAGCTTCCTGTATTTCCTGCTCTTCCTTTGCTTTTTGCTGCTCTTTTTCCATTCTTCTGATGTAAAAGTTTATAAACTTATTTGTCAAAAGCTGTGGGAGCTTCAGCTTTATCGTGCTTAAAATTATCGGCTGCAACAAATCGTTGTTCTGAAGATTTGACGTGACCTTATTTACCGAAACGGGGACTTTTATCTCCGCCTCCTGAATAGTATAGTGCGGCACGGGCATTCCTTTTAAAAACGGGTCGGCGTGATAACTCTGGCTCATAGCTATCGAGTTGGAATCCGCTATTCTTCTCGCGTCGGAAATGTCGGAAACCATTTCCCCGATAAATTCACTTAATTTAACCATGATCGTAATTGCTCCTTACAGTTATTTTCCCGGATCGGGCTTTTTCGGTTCAGCAGGTGTTTCGGTCTTTGCCGCAGGTCCGGAAATAGCTTTCATAGATATGTTCTCTTCAAGGATATCAAGTATTCTTGACATACCTGCTGGCATATCGTCCTGAACGGCGTGTACCTTGATGTTAAGGGAGTAATCCTTTTTCACCTCTTCGCTGCTTGACGAAGCTTTCTGATTTGAGAACGAAGCGTTAAGAGTAGTGCTTGCATTGAAGCCCCAGCCCTTGTAGCCCGCGGTAGTGTCGCTCTTTACGCTTGTGTTTGAGTTATCGGAGCTGCTTGTGTTTGCCACGGAATTTATCTTAACGTTGAACTCGATATCCGTGTAGTCGATCCTGATAAACGGAATAGGCATCATCGTCAGGATAGGCACGTCTATCTTCATCTTCTGATACATGGCGGGAACGGTTCTTCCCGCCTCAATGACTTTGAGCTTGAGCGATGCTCCGCTGCCGACTGTACTTTCAGCCTTAACTTCTGCATCGTCCTTTGTGTCATCGGGCAGGTTTGCATTAAGCGTAACGCTTTCGATTTTATCACCGTCAAGTGTAACCGCCGCGCTTACGTCTGCGCCGCCTATTGTTATTTTAATTGCACTTGCGTCCGTGTAACCCGAACCTCCGTCAGTAACTTCCACCTGATATTCCTTTGAAGTTGAAATGTGGGCAGGGGAAACCTCCTTGTCATAAGCGAAAGAAACGTTGACAGGCTCGCCGACGCCGACCTCTTTACCTGTTTTGGGGTCGATCCTGCCGGGCATAAAGCCTACTCTTTTTACGAAGCTTACAGTCGTTTCAGCCGATTCCTTCTGGGCGTTTACAACAGCGTTGAGCGCGCCGCCGATAATTGAACCGAAGTTAATGGACGAGATTTCGTTTGCGGGATTAAACATAAATTTTTCCTCCTTTTTTCTGCCGCGTAAAAAACGCTTGATCGGGACGTTTTCATGCGGCGTTGAATTTTTTTGATATGATATATTTAAAAAAACTTAAGCTTTGTAAACATCATATCATGCAGATCAGGGGGAAAAGCATATTTGTCACCAAATCAAATTTTTTCGGCATAAAAAGACGGTCTGCAATTATCATGCAGACCGTAAAAAATCAATCAATTTCAGCTTCAAGAATTTCTCCCGAATAAGCGTCGATTTTAAATTCGTACTCTTTTCTTCCGTACCTGAATTCAATTTCATATTCAACCGTGCCGTCGTCATGATCAAGCTCCGCTTTTGTAAATTTTACATCGGAAGCGTTAAGCCCCGCATATTCCAAAGCCGCCGCTTTGGCTTCCTCTGCGGTAATTGTGTCTTTGGAAGTTTTCATTGCGGGAATATCCAACGCCTCCTTGGAGTACTTTATCACCATTCCCGTCGCCGCGTTGATATCATATTCGTATTCGTTTGACGCGGAGTAAAATTCAATTTCATATTCGGCAATTCCATCGTCATAGTCAAGTTCCGCCTTGGTAAATGTTACTTCGGTCGCCGTAAGCCCCGCGTGCTTCAAAGCCGCAGATTTTGCTTCCTCCGCCGTAATTATTTTTTCGGCAGCCGAAATTGTTTTTTCGGCAGGGGAGTGGGCAGCAGGTTTTGTGGTTTCAACAGGCTTTTGCGTAACGGCAGGCGTTGTTGTTTCAGGCTTTGCCTCCGTTTGCTTCGGAGCTTCCGAATTTGCAGGCGGGGGAGAAGTCTGCGCCGCCGTCTCCGCAATTCCCGAAATTGCTTCCTTTGAAAATTTCAGAACGCTGCCGTCCTCCGCGTTTATGTCGTATTCATATTTGTAATTCTTTGCGGTAAATTCAATTTCGTACTCATAATTTCCTTTGTCAAGGTCAAGCTCGGCTTTGGTTATCCTTGCCTCTGCCTCGGAAATTCCCGCGTGAGCAAGGGCAGCGTTTTCCGCCTCTTCAAGGTCAATAAGTCCTATCTCCGAAACCGTTCCGCTTTCTGACGCGGAGGTTATGGAATTCGTCAATTCCGCCGCAGGCTTGTTTTTGCAGCCCGCAAGACAAGCCGCAACGCACAACGCCGCAAAGCATAGCTTATATTTGTATTTCATTATAATATCTCCTTTTCGGAACAATTTTCTACACCTTTTAATATAACCGAATTATATCGCATTTTTCTTGGAAATTTTTTTACTATGCAAAACAGCCCTCGTCCCTGTTGGAACAAGAGCCGTTTTTTGTTAAATTAGCTTTTCGATTTCCGCAATTTCATTTTCGGTAAATTCAAGATTATTAATGCAGCCCGCGTTTTCGATTATCTGCTCGGGACGGCTCGCTCCGATAATTACAGTAGTTACCGCCTCGTTATTCAGTACCCAAGCCAAAGCCATTTGCGAAAGGCTTTGACCCCGCTTTTCAGCAATCGCGTTAAGTGCGTTCAAACGGGAAACCATTTCGTCGGTAAGCTCATTGCCTATCCACGTCGCGCCCTTGCCGACCCTCGAATCCTGCGGAACGCCGTTAAGATATTTGTTTGTCAGAAATCCCTGATAAAGCGGTGAAAATACAGCAAGTCCAACTCCGTTTTCCCGCGCGTATTTGTCAAGTCCGTCACGCTCTATCCAGCGGTTCAGCATTGAGTAGGAGGGCTGATTTATAATAAACGGCGTCCGAAGCTCACGGAAAATTCCTGTGATCTCCGCAGTCTGCTCCCTGTTGTAATTTGATATGCCGACATATAAAGCCTTGCCCTGTTTTACCAGATCGTCAAGAGCAAGAGCAGTCTCTTCAAGGGGCGTGTTCGGGTCGAAAATGTGATGATAATAAATGTCAACATAATCAATGCCCATTCGTTTCAGACTCTGGTCGAGGGACGCGGTAAGATATTTTCGAGAACCGTTTCTGTCGCCGTAAGGACCTTCCCACATCTCATAGCCTGCCTTTGTAGCAATGCACATTTCGTCGCGGTAATTTTTCATACCGTCAAGAATTTTCCCGAAATTTTCCTCTGCGCTGCCGTTGTAGGGATTTCCGTAATTGTTGGCAAGGTCGAAATAAGTTATGCCAAGGTCAAAAGCGGTGCGTATCATTTTCTCCATGTTTGCAAAACAGCCGCCGTGACCGAAATTCTGCCACAAGCCCAGCGAAACGGCGGGAAGCCTCAAACCGCTTTTCCCGCAGCGTCTGTAAACCATTTTATCATATCTTTTTTCGTCTGCAATAAACATATCGGTTCTCCTTATTTCCATTTAGGCAGTTCGTCAAGTGTGATAACATATTCGTCGTTGTAAATTTCTTTGAGGACTGCCGTGTCGTTGTGGTCGGTGATATGCTCCGTGTGCCACGTCATGAACCAAACCCAGTCAGCCTTGCCGTCCTTAAGCTGCTGTGATGTGGGAATTCGTCCGCATTCGTGGAAGCAAATGGGAACTTCCTCGCCCGCAACAGCCACAACCTTTTTGTAAAGGTCGGCGTTTGCACCGTCGGTGTAGGAGTCCGCGCCGATAATGTCAACATATTCATTTCCGGGGAACCATTTGTCGTAATCCCTGCCGTTTCCGGAATATCCGAATACCCAGATAAGATTGTCTAACTTCCAGTAATTGGTGTAACGGTCGTACATGATTGTCCAAAGCTTTTTGAAGTTTTCCGCACCGCCCTTGCTCCACCAGAACCAGCCGCCGTCCAGCTCGTGGAAAGGTCTCCACAGCACGGGAATGTTCTGATCTTTAAGCTTGGAAAGAGCTTCCGCGCCCTTGTCCATGCCCTTGATAAGCTTTTCGTATTCGGGAGTACCCTCGGTCAGAGCAGCGTCCCAGTCGGAGATCTCGGTTTTCATACATTCGTCCCAGCTTCCGCCGAAATCGCAGCCGCAGTGCCAGCATATCGTAACAATTCCGCCGCGCTCGTACCAGTCGGCAGCCCGCTTGTTTACGCCGTTGAAATCGTCGTTCATGTAGTCGAGACCCCGAATTGCAGGGTATTTGCCCGTCTTTTCGTAAATATAATCAAATTCGTATTGGTCGCTGCCCATCCAAGTGGACTCCTGCTGTCCCGAAATAATGCCGTTTCTGTAGGTTTCGCAAATGTAGTCAAATAAAGCCTGCGCCTCTTTAGTGGCATTGGGGTTTGAAAGCGAGACAGACTTTTCCGCAGCCGCTTCAGCCGTTACAGAAGCTGCGCCGGAAGATGTCTGAGAAGCTTGAGACGTGTCCGCAGTACCGCTGTTATTTGAACAGCCCGCCGCCGAAACGGCAATTAAAATCGCGGAGACAAGCGCAGTAATTTTTTCGATCATAGTAAACATTTCCTTTCCTGTAAATTTTATTTAATTATACACCATTGCCGCCATAAATGCAATAGGCGGACATGAAAATTTAAGGCGTTTTTTATTAATATTTGCAGATATTTTATTATTCATTTTCATCAATCCACCTAAATTCAGAGCTGTCATCTTCTAAAAATCCATAACCCCAACAATTTGAAAATTCCGTTACACCCATATTGGGCGAATCCCAACTTGTATTTACTTGGTCAAAATATTCTTGATCAAAATAAAGTATATTAATTTGGTTTTTGCTTTTATTTGAGTTCTTAAAAATTTCCATAAGCTTCGGTTTCATTTTTTCTAAATCATACTCCCTGTTTTCACCGTCGGAGCAAATATAAACCGAAAACCGATAATTGCAGTTTTCTATATATTCTATAGGGGTCAAATCTTTTCCGTAAACATAACCTTGCCGATTAGTTGAATTGCACCGAATTTTAAAATCATAATCAATAACCTCCGAAAGTATGTCGTATATAATCTGCTGCGCTTCGTCCTGTATAAGACGGCAGCCGTAATCATCGGTTATTTTTCCGCTGTGTTTGCGGACATAAAAATAATGTCCCGGATAGGCGTCTGTGCGGACGATAATGCCGTTTTCATTGTTATCCCACCGCCATACGTCCATTTCGCTTATTTCATCGGAATATTCCGCTTCCGTTATTTCAAAAAATTCCGTACCGTACTTGTCATTCATATATTGCAAAAGTTCTTCTCTCGGTGCAGGTGACACTATCGAGCCGCCCCACGGAAAGCTTATACCTATACGTCCGTCTATCAAATGTGGTAAAACATAGATAGCAAACACCAAAATAACCACAAGCGAAAGCATAATTATGCCTATTATATGTACAAATCCTTTTAGAACATATTTATTTTTCATGATTAATGCTCCTTATTATGATTTATATAAATAATAACATATATTCCTAATACTGTCAATCATGGAAACAAAAAAATTCTGCGGAACGAAAAGGCTGAACCTTTACCCTTTCAGGCGAACTATGCCAATAAGAGTAAAATGCTTCCATGGGTAACAATACTTTTGTAATGTTACCCGTCAAACGTTCCGCAGCTTTATATAAACATATTCACAGCCTTAAGCTTCAGCATTTTTGCAGCAATTTTTTATGCTTTGCAAATTTTTATCAAAATATATTTTTATATATTTTCGATTTATGCAGAAGCGGCTTTGAACATGGTTTACGCTATTAATTTGCCCTGAGCGAAAATTTTTATAACTGTAAATTTTTATCATTTTCCGTCCCCAATCGTGAGAAAATTTTTTCGGGATAATAAAAAAATTTTTCAGGAGCAAGTTTTTTAATTGGCAAAAATAATAATTTTCGCAAAGGAAGATGTTGCAATTTTGTTAAAATTACATATGAAATTTGCATAAAAACAAAGTTTAACAAAAAAATTGGAATAAAAAAAGATTTTTTTGCAAAACCTATTGACAAAGTGAAAATAATGTTGTATAATATATAAGTCGCTGAAACAGCGAACACTAGCGGCGAGATAGCTCAGTTGGCTAGAGCAACCGGTTCATACCCGGTAGGTCATGAGTTCAAGTCTCATTCTCGCTACCAGACAAGCTGCCTGCAATCGGCAGTTTGTTTAAGGCCCGTTGGTCAAGAGGTTAAGACGACGCCCTTTCACGGCGTAATCATGGGTTCAATTCCCGTACGGGTCACCAATGATAAAACAACCGCAAATCCTTTTGTATAAAGGGTTTGCGGTACTTTTGTTTTTAAAGGGATAATGCTTTGACCGCACTTTTGACCGCACTTAGTAAAGTGTTAATTCAACATACAAAAAGCTTTGTATGGATTGTGGGCGGCTTGGACGGCTGTAATACTGAATTTGGACGGTTGCCGTGTGTCAGCAAATCACGTAACTACCGCCTTTTGGACGGTTTGGGCGGTTTGGACGGTTATTTTGTTATATACTCTTTCTGTTCCCATTGGGGAATTATCATTATTTTATGATTTTATTGAAAATATCCTGCACCATAGCCGCCGCTGCTGCACGGTCGTTTCCAAACTCGTGTGAATATACGCCGTATGTATCCATATCCTTGGAATGTCCTACAAGCTGTTTCAGGTGTCCCTCGGGTAAGGCTTTTACTATTGATACAAATGTATGCCGCAGTTCGTAAGGTGTGACAGGTGTCTTTATTCCGTTATATTCCCTGTATTTTGTCCAACGGTCTCGGTATGTGCGTTCCTTTATGGGGTCACCATATTTATCGGGGAAAACAAAGTCGCTTATAATTTCATTTTCAGACAATACTTTAAACTGCTCTTGCAGAACGTTTGCCGCCGCTTCGGTCAAATCAAATTGTCGGCGAGCATTTTCATTTTTACCGCCTGTTATTTCGCCGTTCACATTGATTGCTCGTTGCAAAAAGACCGTGTTTCCCTTTATATCGGTTTTCATTAAGCCTATTAATTCACCCGGGCGCAAGCCTGTGAGTACTTGAAAACGATACGCATTTACATATAAATCGTATTCAGCTTCGCCATTCAGAATAGTATTATCTTTACTAAATAAAATATTTATCTCATCGGGATTTAAAATATTCTTTTCTTTTACAGGAGCGTTTTTGGGAATTTTCAAATCCTCCACAAAAAGTGTTGTGTACTTGCTTTTTCGGCAAAATTTCATAAAGGATTTGATACAGCTTCTGATATTTCCTAAAGATTTTTTAGAAAGCCCTCCCGCAAATGCAGCGTTAATTATTTCTTGTAGTTGCTGCTCCGAAACCTTTTCAATTTTTACAGTTCCAATTTTAGGAATTATCCACTTGTTAAAATAATACTCATATTGCTGCCAATGCCCTTTAGATGTTGTAAGCCGAAGCTCGGACATATATTTATCAGCGGCAGCTTTTGCTTTAAGATTTGTGTCAATAATATTATTCTCAAGCCAATTATCAGCTTTAGCGTTAGCTTCACGCTGTCCCTCTTTGCCCTTAATTGAGCTGTAAAAGGTTTTGCGTACATTATCCTTTTGGACGTATATTTTCCAACGTTTGGTTTTTTCGTCCCATTTGGCTGTATTCGTTCTTCTCATTTACTATCAAATCCTTTCATTTATTCGGTATTATGCTTGTAATAAGCTTTATCTACCTTTCCTCATGATAATATTTTCTGTAATTATTTTCCTGCTGTTTCTGTTCAGCTTGTTCTTGCCGATCCGTTTCAAGCTGTTGGATTTCAGCATAGGGATTTTCTGCTATATCTCGTTTGTATGTTTTATAAATGTCTGTTAGGTAATCACGTTCGTCTTTTTCTTTTTCTGCTTCCAATGTAAGGGTTTCAAGTTCCTGCATTAACACCTTAACCCTTAACTCTCGTTCCGAAATGTCCGAGGGACTGTTTATATTTTTCTGCTCAACATATGAAACGCTTTTATAAACAGCCTTTTCCTCGGCAGTAAGAAAATCCTTTTCCAAAAGTTTTAAGTATATCTTGCTGTCCTCAATTAGCTTATTGATAGTTTCAATTTGGAAAGTAAGCTGATTGATTTTTTCGTTTGTATTAATATATTTTTCGGCGGCTTCATTCAATTGGTTTTCAAAATCATCAGCAGAAGTAATATTATTCTCTGTCAGAAAATTTAACAGCTCCGCACTTTTCCGCAAATCTGAATATGTTGCTCTCTTTGGCTTTTTTGTAAAAACAGCAATCTGCATTTGCCGCATACAAAACGCATATTCACGCTGAATACCCGAATACCTCTGAATAGCTGTCAAGCTAATTTCCTGCTCCTTATGTAAAATACGGTACTGCAAATCATCAACAGAATATCCGTCACCCAATCGAAAGCTGCGTATTGCATTTTTCTGTTTAGGAGCTTTTATAGAAAGATATTTACCCAATCTAACAGTATAACCTTGCTCTTTCAGCTTATCTGCTAAATTTGAAATACTTTGCACGTCCTCATACAAAACCAATTTGTCAATTTCAGCAGCAAGCTGCTGTTTCCAAGACGTCCCGTTCT
>JAAVHM010000154.1 GCA_014799675.1 Ruminococcus sp. | reverse complement strand
GAGGCTGCCACCTCGGGTTTCTTCTTTTTGGGCTAATTGTCGAGCTTATCTCTTGTCTAACCACTTGCTTATGCAGCTGCTCACCACATTCGCCACAACAGAGATTATGAATGAGATTATGTAGTTCATGGTTTCCACCTCCCTCCTTGCGGAAGAAGCCGACAATGTAATTATTATACCACTTATGACGAATTTTGTCAAACTGCGGGAAAACACTTGACAAATAAAAAAATCAGATGTATAATGTAATTACAAGAGAAGCTATGTATGTCAACACAAGGACACACAAAAGCAGAAACCCCGCGGCTGCCACCACGGGGTTTTTGCTTTGCTATTGGGGTTTGTGCTGATTGTCAGACGATGATGTACTGTCCAGCCACTTGCAAATGAAATGTGAAATAACATTCGCTGCGACAGACACAAGAAAAGAAGCTATATATAACACAAGTTCCACCTCCCTCCGTGTCGGATTACTCCGCATTTTGGAAGCTGACAACAGGATTATTATACCACTTATGACGAATTTTGTCAAACTGTGGGAAAACACTTGACAAATAAGAAAATCGGGTGTATAATGTAAGCAATGATAAGCAGTTCCAATGTGCTTTCACAAAATCGACGCCCCCGCAGTTGCCGCTACGGGGGCGTTTTGTGCTGTTCGCTGCTCTTTTTTACTTCCTGTTACCGTGCAGTATAGGAGTTTGCAGCAATTTTATTATAACACTTATGACGAATTTTGTCAAACTGCGGGAAAACATTTGACAAATAAGAAAATCGGGTGTATAATATAATTATAAAATAAGATTATGTAGTTTGCATGGTGACACGCAAACGAAAAAACCCGAGGCTGCCACCTCGGGTTTCTTCTTTTTGGGCTAATTATCTAATACAATTCTTTAACCCGCCCCCTTGAGGGGGCATTGGTAAAACAAATTATTATTGTATGTAAATTGGGGGTGACACTCGCCGCGGGGCGTTCCCCGCAAAAAATTTTTCCAAAATGTCTTGACAAACGGTGGAGAAGTGTAGTATAATTAATGCGATAGGCGTTTTATGCCTAAACCCATATACGAACAAAAGGAGGAGAAAAAATGAAAAGAACATACCAGCCTAAAAAGCTTCACAGAAAAAAAGAACACGGCTTTATGAAGAGAATGTCCACAAGAAACGGTCGCAAGGTTCTTGCAAGAAGACGCGCAAAGGGCAGAGCAAGACTTTCTTACTAATTAAGTCTTCGCGGCAAATACCAAATAAAGACCACATTCGGGGCTTGCCTTTTTGTGGTCTTTTTATTTAAGGACTTTACATGAAATACACTGTTAAAATCAAGGAAAACAAAACTTTCGTCAGCTTGTATAAGCACGGCAAATATACTGTCGGTAAAAATGTTGCCGTTTATTACAAAAAGAACCGTTCGGGTCAGACAGGTCTTGGGATAACCACAGGCAAAAAGGTCGGCAACGCTGTTGTACGCAGCCGCTGCCGCAGGATAATCCGCGCCGCATTCAGAAACTGCGAGGAAGAGTTCCCCAAGGGCTACGACTACATCATAACCGCGCGGCCCGGCTGCGGGGACGCTAAATCCACTCACATCGAGGCTTTTTTCCGCGGCAAGGTCATTCCTGCCGTTAAGAAAATCAGCAATACAAACCGTAAATGAAAAAGTTTTTATTACTATTAGTAAAATTATACCGCAAGGCAATATCTCCCCTGAAGCCGCCCTGCTGCAAGTATTACCCAACCTGCTCCTCCTACGCTTTGGAGGCTATAGAGAAGCACGGCGCTGTAAAGGGTCTCGCCTTGTCAATATGGAGAGTGCTGCGGTGCAACCCCTGGAGCTTGGGGGGAATAGACCCCGTACCCGAAAAATTCGGATTTTACACCCTTGAAAAAAGATACGGCAAAACAGAGAATAAAAATTTAGAGAATAGAAAACAGAGCCAATAAAAATTCTATCCTCTAAAACGGAGGAAAAATTTTAATGAGCAAAATTATAGGTTTCCCACTTGGCTTGATAATGTGGCTTTTATATCAGATAACACATAACTACGCATGGTCGATAGTGTTTTTTACAATTATTACTAAAATACTGCTTTTCCCCCTTTCGGTAAAGCAGCAGAAATCCGCGGCGGCAATGACCGCCTTTCAGCCGAAGCTTGAAAAGCTGAAAAAACAGTACGGAAATAACCAGCAGAAGCTCCAGGAGGAGCAGATGAAGCTTTACGCCGAGGAGGGTATAAACCCTATGGCAAGCTGTCTGCCGCTGTTTATACAGTTCCCGCTTTTGTACGGTATTTTCGACGTTGTGTACCGTCCGATCTCTCACATAATACGCGCGGAAGACGACGTGATCTTAAAGGCAACGGAGATATGCAGAAATATCTTTACCCAGAACGGCGGCACTGTTCCCGCGTATTTTAACGCAAGACCGGAAATTTATATTGTTAAAGAAATTCAAAACGCGGTTAAAAACAATACCGGAGCTTTTGACGGATTAAACGACCCCGAATTTGTAAACAGCGTTGCGGAGTTCAACAACAAGCTTTTCGGTATTGTGGACTTGGGCGATATACCGTCCCTGCACCCCGAGGTGTGGAATGCCGCGGCGGTCATTTTGCTGATGATACCTATTATGTCGGGTATTATCCAGCTTTTCATGACGATCTACAGTCAGATACGCAACAAGAAAATGAACCCCGACGCTCCCAGCATGGCAGGCATGAATGTTATGCTTTACGTTATGCCGCTGTTCTCGGTGTGGATCGCGTTCAAATATCCCGCGGGTATCGGTTTTTACTGGACTATGTCCTCACTGTTCAGCTGCATACAGTCAATGATACTATATAAAATATACACTCCCGAATATGTTGCGTCCCTTGTGGAAAAGGACAAGGCTAAACGCAAGAAGAAAGCCCGTCCCAACATGATGGAAAGATATCAGCAGCTTATGGAGGAGCAGATGGCGCAAGCGCAGCAACAGAACGGAGGAAAAGTCCCTGCAAAGGCAGGCGGCATAGCAGTTTCCTCCGCGGCAGACGAGGAAGAGGACAAGCCGGAGGTTAAAATTTCCAAGGCTAAACAGAAAGAGTACGAAAGAATGATAATCAGAGAAGCCCGCCGCAGACAGGCAGAAAAATACGGCGAGGAATTTATCGACGACGACGGCGAATAAACGGAAGCAAAATTCTTGCTTCTTGCCTCTAATTATCTTTTAAGAAAATGTTAAGCACAGCAATTTTTACAAAATCAAAGACAAGGTAAGAATTGCTGAAAAATAAATTCTAATAGGGAAGTAGGTAAAGATATGTCAGAAAAGAAAAAAGTATTTACAGCAAAGTCCATAGAGGAAGCAAAGGCTATGGCGGCACAGGAATTCGGCACAGAAGAAAGCAGGATCTCATTCACGGTAATCGAGGAACCGAAAAAGGGACTTTTCGGAAAGCTTAAAGGCGAAGCAAGGGTAGAGGCTGTTTTTGAGCAGACCAAAGCCGACATTGCGGCAGACTATATCAAGGGTATCCTTAAAAATATGGATATCGACAGCACAGTTTCCACCACCGAGAACGAGGACGGTATCCTTATCGACATTCTTGGCGACACAACGGGCGCGGTAATAGGCAGACGGGGCGAGACCCTTGACGCTATACAGTATCTTGTTTCCATGGCGGCAAACAGAGGGGACAAGGAATATGTTAGAATTACCGTGGACTGCTGCGGCTACCGCGAAAAGAGAAAGGCTATACTTGAAGAGCTTGCGGGAAAGATCGCGAAAACCGTTATCAGAACAGGCAGGACTTCCACACTTGAACCCATGAACCCATACGAGAGAAGAATTATCCACTCGGCGGTTGCAAATATCGAGGGAGTAACCTCCCGCAGCGTTGGCGACGAGCCTTTCCGCAAGGTCGTTATCGCTTCCACAAATCCCCGTCAGAGACGTGACAGGAGAGAGGGCGGAAACCGTGAGGGCGGTTACAAAAGGGATTACGAGAGAAGACCCCGCAGGGACAAAAATCCCAACGAGTACACCCCGCGCTCAATGGATATGATGAAGACTTCCTTTGAAAAGGACTACAAGCGTCCCAAGCCCGAGGATAATCTTATCGAGGGCGACTTGTACGGCAAAATTGATATCTAAGCGGGGAACGCCCCGCTGCGAAAATCACCCCCAAGTAAAATGTTACTGACTTAAAATTTATTAAGCCCCCTCAAGGGGGGAGGGAATATTCAAAGGTAATTCCTCCCTGTTTTGAGGGGGTTATGTACTATATATAAAAGCAAGAGGGTAAAGATATGTCAACAATAGCAGCAATTTCAACCCCCAGAGCATTGGGGGGGATTTCGGTAATACGCATTTCGGGAGAGGAAGCTCTCGCTGTTGCGGATAAAATTTTTACACCAATTTCGGCAAAGGAAAAACCCTCCCAAATGGCGGGGTACACCTGCGCTTACGGGAAAGTTTCCGACGGCAATAATGATATAGACGAAGCCGTCCTCACAGTTTTCCGCGCGCCGCGGTCTTATACGGGGGAGGACGTGGCGGAAATTTCCTGCCACGGCGGTATTTTTGTAACGGAACAAGTCCTGCGGCTTGCTTTGAAAAACGGAGCTGTTCCCGCGGAGGCAGGGGAATTTACAAAACGTGCATTTTTAAACGGCAAAATTAATCTTACGCAGGCGGAAGCTGTTATGGACACGATTTCCGCAGGGGGACGGGCGGAGCTTCGCTGTGCGGCGGCTTTGCGGGACGGCGCGCTTTTCCGCAGAATAAAGTCTGTCTCGGACAGCATTGTCACCCTTTTAGGCTCACTTGCGGCGTGGGTGGATTACCCCGAGGACGACATTCCCGCCGTGGACGAGACCGAGATAGAAAAGGTTCTGACCGCCACTATCGCAGAGCTTGGGGAAATGCTGAAAGGCTACGACAACGGCAGGATAATCCGCGAGGGTATCGACACGGCAATTGTGGGCAAGCCAAACGTTGGCAAGAGTACGCTTATGAATTTGCTAAGCGGCTGTGAGCGCAGCATTGTTACCGAGATCGCGGGAACGACCCGCGACATTGTAGAGGAATCCGTGCGGCTGGGGGACGTTGTTCTCTGTCTTTCCGACACGGCGGGGATACGCGACACCGAGGACGTTGTGGAAAATCAGGGAGTAAAGCTTGCAAAGAAAAAGCTTGAAACGGCGCAGCTTGTGCTTGCGGTTTTCGACACGGGGGAAGCCCTCACCGACGAGGATATTTCCCTTGCGGAAAGCTGTACGGGAAAGCTTTCTCTTGCGATACTTAACAAATCCGATCTGGAGCAGCGTTTTGATTTTGAAAAAATTTCCCACTGCTTCGGGGCAAGCGTTTCAATTTCGGCAAAAAGCGGGGGACTTGGTGAGCTTGAAAAGGTTCTCGGCAAGCTTTTGAAAACGGAGGAATTTTCCCCCGAAGCGGGAGTTCTTACCAACGAACGGCAAAGACGGTGCGCGGAGAGGGCAAAGGTTTCCTTTGAGCAGGCTTTGGACGCTCTGCACTGCGGGGCGACCTTGGACGCTGTAACTATTATCATAGACGACGGAGAAAACGCCCTTTTGGAGCTTACGGGAGAAAGAGCCTCCGAAGCGGTGGTGGACGAGGTGTTTTCCCACTTCTGTGTGGGTAAGTGATGTACAAAGATTTGAAAGGAATATCGGCATGAAAATATCGCTTAAAAGGATAAATTTTTTCAGCAAGGATTACGGAAAGATAAGCCGTTTGTACAGAACGGCTTTCCCTGCCGACGAGAGAGCCCCGATGTGGCTGTTAGCTATGAAGTCCGAAAAGGACTATGTTGATTTCTGGGGTATCTATTCGGAGGGTGAATGGGCAGGGCTTGCCTATGTTATCAGCGAGGGAACTGCTTCCTATTTGTTTTACCTTGCGCTTTCCGAAAATTTGCGGGGAAAAGGCTTGGGGAGCAAGGCTTTGCAGTCCCTTAAAAAGCATTACGGCACACAGCGGCTTTTCCTTGCTTTGGAACAGCTTGACGAGTCCGCGGAAAATTACGAGGAACGCATACGGCGGAGGAATTTCTATCTGAAAAACGGCATGAAGCCCCTGCCGCTGACTATTCGGGAAGCAACGGTCACTTATGATGTAATGGGGACTGGCGAAATTTCCCCCGAGGAATACGAAAGCATGATGAAAAAATATCTTGGGGCGGCAAGCAAAATAGTTTCCGCAAGCAGGACGGAGTAAAAATTCTATCTTATGATAAATTTTAATTTATTTTATTAACTTGTTTTATGGGTAACGGTTTGTTTGTCTTTGAATTTTGGAAGCAAGGTTAGAAACAGTTCGTTGTTCACAAATTCGGGGGTCAGACACCACAAAGGGGGAGGGGGACAAAATAACCCAACAAAAATCGGCATTCCCCCTCCCCCTTTGAGGTTTCTGCCCCCGTACCCCCTACTTCCTTAAT
>JAAVHM010000153.1 GCA_014799675.1 Ruminococcus sp. | reverse complement strand
CGACCTGAATGGGACTCGAACCCACGACCTCCGCCGTGACAGGGCGGCGTTCTAACCAGCTGAACTACCAGGCCGTAAACCCGTGTATACGGGTTTAAAAAAGGACTTATAAAAGCCCTTTTTGGTGGGAACAATAGGGCTCGAACCTATGACCCTCTGCTTGTAAGGCAGATGCTCTCCCAGCTGAGCTATGCTCCCGTGCTTTTGGGCAGCTAAACGATTAGCAGCTAAACGCTTGATACGTCCTGCCCATTACGTCGCTTGTCCGCGTGTTCCGCTATTGCGGTGACGTTTCTTGCGACTTATTAATATTACACCAAAACAGCACAAAAGTCAAGAGTTTTTTTCAAAAAATGCGTAATATCGTCTTGTTGCACAAAATATACAAGAATTTTATTGCAAAAACACCAAAAAGACACAAAAATAATGCCGAACTGTACATAAACAGCTCGGCATTGCTGCTATTTAAGATAAGAATTTAGCTGTTGCAGTACTTGTCATAATAACAGCCTGTCATGGTAAAAATGCCCTTTTTAGCGTTCCCCGATATCTCAATAACCGAGACCTCGGCAACTGTGTTGTCGGGAAATCTTACCATGCTTCTAAGTTCCTCGCCGCACCAGCCGAGGTAGCGCATGAATTTGCTGCGGCAGCCGCGGCGGGAAAAATTCAGCTTGTACTGAAGTCCGAAATCCGAAAGCGCAAGGAACTGTCTGTCAAAATTAACGTATTTGTGGCGGATTATCCCCCTGTTCTCGGCGTAGCCGTCGGTGTAGTTGTAGGAGTAATCGCCGTTCACGTCCTTCATGTGGTAATGGCTCGCCATTTTTGAGTAATCCTCGGTTGTACCGATCTCATAAACATTCTGCGGGGTAAAAATTTCCGCCGATCTTTGTGTGAGCCGTATTTCGTTTGTGCCGCCTATGTATGGGTACTGACCGTTCAGGGTAAGCCCAAGATTGACTATCGCCGTCCACTGGCTGTCATGCTCCTTGACGTAAATGTACCGCACGCTTTCCGCATTGCTTTGCCATGTGACGTTTGGCACGACCATGCTTTCCGACATCAGCTTGTTAAGAGTAATTCCCGCCAGAAGCCCCGGCTCAAGCTCGTTCTGGGAAAGCATTGAGGAAAATCCTCGGGACGATATGCGTATCTTTTTCAAGCCCCCGCTTTCGCTTATGGTCATGTTGTCCATAATGCCGCTGTGGACGGCTTTCCCGCCAATTTCAAGCCGCACCTCGCGAACGTCGGAAACGCTGTCCGCGCTTTTGCAGACCGCTGTAACGTCAAGACTGCTGTAGGGCGTGTAGCGTTCCTTTCGGCACTTAAAGCCGATAAGCCCAACGGGAGTGTAATATGTTCCGTTTGAAAGCTTTAACCGTAAAGCCGCATTGCGAATATCCATATTATACCTCCTTTGGCACGGCTTCAACGCCGCATACGCCGATAAATTCAAGCTGAACATTTTCCGCTTCGCCGTTTTCGCCGACGCAGGAATATTTTGAAAGTATCACCTTTGCGAATTTTGCCCCGCCGTATGCAAGAGAAAATTCCTCCCCGCTTGTGAGCAGAGCGTCCAGCTTTTTCAGGTTGGAAATTTCCTCACCCTCTACCGCAGCCGTCCCCGACAGCTTTATTTTTACAGTACCGCCGCCGCCGAAATTCAGCAAAGTGCTTCCGCTTATCAAAGCGGTCTCGGCGGTAAGCGCGGAGCGTGAAAAGGAGTACTCCTCCACGAAAATGCTTATGCCCTTAAAGGACACGATATCGGGGTGTTTTTCGTCCTCGTCACCGGCGTCGGCAGGGGCGGAAATTTCAAAAATAATTTCGCAGTAAAGCATACCTGTTTTTGTGTTCAGCTTCACTTCCGAAATTTCCGTTTTGGAAATATTTTCACCGCAATTCCGAACCGCGGGGACGATAACATTTTCCGCCGTCTCGGCAAGCAAAGCCCCGTCCACACGCGTTTCGCCGCCCTGCAAAGTAATTCTCACCTGCACCGCGGGAATTTTTTCATCGCCGCTTACGGTAAATTTTTTTACCCCCGCAAAGGCGCACATGGGCTTCTGCAAAACGTCTATGCGGTAATCGGAAAACTCGTGACAGCAGGGTATGCCGCTTTCCGAAACCGCGGCAATAAATTTGTTTACAATATTCATGGAAGTCCCCCTTTATTCGGTGCGGAGAAATAAAAATCCGTCGTCCCGTATCAAGCCCGTGCAGAGATTTTCATAGCTTTTGTAAAGCCTTTGAGCGTACTCCAAACGGCTTGAATAATCCGTCTCGGAAGCGGCTGTGCCTGTTCTTGTGAGGGTGAGACGTTCCCTTGCCGCCTTTATTTCGAGAGTGCGGCAAAGTGTTTCCGCCGCCGCAAGAAAATACAAACGGGGGTCGTATGCTTCCTCATCGCCTAAAATACGCCGCTTTGTGTAGTCCGCCGCAAGCTCCGCAACGGGGAGAAAGCTTTCGGCGTCCTCCTCGTTGTAAAAAAGCCTGAACAGCGAAAAGACCTTTTCCATGTCCATATCAAAGCCCCCTCATCATGTACGCCGAATTGTCGTCAAAATTTTTCGGAGCTTTTCCAACCGCAAGATTTTTTCCCAACTCCTCCAGTTCGGAAATTTCAAGCATACCCTTGACGTTTTCAAAAAGCTCCGCCGCCTTGCCGCCGCTGTCCTTGAGTATAAGCGCGCGGCGGATTTTGCTTTCAAGCCCGGCGCGTTTTTCCTGCCGGTCCTGCTCGGGAATTTCTTCCTCGGCGGCTGTGTCCTCCATGGACTTTTTAGTAACTCCCGCGCATACCTGTGCGGGGACGGCAACAAAGCTCCACTCGTAAGCGTCGGAAATTCCGTCCAGAGTTACAAAACACTTTTTGCCGTCGTACTTTCTGCCCTTGACGTGGCGGCAAGCTTTTACACGCCTGTCCGCGCCGCAAATCGAGCATATCTGCCTTTCCGCGGAGCAGGAAACGGAGATCTCCTTTTTGATACCGCCGTCAATTTCGCTGATAAGGTCGGCGTTTGAGGAAGTCCGCACCATGTAGGCGTAGCCCTTTAAATATGCGTATTTTTCGCCGACGGAATTTTCTCTTTCCTCCTCAACAACTTCCGTGCAGAAAAGCCGCGCGGTCTGATTTCCGCCCTTTGGGTCGTGGTCGAAAATACCCGTCACGCCCATAAATTTTTCCGCCATTTCCTCCAATGATTTTCTTGAAAAGCACTCGTTGTCACGGTCTATCTCGTTGTCGCAAAGCGTTACCGTGAAGATGTAGACCTCGTCCTCGGTAAGTTCTCTTCGTGTGAATTTGTTAAGCCTTTCAAGCAGTTCTCTTTGTTCCATAAAAACACTCCTTTTAAAATATTGCGGGACAGAAAGGCGGAGCCTTTACCCTTATTGGCATACATTGTCAATAAGGGTAAAAAGTTTCCATGGGTAACAATGCTTTTGTACCGTTACCTGCCAAATCTGCCCCGCATAATTGCCTAACGACTAAAATTATTTTGCAATTGCAAGCACCTTAACAGCGTCGCTGTCGATCGCCGAGAAGCCAACGTTTACAGCAACAGCCGCAGCGTCCGACTGCTTGGAAATAAGCTTGTCGACTTCAACGATAACGTCGCCGCCCCTTATCATTTCAAGGGCGGAATTTCTGTCAAGACCGATAAGGGTCTTGTCGTCAACCGCAGGAGAAGCAACGATTTCCGCGCCGAAAGGAGTAACTGTTCCGCAGCCCGCCGCGGGAAGCACAGCCTTGTTCATTTCGTCAAAGGCAAGAATTTTTGCCGCAGTTGCGGGAGAGCATACGATAGTGTTCATTTCGGCCTTGTCAAAGCTTCCCCAGAAAGAAGCAAGCTCGGCGTAATTGAATGTGCCGCCCGACATTGAAGCAGGTGTAACGCCGCTTGTGAGAGCAGTTACTGCCGCCTTTTCAACAGCCTTTGCAAGCTTTGCGCCGACTGCGCGGAGAGCTACCGCAAACACGTCGATACGCTGCTGTCTTACAGCCTCGTAGGGAGCGTTCACAACCCTGCCGAACTTTTTAAGAGCGATAGCGGAAGATGTGAGAGTAATGCTGCTCTTGGGAAGCTCGCCGCCGTAAACAGCAGAGCCTGCGTACTCGTCATCGCCGTCGGAAAGAACGATACCTCTTGCGTCCACGCCGTCGGAAACGCTTACAGCCGCAGTGATTTTATTTACGCAGCCGCTGTTGAGACCCGCTTCAACAGCACGTCTTACAAACTCTGGGAAAAGAGCCGCGCTTTCAGTGGACTGAAAGAACTTGTCCACCTTGTCAGCATTCACGCCGTTTACCTTGATGTCGAAACGCTTTAACTGGCGCTCAAAAGCGTCCATTTTGCGAAGAGCTTCGTCTGTGTAATTTTCGGAAGGATCCATTGCCTCCAGAGCCTGTGAAAATGTTTTTCCCGAAAGATTATAAAGACCCTTTTCAATTTTGATTGTTTTGTACATAATTTTTTACCTCCATAATTTTTTAAAAAATTTCTGTAGGGGACGGGTTTCCCGTCCCGCTTTTATTCTGCAAGCAGAATTAATTATTCTGCAAGCTGACGTTCAATAAGCGCCGCCTGCGCGTTGTGAAGCCTTGCCTCGGCAAGCACGGCTTCGTCCTGAAGATTTATATTGTCCCACTCAACGGAAACATTTCCGCTGCCGCCGATGAGAGCAAGATAATCGCCGCAGACCTTTTTTATCACGGGAGTGAGTATGCGGCGGTAATACTCAAGCTCCGAGGTCAGAATGTCCGCCTGCTGTGATGACATTCGCTCCGTGGACGACCACGTAAGTCCCAGCAAAAACGGCGGCACGGAAAGCTTCGCCACTATCTGTTCAAGAAGCTGGCGGACAGGTATCTCGGTGTCAATGATTTGATTATCCGCGCCGATGACCTTTATGTCAACGTCCCCCACCGCAACAAAATCGCGGACTTCGCCGCAGCGCATGGCGTTCATTCCGTCGCCCCACTCCTTGGCGATCTGCATGGCTCTTTCTTTTGCGAAAGCCATTTCGCCGCTGTCCGAGGGCTTGTATGTCACGGCGTAGCGGACATTTCCAATGCGGTCAAAATTCTGACCAATGCACTGATAAATTCGCATAAGCACCGCACACAGGCAGGGAAGTCCCCGCAGTACCGACTGCCCCTCGGGAGCGTTTGCCGTGGCGTTCAGCGCACTGTACAGAATAAACTGGGGGTTTTGCGCGGCGCGCCATTCACCATGCTCGTCCATGACAAAATATTTTCTGTCGCACGGGGTAATACCTTTTCGGCAGCAAAATTTACTCATGCTGTGCATGGCAATTCCCTCAACATTTCCCGTGTCGGTGTCAACAAGCATTTCCCCCGCGGCAGAGCCGTAAGTAAGCAGACTGTCAAGAAAAGCGTCGGTAAAAGCGTACAGAGAATTTCCCCCTGTGCCGACAGGAACGTTCTCAACAAAATCGTCCATTTCACTTTGAAATCTGCTGTCGGAACAGGTCACCTTGTAGCAGCCCGTGAGCCTGACAATTTTCTGCAAAGCGGCGTCCACAATGGGAACACAGCTCCTTAAATTATCGTAAAGCTGACGTTCGTTAAAGCCCTCCCTTTGCAGGGTAAGCAGATTAACGCCGTTGTCCGCAAGCCTGCCGCTTGACACGGAGGCTTCGCAGGAGGGAACGTGTTCGGAAATATTTCTGCCAAAAAGCTTTCTCAAAATATTTTTCTTCTGCAATATTTTCACTCCTTTCGGTAATCTTTAGCGTTGTACGCTTCCTGCCCAGAAAGCAGAACCGTCCCCGCGGAAAAAAGGGCTTGATACAAAATAGCGCATATCGTCCATAGCATGGTCGTTTTCTTTAATGGGAACGTCACCGCCATGACTTTCGTCCCAGCGGTATAAAGAAAATTCCCGCAGTATGTCCTTGCAGTGGGTACTGAACATAATTTTGCCGTCCCGCAAAGCGTCCGATACTCTGCGTATGCCCGATACCACATCATTTTTAGCGGGGGAAACGGGGAATTCACCGTGACGTTTTATGCACTCGATAAAAGATGCCGCCGACGGGTCAACGATAACGCCCTCGACCTGTCTTTCGCCTATAAGCTTTCTCAGCCCCGAGTAGTGCTCCTCGTCCGTTCGCGAAATTCCCTCACGTTTTGAGCTGTAATAATATTCGTCTATTCTGTACCATGTTTCCCCGTTTTTTCCCCAAAGCCCGAAAGAGGACGGATTTACCGTGCCGTAATCGCAGGAAACAGCGTACCGTGAAAATTCGGCGGGAAGTGTTTTTGCGACGTGCCTTTTTTCGCTGAACATGGGGTAAATTATACCCTCTGCGGCGACCCATTTTCCCAGAATGAACCTGTCGTAGAAAACCCCGGAATAAAGCCGCCTGTATCTTTCCCTTACGGACTCGGAGAGAGATGGGTTGTCGTCCATTGTAAAGTGAAGATACAATGCTCTTTTTTCCTGCGCTTTCAATATCCATTCGCGGTAAAACCAGTGATACGGGTGAGAGGGGTTACAGCTGAACCATATCTTCGAGCCGCTTACGGAACACCGTGCCAACGCCTGTTCCACAAAGGAACGGGGCATAAGCACCACCTCGTCAAGAAGCACCCCGCAAAGGGTGATTCCCTGTATCAACGCCGCCGAGCCCTCGTCCTTGCCGCCGAAAAAGTAAAATCGGTTCGACCTGCCTCCCGCTGAAATGTCGGCGTATGACGCGCTGACCTTTTCTGTGCAGGAAAATCCAAGTCCCCTTAGCGCGGAAAGCAAAGGTGTAATAACGTTGCGGCGGAGAGATGTCACCGTCTTGCCGCATATTGCAAAGCTGCCGCCGTTGAAGCGGGACATAGCCCACGCCGCAAAGCTGACGGACATACACAGGGTCTTTCCCGACCGTACCGCGCCGTCGCATATGACAGCGTCGCAGTTTTTATAACGCTCCGTTTTCCACCATGTCAGGACGGTTTTCTGCTTTTCCGAAAACCTTACAAACTTAGTCACAATAACACTCCTTTTTAGAGAATAGAAATTTAGAGGATAGATAATAGAAAATCAGTCCTCTTCAGCTGCGGTGAGATCCTCCTTAGCCGCATTTTCCTCTGCGCCGCTTATAGCGTCCAGAAAGCTTTGCGCCGCGTTGTCGGCTGCCTTTCCAGCCCGTATCTCGTTAAGCTTTTCAACAGCCTTGATACGGTCGGCGAATTTTATCTCGCAAACGCCCTTGCTGAATTTAAGCTCGGAAACGTTGTAAAGGTCAAGCTTCCGCACGTCCTCCTCGGTAAGCTCATCTGGACAGCTTTTTGCAAGAATAACCGCGTCGTTTATCCTGCCGTTGATTATCCTGTCAAGACATTCTTCGGCGCTGTCCTTGTCATAGCGTTTCATTGTCACGGCAATTTCAGTAACGAATTTGAACGCCTCGGGGTGACGAAGAATTTTTATCCCCTCCTCATAAGCGGAGCTTTCGGGAATACCGCAGGCAATGGCAGCCTCCGCAACGCTTTTCCCCGCGGCAAAGCGGCAGAGAAATTTTTTCTGCATTTTCGTCAGATTTTTTGTCGGACTTTTTGTCATATTATTTGGCACGAAAACACCTCCCGTTTTTAAATTTGCAAGACAATTTTTGTTCGGGCTTTTTAATGTCTTACACCAATAGTCCCAAAAAAGAAAAAGTTGCACGCGAACGTGCAACTATCAAAAAAATATTTTTTAATTTTGATAACATTTGTAACAATACATAAAAATGATGTGCAACTATTGTGATAAATTTTCATTTAGCGGTGTAATTTGTTTTGTCTGTGCGGTTTGTTTGTCTTTGAATTTTGGAGACTTTTTCAGTAACTGTTAGTCGTTCACAATGTGCGAGCGAGACAACCAAAGAGGGGAGGGGGAGCGCTCATGGAATT
>JAAVHM010000152.1 GCA_014799675.1 Ruminococcus sp. | reverse complement strand
TAAAATTTGAAAAGTAAATCGCTTCGCGGCTGTGTCCGACAAAAAGCTTATTGCGTATAGTTTGGCAGGAATAATCGGTACATATAAAAGACGTAATAAAAACCGAAAGGAAAAACATAATATAAGAACCGACTACAAAGCTTTTGCCGAAAATGCGAGTTTCTTCGGGGTATACTGAATACGTCATGAAAAAAAGTATTGCAGCAAAAGAAACCTGAAGTACAACACATACCCAAAAAGAGAGGCTTTGTCTGAGCCGCATAAAATTAGCTCTTAATAATTTACTCATTGTTCTGTACCCCGACTAAATTCATGAAGTACGCTTCAAGGCTCTCGTCACGCTCGTTCGCCGACAGCAGGTCGCAGTTCCTTTCTTTCAGCGCAAGAGTAAGCTCGGTAATGCTCATCTGCGCGAAAATATCCACGGTCTTGTCGTCAACAACAGCGTATTCCACGCCCTTTTCGTCAAGCATAACGGACAGTATTTTCGCGTCGGAAACAGTTACCCGCATACATTTTCTGCATTCCTTTTCAAGCTGCTCCGCGCTTATTTCCTTGATAATACGTCCCCCGTCGATAAAGCCGTAATGGGTGGCAAGACGTGAAAGCTCGTCCAGAATATGGCTTGAAATAAGGACGGTTATCTGACGCTCACGGTTCAATTTTAAAATAAGTTCGCGCGTTTCAATAATTCCCTGCGGGTCAAGACCGTTTACAGGCTCGTCCAGAACAAGGAAATCGGGATCTCCCGCAAGAGCAATTGCAATGCCCAGACGCTGACGCATACCGAGGGAGAAATTTTTCGCTTTCTTTTTCCCCGTGTTTTCAAGTCCCACAAGCTTCAAAAGCTCGTGAATACCGCTAAAGGACGGCATACCTAAAATAAGATACTGCTGTTTGAGGTTTTCCTCCGCTGTCATGTCGAGATAAATGGACGGCGTTTCCACCACCGCGCCCATTCTGCGGCGGGATTTGGAAATATCCCTGCTTCCGCCGTCGATGCCGTAAAGGGAAAATTCCCCAGAGGTCGGGAATTGCAGTCCGCATATAAGACGTATAAGCGTGGTCTTGCCCGCGCCGTTTCTTCCCACAAAGCCGTAAATAGAGCCTTTTGGGACGTTCATAGTAAGCCCGTCCAGAGCCTTAAAATTTTTGTAATACTTGCAAAGCGAGTTTGTTTTAAGAACATATTCCATAATAAAGTTCCTCCTTTTCTTTTATGTTTCCATTCTAACACTAAACAGTTAAGAAAACGGTAAAGAAAAGAGTTAAGATTTAGTTAAGATTTAAGAACCTGTACACTGTCAACTATCAACTGTCAACTTGAACCCAATGCCCCACACCGCTTCTATGTATTCTTTGCCTGTCGCTTCACGGAGCTTTTTCCGCAGATTGCTGATGTGGACTTTCAGAGAACTTTCCACGCAGTCGGGAGTGTCCTCGCTTATTTTATCAAGAATTGTTGATTTTGCAATTACCTGATTGGGGTTGAGCATAAGCAGTTTAAGTATGGCAAATTCGGTTTTTGTGAGACGGACAGTATTTCCCTCGGCGTATACCTCGTGGAGGTCGGTACGCAAGGTAAGCCCGCCGTAAGTCAAAGTGTCCGAATTTTCCG
This sequence comes from Ruminococcus sp., assembly GCA_014799675.1. Lineage (GTDB taxonomy): Bacteria > Bacillota > Clostridia > Oscillospirales > Ruminococcaceae > RGIG8773. Next base: position 7,196 of record JAAVHM010000152.1, on the reverse strand, counting down.
CTTGACTTTTCCGAAGCTGAACGGTAATTCTTGCAAGCAGTTCCCGTGTGTCAAAGGGTTTTGTAATATAGTCCGCCGCCCCGTCCAGAAGCAGGGAGACCTTGTTCTGCACGTCCGCCTTTGCGCTCATAACAATAACAGGTATGCCTTTTATTTTCGGCAAAACCTCTTCCCCCGACAGCCCCGGCATCATCAGGTCAAGAAGAACCAGATCGGGCTTGTTTTCCGAAAGCATATACACTGCTTCCGTCCCGGAATACGCACGCAGAACGCCGTAGCCCTCCCTGCCCAAAAGGTCGGCAAGCATGGAATTTATGTGCTTATCGTCATCTATAATTGCAATCAAAGCCATGTTTCTACATCTCCAAAAATAATTTTTCAACCCTATTATACACCGTTATCTGCCAAATTGCAATACTAAATTTTCCGCATTTGAACAATAAAAAAGTATTAATATCAAATCCGCCGAAAATGCTTTGTTTCAAGCGCTTTCGGCGGATTTTTCCATATGTGAAACATCTCTTTTCTTTTTGCGAACGGTTATTTAATTCGGGTTAAAAAAATATTCTCCACGGCTGAAAAAGTGCATTTTTCAGCCGTGGAGCAGGAGTGATCGGGAAATTCAAAGGCTTTTCAGATAATTCATAAAGCTATGCTTATTATCAAAGGTTGTAGTGGTGGGGCGTCCCAAATCGTTTCTTGAACCAATAGAGCATTTTACCTCGATAAGTGAAAGCTCGCTGAGGCTTTTTGCTTTTTTCAGCTCTTTGTCAAGCATATCAAAAGAATCAACACTTACAGCATTGGTATATCCGCAGGCCTTTGCTATGCCGATAATGTCAATATCCGCCGCCGCGGTAGGCATTCCTCCCACAGTTTCGTGCGCGCCGTTGTTGATTATTATATGCACCAAATTTTTCGGCTTATTTGTACCTATGAGCGCCATAGCCCCCATATGCATTAATGCCGCCCCGTCACCGTCGATACACCATATTTTTCTGTTTGGTTTATTAAAAGCAATTCCGAGAGCAATTGACGAACTGTGTCCCATAGAGCCGACAGTAAGAAAATCGTATTTATGGCTCTGATCGTTTGCCTCCCGTATTTCAAAAAGCTCGCGGCTCGCTTTTCCCGTTGTGGAAATGATAGGATCTTCGCCGCTGACTTTAACAATATGCCTTATTATTTCTTCACGGTTCATCGTGTTGGCATTTTTATATTCTGCCTTTGGCGAATCGGTCAAAGCTCCCTTTCGGATAATAAAAGCCACATCTTTTCCTTTTTCCAGCAAAGGTTTAAATCCCGACATAGCTTCGGCAGCTTCATTCTCGGAAGTATCTTTGCCAATAACAAATGAAGCTATACCCATATCCTCAAGCAGCTTAACAGTGATCTCTCCCTGATAGATATGCTGGGGTTCGTCATGCACTCCGGGTTCACCGCGCCAGCCTATGATAAATACAACAGGGATAGCATAAACCTTATCGTTTAAAAGGCTTGCCGCAGGATTAATAATATTTCCCTCGCCGCTGTTCTGCATATAAACCGCGGGTATCATACCTGTTGCCAAATGGTAGCCTGCCGCCAAAGCAGCACAGTTTCCCTCGTTAGCGGCAATGATGTGGTGCTTCGGGTCAATGCCATAGGTATCCATCAAGTAGTCGCAAAGAGCTTTAAGCTGACTGTCAGGCACGCCTGTGAAAAAGTCGCAGCCAATTATTTTTACAAAATTTTCAACTTTCATTAGTCCGTCCTCTTTATTTTTTATAAAAAAGTTTTTTCCGAATTTTTTTATAGCGTAAAATTTTTCTTAAGTATTGGGAAGAATAATTTTTTCAATAATATACTCCGCTGTTTTCTCAATATCTTCAAAGGGAACTTCTTTTGGAAGCTCTGCGCCGAACGCTTTTTTCGCTTTCTCAATGAGAGCGTCCGTATAGATCAGTTTTCCGTTTACGATATCTTCTATTCCGTCAAGCGCCATAGAGGCTCTGTCGGCTTTATTCATCTCTTCAAAGCTGAACACAGACTCGTCTATAAGGGCGTTCAGCTTACCGTTCCTGTAACCTACAGTCACGGGATATCCTCCGATATTTCCGTCAAATCCCGGTATGAACAGCTTTTGATCTTCCTTTGTACGTATCGCGTTTATGACCGCTGTAATAATATTATAATTGCTGGAGGCATTCATCATATTTCTTGTCTGGTCAACAGGCATAGCTATCTTGCAGCCTGCAAATAATTTGTCATGTGGAATGTCCTGCTCCTTACCGTTATAATAGATTTTAAGAGGAAGCTCAACGCCTTCGGTCTGACCTTCCTTACTGATACATACGTCATGAAAATGACCTGCCGCAAACATTACATCAACATTCCAGTAATCATTTACGCCAAGTATCTCCGCGGCGGCAAATTTCAAACGCGGAACAAGATGATTAAGGTTGCCGCTGCCAAAATCGGGATAGGCTCTGCCTGCGCTTTTCAGCCATGGAATAACTGCGTCGGAATAAGATGTATTGATAACAACAGCATTTGTATCCGCATTATCGCACGCCTCCATTATATTTTTTGTGAAGCGTATGGCAAGAGGACTCCAAATTCCGTATGCTCTCACATTTGCCCATGAAATACTGCCGTATTTAAGTCCGGGATAGGCGCGGCTGGAATTAACTATAAAATCGGGCTGATGCTTCTCAATTACCCTCTGAATAGAATTTATATCATTCAGGTCAACGCCGCCCTCAACATCAATGTGCGATTTGTTTACCTCACGTATCAATCCCGAAATTCTTGCAATATTGACCTTTTTCCGCATTTTTTCTTCATCTCTGCCGACAACAACCACGCTGATATCGGCATCGTTGCTGCTGATAATATAATCCAGCAAATAAGCTCCGACGCTTCCGAGACCTATTATCATCAGCTTGATATTCCCGCTATTTACGTGCTGCTCAACTATTTGCAGTCTTTGCTCCAATGTTTTCATTTTAATTCTTCCTCCCAGTATGAAACTATTTTATCGTAATCCTCCCGCGTGTTGCAGTTTGTCCAGCGTTTAAGCCCGATCAAGTCGGCTTCTGTTCCGTGATCAATATAATTCTGTATGATACGAAGATTTGTCCCGTTTTTTTCTTCTGAAAAAAAACTGTCATTTGCCGCTTTCAGCTTTTCAATATCTGTAAATTTCCATATCTGTCCCGAATTAAGAATACAGGAAAACGGCTCTTTTATCTCCAGCATTCCGTGGCTGCTGTTAAACGCATAGCGGAAGCGTTCATTGCTGTCCTTATACAATACAACAGCTTTATTTGCATAGATCGGCTCATAGTTATAGGTAAGAACACTATTTCTGCTTTTGATAACGTTATCCAAGGAATCGCGGTCAACATCAAGGTCTCCCTCAATAAAAAGAATTTCGTCAGACTGACATTTAAAAGCTTCCGCAAGACCGAGATACAGACTGTATCCCGAGGAAAGCGTTTTATAATTTTCATTATACACGAGTGCAATTTTATCACGTATCTCAGGCTTCAAACCAAGCAGATATTCCTTTAAGTCATCAAACTTGTATCCGCCGACGACTATTATTTTATCTGCAAACAGACACTTTCGGACAAGGTGATATAAAAGCGTCCGGTCTCCCCCGCCGTATATCCCTTTTAGCTGTTTTTCCGATTCGGGAATACCCTCGTTAAACCTGCTCGATATTCCCGCCGCTGTAATGACCGCGGTTTTCATATGCGCCTCACCTCTTTAAATAATTAGCGATACATTCGTCAAGTCCTTTATCAAGAGTTACAACAGGCTTCCATGAAGTTCTCGTCCTTATCTTTTCCGTTGACAGTAATCTTCTTTCGGGGTCTGATTCACGGTAACCCTTGAATTCGATCACAGGATCATCTATCCCCATCTTAGCGGCGCACAACTTTGCAAGATCAATTATAGATATCTCTTCATCTGTAGCTACATTGTATACTGTACCGTCAAGTGCGTGATCCGCCGACGCCAATGCCAGAACTGCGCTGCAGCTGTCATAATTATTCAGAAAGGTACGTCTGTTTTTCAATGAATTTTCCAGTAAAACGACCTTGCCGTCCTCGCGGAAGCTGTTGATTATAAACGGTATTATATGCTTGGGATATCTTTCGTCCTTGCTGTAAACATTTGCAAACCGTATGGAGCAGCCTTTGATCTTTCCGTTATCTACAGCGTCCTTGATAAAAAACTCTGTCATAAGCTTTCCAACCGCATAGCTGGTTCTCTGGCTGTGTTCGGCAACAGACATTGTCAGATAATCGCTTTCCTTTACACCGCCGTTTTCGTTCCATGAATTCATGGAATAGACCTCCGAGGTCGAGCAGTTGATATACTTATGCGCTCCTGTACGGATAGCCTGTTCCAGAAAATAATTCATGCCCTCCACATTGGTTTCAAAGGTTTCATACACATGGTAGAAATGCTCTGTGTGGACAACCGCCGCGCAATTTATATAAATTATCTCGTCAAAGCTGACGGCAGTTTCCTTTACTCGGTTTTCAAATTTCCGCATCTGCTCTTTATTGTTCAGATCGTACTCAAAAAATTCAAAACGCTCATCATTTATACGATCCGAAACAGTATCAATTGAAGAAGCGTAAAAATTATCAAATCCCAGAATACGATCGGTGCTGTCATCGGTCAGTATCTGCCTTACCAGTTCATTTCCCGTCATTCCCGTAACACCGCTTATTGCATACAATTTACTCATATTTTTACCGCCTTTTCGTTAAACTCCGCGCGTGAGCCTGTTTTTATAAAATTCATCTATCTCGTCGGGGAACAGAGACTGCTCATATTTTATATCATATTCAACGGCTCTTAGTTCCACCCGCTTTGAGGGCAATGTTACCACCGCATACTGAGCGCACGGATTTTGATTTCTCGGCTGCCCTACCGAACCCGGGTTTATAAAAACAACAGCCTTTTTATTTCGCAGTTCCGTATCATCTTTCGGGTAGAAATGCGTAAAGCAATGTGAGTAATGAGAGTGTCCCCCAAAAACAATATCATAATCCGCATACCCGCCGTGAAGCTCGTTCGGCGCAATTGCTTTCCAGTAATGATCTTCCAATGAGCCGTGTACAGCCATACATTTCATACCGCCTGCTTCAAACTCCTGAATACCGTCGGGGTTCATTTCCGATCTTATATACCGTAACGATTCGTCGGAAAGGCGCTTTGCCGTATACCTGCTCATTACGCGTCCGCGGTCGGAGGAAAGCTTCTCAAGGTCTTTGCCGGTCACGAGTTTTTCGTGATTGCCCCATATATTTACAATGATTTTTCCTTTCCATACCGTTTCGCCGAGTTCCGTCAGCTTATGGATAATTTCATTTGACCTCATTCCATAATCAATACAATCGCCGAGAATTATGACCCCTGTAAAATTTTCATCACGGCAATCATAAAGCACAGAATCAAACGCGCTGACATTGCCGTGAATATCAGAAAGTATCAAATATTTTTTCTCCAAAAAACATAACCTCAAATCAATTTTTATATTTCATCTATCAGCCTGATTATATCCTTAAACGGCATAAGCTGCGAATCCACTTCCTTTGCTCTGTGTGCCTTCAGGATATCTTCCGCAGTTCTCTGCATAACGGGGAAAGCAGCCCTCATCAGCTGATTTGCATATATAACAATGTTCACCCCGTGTTCAGACAGCTCCTCCTCCGTGACATGGCTGAAAGAAGTCGGAACAACTACGATCGGCGTTTTCTTATCCTTTTCGCGGAATTTATCGCAGAATTCAAATATCTCATCCGCTTCTTTTTTTCGGCTGTGTATCATAATGCCGTCAGCGCCCGCGGCGGTAAAAGCAAAAGCCCTTTCAAGCGCGTCGTCCATACCGCGTTCAAGGATCAGACTTTCTATTCTAGCAATTATCATAAAATCCTCAGAGAGCTGGGCTTTTTTTCCCGCGGCGATCTTTGCGCTGAAATTTTCAATGCTGTCCTGCGTCTGAACTACTTCCGTACCAAATAAACTGTTTTTCTTAAGACCTGTTTTGTCTTCAATAATAACCGCACTGACGCCGATCCTTTCAAGAGTGCGTACATTGTACACGAAATGCTCGGTCAAGCCGCCTGTATCGCCGTCCAGAATAATCGGTTTCGTAGTGACTTCTATGATATCATTGATAGTACGCAGACGTGAAGTCATATCTACCAGCTCAATATCGGGTTTCCCTTTATCCGTGCTGTCGCAAAGGGAAGATACCCACATACAGTCAAACTGATCCAGTTTGCCGTTGTTTCCGTCAACAACTGTTTTCTCGACTATCAGACCTGTAAGCCCCGAATGCGCCTCCATTGCTTTGACTATAGGAGTCATCTCAAGCAGCTGGCGAAGTCGTTTTCTTCTGTATTCAGGCATAGCCAATTTTTCCCGGAGACGCCTGTCAACTTTTTTAACGCTCTCGCTGTAGGTATACGGCACATCTATTATCTTTCCGCCGTATGGAGTGATAAGGCTTTCAACATGATTTCTTATCAGCCTTTCCGCCCCTGTTTTCCAGTTATCGCCATGCACAACAAAATCGGGACGTATCTTTTCAATTACATCATTATACAGCATATCTTTCTGAAGAACGACTTCATCTATTCCGTCAATAGTACGATATAACGCCATGCGCTCTTCCTCTGATGTGATAGGAAACTTGGTACAGCGTATCATTTCTCTGTCACTGAGACACCCGGCAACAACTCTTCCGTATTTTTTTGCGTGATCGACTATGTTGCGGTGTCCCTCATGGATCACGTCAGTGCAAAAGCATATGTAAACTGTTTTTTCCAATGTTATCTACTCCCATTTAACTTTTTGGCTGTATAATTTTTGGATTTCGCGGGCAAGCTGACGCTTGTCAATAATTGGCATAATGTGGAAATATGATTTATTTCGCATATGAGGCGCAAAGGCTTCAGATAATGGTATTTAGAGGTAATTTATAATTATTTTATCATCTTTTAAACAAGCTGTCAATACATAACTAACAAATTTAATGTTATATCAATCATCAAATTCCCGCGCCCGCCGGAGTTCATAAAATAGTAAAAAAAAAAAAAACGATTTCTTAATACACAAAACGCCGGGATATGCTAAAATAAAACTATCTTCGTATTCATCAAAAATACAAGCATAATATTACAGCAATT
>JAAVHM010000151.1 GCA_014799675.1 Ruminococcus sp. | reverse complement strand
CAAAGAATTTAAAATTGAAATCCGCAAGGGCGGCAATGGATATGTCCCAGCAGGCGCTTGCCGAAAAGGTGGGGGTCTCCCGCCAGACCATAAACGCTATTGAAAAAGGGGATTACAACCCTACCTTGAATTTGTGCATTTCAATATGCAGGGCTTTGGGGAAAACCTTGGACGAGGTTTTCTGGGACGCTGGATCAGTTGACAGTTGACAGTGTACAGTTGATAGTTGTTTGGAAAGGAAGATAATTATGGATAAGAAAAATAAAAAAGACGCAAATGCCAATTATTATTACGAGCCGGTGGTTGTTGACGAAATGCAGAAAGCTGTTAGCTTTGAGCTTGAACACAAGTCTCTGCGGCTTTGGTACGTACTCAATTCCATTGCAATGATTGTTACAATGTTTATTTTTGTGGGAACGGAAGACCCCGAATGGGCAATACCGCCGTCTATACAAATTATGCTTTTGGTACATTACGGCATAATGTATTTTTGTCTGTCTTTGTATAATTTGCGAGCCGCAGACAAAGGCGTGCTTGATTCATTTTCACCGTTTCAAAAGGGCGAAAGAGGATTTCAGCAGTTGCTCGGTTTTCTGAATATGTATATTCCAATGAACCCTATAGTGACGTATCTTTTGAATAAGGGCGACGACAAAGAACGCATACGGGCATATCTGCCGTTTTTTATAGTATGGTTCTGTATGTCTATAGCGTACTACATAATAGGTTCATACAGCGTATATCTGAACAAAAAAGTCCGCGACAGCCTTGCCGCAGACGATGAGGAAACCGAGGAGGAATAACCGTGAAAGATAAAAAACAAATTGAAAAGGAAAACGAATATTTCAGCAAAAAGGTCATTGAGGACGAAATGCAGAGAACTTTAAGCTTTGAACTGGAGCATAAAAGCTTTCGTATGTGGTACATCCTTAACATGGTGATAATGCTTATTGTGTACTTTGTTTTTACATTTGACAGGATAAGCGTTTCGGCAAGCGCTGTGGCAAGCGAACACGTTAAAAGTCCGTCCATGACCCCCGCAATGCAGGTCATTATAATGCTTTTTTACGGGGCAATGCTTTTCAGCCTTTCGCTGTACAATTACCGCGCCGCAAGCATGGGCGTGCTGGACGCTTTCGCTTCCAAATACCAAAAGGGCATAACTGAAAAAAACGAGGTTGTTAAGGGAGAACAGCACCCCGATACAAAAATGCGGCTCGTGTCTGTGACTTCGGTTGTATTGCCCGCAACTGCTTTAGGAGGTTCAATTTCAGACAAATGCCATATCGTATTCTTTTTGGTATGGACTGTACTTGCTTTTGCTTATGAAGTATTTACAATATTCTGTTTGAGGAAAAACATGAATGTTATTGAAAAAATGACAGCCGATGAAGAAGCCGAAAACAACGATGATGATTAAGAAAGGGAGATAATTATGAAATTTTCAAACACAAATCTTATTGCCGAAGAGATAAAGCTTGACGAAAGACAGAAAGCTATAATCGGAGAAATATCCACCGACTGCATACGTCTGTGGTATGTGCTGAACATGACGGCAACGCTTTTTGGGGCGGTTTTTTGGCTCACGGATTTGCTCCCTGCGGGAAAGGTCTGTGTCATTGCGGTCTTCGTCGTATATTATGCGATAACGTTCCTGTGCCTGTCGGTGTTTGATATAAGAACAGCGGCAAAAGGCGTGATGACGCAATTTATGGGAGTTAAGATGAACAGCAGGGGAATTATCTGGACAATTGTTATGTATGCGGTTTGCATATTTATAATTATTAAGGAATATCTTGCAGGCAGCAGTTTTTTCAGGTTCCTCGACGCGGCGGGAATAGTCTATTTTTCGCTGATGTTTGTAATAGGAATTGTTTACAACATAATTCACCTTTACTGCTGTAAAAAGAATAAAGCGGTTATTGATGAAATGCTTAAGGAGGAATAATCATGGCAGATAAATCAAGGGAAAGAAATTATGTGGATATGTTCAGCGATTACGGTCTTGACGAGAGACAGATTGCTATACAAAATAAAATAATGAAAAAATGCTTTAAATATTCGTTCACCGGTTCGCTTGTTTTGACCTGTGTGTGGATAATGCTCGGAGCGGCAGAGTTGGCAATACCGTTTACATATACTGCGGTAAGCTACTACATTCTTTTAATTGTTTGCGGTATCATTCATGCGGTACAGGCTTCCAAAAACGGCGTGATAAACGGTATTACAGCTACTCAAATTTCGGGCAAAGGACAGGTAGCAGTAATATTATTTTCAGCAATAAGCATTTGTGGAAGAGCATTTAAGGAGTTTGAAACATTCAACCATTATTGGGTAAGTCTTGTTTTTATGGTTGTAACAACACTTATTTATGCTGTTGTTCTGCACTTCTGCGGCAAGCGCAATTTTAAAGTTTTGGACGAAGAAAGCACGGACGATACCGACGAAAGCGGGGAGGAATAATTATGGCAAATAAAAATATTGAAAATAAAGCTCAGGACACATACGACAAGTATGTAGCAGGAAACGCCGACTTGTTCAGCGAAAGCGGCTTTGACGAAATGCAGAAAGCAAAGAATTATGAGATAGGCTTCAAGCTTTTCCGAGTTTTTTACTTTGTAATGTTTGCAGCTTCTTTATCAATAGTTTGTGTTGCTGTAGCTCTTGAAAGCCTGCCGTTTCAGTATATAGGCGCGGGACTTGCATTTTTGTGTACGGCTTTCTATCTTACTTACGCGGCAAAGACCGCCGCTGCGGGAGTTATGAACCGCAGGTTTGCGGAAACCATGTCAAAGAAATACGTTCTTTTTTACGGCATAGTTATACTTATCGCTTGGCTGTGTGTATTGAGCAAAGGCGATTCGGACGGTGCATTGGTATGTATATGGATAAACCTTGGGGCTATGTATATAGGAAACTACATCTGTTCCCGAAAAAATATGAAAGTCCTTGAAAAAATGCTTAAAGAGGACAGCGAAAACGAGGAATAAAAAATTCGGAGGACGGTTTCGTTCTCCGAATTTTTTCTTTACAAAACATTTAAAATATTTTGTCCGCCGTATAAAAATCGTGACAGTATAATTATTTTTTCATTTTCCTCAACGGTGTAAAATAAAATATAATTTGAAACGACCGCGTAATGATAACCCTTTTCGGAAATAGTATCATCATGATACAAAGGGTACATAAAAGGATTTTCGCAAATCAAATTTATCTTTTCCTCGGTTCTTTTCAGCAGCCTGTCTGCCGCGGCGGGATTTAATAATTTTTGCGAAATATATTCCAGTACATTGTCAAGGTCGCTTTCAAAGCTTTCGGTAACTGTAAGCTTATATCCCATATTTTCCCCTCAATCTGTCAAGGGCTTCTTCCGCAGGGTACGTCCGTCCCGCGCGTACATCTTCCTCTGCATCCGCAAGCTTTGAGGCAAGCTCTTCCTTATTGCGGACAATAACACGCTCGGGCGCGGGAAGCTTTACTTCAAACGGCAGACCGCCCGTGAGATTGACCTGACAGAGAAACATATTAACTGCTTCCGATATGGAAACGCCCAGCAGACCAAGTGTCTCTTCAGCATTTGCCTTGACGTTTTCGTTTACGCGAATGTGCAGGGTCTCGGTTTTAGCCATATTTACACGTTCCTTTCTGTTATTTGTACTTACATTGTATCACATTTTTTATGCGAAGTCAATATTCTTTTCACCTGCCCCTTGATAGGGGCTTGATAAAGTAACAGTACGTCCCATTTAACATTGGGGTAGAAAAAGGGTGCAGGCTCAGCCTGCTCAATACTCTTTTATCTCCGCCCCCGTGTAGTAGTGCAGAAGAATTTCCCTGAAATCGCTTCCGTTCTCGCCCATGGCGTTTGCACCGTACTGACTAAGCCCAACGCCGTGTCCGTAGCCTTTTGTGGTGATGTAAAAATTTTCCTCGTCGGCGTTGTAGACCACCGTGAAATTTGCCGAACGCAGAGAAAAAATACTTCGGAAATCCGTCCCCGACAATTTTTCTCCCCCCGCAAGCATTTCGGTAACCGTCCCCGAGGAGCTTGTCTCCTTTATCTCTATCCACTCTCCCGCAGGGTCGGAAAAATCCGCGTCGGGGAGAGCCTTTTCAAGCTTTTTGCGGAACTCCTTTTCGGTGAAAACTTCCTCTTCAAGATATGTGGGGGAATTTTTATCCTCGGGACTTTCCACGGGGACGAGATAATCAACGGGACTTCCCCAAATCACCTCCGCGCTTTCGGTCATTCCCCCCGAGTTGGAGTGGAAAGCTGCGACTATGGGTTCGCCCTCGTAGAAAAGCGCAAGCCCGTCCGTGCCGTCCACCGCGCCCGCGGCTTTTTTATAGTAAGCTTCATAGCCGCTTCCGTAAAAATCCTTTGCCTGCTCGGGGGTAAAATATGCCTGAAATTTTCTGCTGTCGTTGGAAATATCCGCCCCCATAAGCTCCGGGTCGGGAGCAAGCCGCTGTTTCTCACGCTGTCTGATAGCGTATGTCCTTGCCGCAACCGCCTGCGCCTTTAGGGCTTCCTCGCAGTAGGTGGCGGGCATTTCCGCAAGCACCGCGCCGATTACATAGTCCCGCATGGAAAGCTCCAGAACTTGTCCGCTTGTGAAGTCAAGGACTTTCAGGGTGTCATTTTCTTCATTTTCGGCAATTTCCGCGCTCGTTTCCGCACGCTCCGTTTCGGAAAATTCCGCAGCAGCTTCCGCCTGAACGGTCTCGGCGGAAATGTCCTCGGCAAACGTCCGTTGGGGAACAAAAAACGACAGAGCAGGTATTACTGCTAAAAGCAATGCGAATATTCCTGTGATTTTCAGCAATTCTTTCATGTTTAAAAACTCCCTTTGATAATTAATAATGAATAATTAATAATTAATAATGAAAATCTATCGGCGAAGCCGACACCGCAATTATTAATTGTTAATTATTAATTGGTATATTTTGCCTCCGATTTATTTTTGACGAAATTTATTAATAAAATTCTTGACATTAGGGCGTTTTTGTTGTACAATGTTAAGTGTATAGTTTTACAAGAAAAACGATTGGAGGACTTTGTTCTGAATAATAATTACGATAGGGCTGCTTTTAAAAGCTTATGCGATGAATTTATAAAAAATAACCGGATCGCTCCCGAGCTTTATGAAAAATATCACGTCAAGCGCGGTCTGCGAAACAGTGACGGCAGCGGCGTTATGGCGGGAATTACCAATATATGTAACGTTCACGGCTATATCGTGAACGAGGGTGAGAGAGAACCCGTTGACGGCGAGCTTATCTACAGAGGCTACAGTATCAATGATATTGTTGAAAATACCACGAAAAAAGGTCGTTTCGGCTTTGAGGAGACTGCTTATCTGCTCCTTTTCGGACAGCTTCCCTCAAATACCCAGCTCGCGCACTTTAATGAGCTGTTATCCGAATTCAGGGAGCTCCCCGCAGGATTTTCCGAGGATATGATATTTAAAGCTCCGTCCAAGAATATAATGAATAAAATGGCCCGTTCGATACTTGCCCTTTATTCGTATGATGACGACGACCCCGAGGATCAGAGCGTTGAAAGCGAGCTGCTGCGGGCAATGAAGATAATAGCAAGACTTCCCTCGGCAATGGTGGACGCTTATCAGATAAAACGGCGTGTTTTCGACCACGAAAGCCTTTATATGCACCCGCTTAATCCCGACGAATGTACGGCGCAGACCATACTGTCAACTCTGCGTATGGACAGGGTCTACACCGAGGAGGAAGCAAGGCTTCTCGACCTTATGCTGATCATCCACGTCGAACACGGCGGCGGCAACAACTCCACATTTACGTGCAGGACGCTTACCTCCGCGGGTACGGACGCTTACTCCGCATATGCGGGGGCTATCGGTTCTCTGAAGGGACACAGGCACGGCGGCGCAAACATAAAGGTTATCCGTCAGCTTGAAGAGTTCAAGGAAAATATTTCCGACTGGAAAGACGACGGTCAGGTCTCGGATTACCTTGCAAAGGTGATAAGAGGCGAGGCGGGAGACGGCACGGGTCTTATTTACGGCATGGGTCACGCGGTCTATACATTATCCGACCCGAGGGCGGTAATACTTAAAGAGAACGCTATGAAGCTTGCGGCGGGAACGGAATTTGAAGATGAATTCCTGCTTTTGGACGCTGTTGAACGGCTTACTCCAAAGGTTTTCGCCGAGGTCAAGGGAAGCTCAAAGGTGATGTGCGCGAATGTGGACTTGTACGCAGGTCTGGTTTACAGAATGTTAAAAATTCCCGTTGAGCTGAACACCCCGCTGTTTGCGGTGGCAAGAATAGTCGGCTGGTCGGCTCACAGGATAGAGGAGCTTATCACAGGCAAGCGGATAATTCGTCCCGCGTATAAGGCGATAGCGCAAAGGCGTAAATATGTTCCTATTGAGGAAAGATAACCTTTTACATAGCATACTCAACGTATAAAAATATGCTGTATAAACATACAGTAAATCCAATAAGAGGGGATACAGACATGAAAGAAAAAACTGTAAAGGCATATAAGCCATCTAAGGTAAAGCTTGACAAGAAAGCGTCAATGGCGGCGTACGCGCTGACCTTGGTCGCGGCGGTGCTGGCAAGGATAGTCCAGCTTCAGACAAATATGAACTTTAAAACGGGAAAATATATCGACAGCTCTCTGGGCAAAAACTACACCCTTTGGGTGCTTATCATAGGCTTTGCGCTGATATTTGCGGTGATGATACTCGGTCAGTCCAGAGACAAGGCGATAAAATCCTGTATTCTCATCAATCCCATGCGTTTAAGGGCTGACCGTCTGAACAAGAAGATATCTCCCAAGTCGGGTGCGGTGATGTTCCTTATGGCGGGACTTATTGTGTTCGATCTGTTCTTGTCCCTGTCCTCGATAGCGCAGAGGAACAAAGCTATTTCCACAAAGGAAGAACCCGTGTTTGCCTTTGCGGGAGTACCGATCCTCAGCTGGTTCGTATTTGCCTGCGCTGTGATCACTGTCGTTACACTTATTTCAACAGGTACGAATATGCTCAAGGGCGAGGGCTTTTCAAAGGGCAACTGCGTTTTCCTTTCGTTCTTTGCGATATGGAAGCTCCTTGAAATATTCGAGATGATAGCGGAAGACCACCTTATCGGCGTTTATTCTGAAAAAATTTATATCATGCTCACAGCTATGGCTTCGGGCATATTCTTCCTTAACGCCGCAAAATTCTTTGCGGGCTTTGAAAAGAAGCACACCCGCTTCTGGCTGTGCATTTCGGGATACGCGGCTTCAATATTTGCGGCGGTATCGGTTATCCCGAGATATGTTATGTACTTCACAAAAATTTACTCCGAAAGAGACGGACTTAACTCTCCCGCACTTTCCGACGTTGGTATAATTTTTGTTACAGTTGCGATAGTTGCCGTATTCTGGAGCACTTACGTATACAGAGTAATGCCTAAGCTCAATCTTGACGGCAGACGCCGTTGGAACAGGTCTAACGCTACGATCAAGACCGAGGGAATGAAGTCAATAGACGAAAAATAAAATTTCTCGGGCGCAGTGGGAAGGTATGTCTTTCCGCCTGCGCCTGTTTTTGGAAGCGGGGGAAAATTCTTGCCTCTTGCTTCTTAAAATCTTGCTTCTTATAGGTGGTGAAAACGTTGCCGCTTAAAAAAATATTTTTTGGCGTGATTTCTTTAATATTTGCGGCGGCGTTTTCGGGCTGTTCCTTTGCGGGCTCTGTTGACCTGCTGCTGTCCCCGCCGAAGCTTTCGGAGGAGCAGACTGCTGTGTACGAAGCGCTTCAGCGTTCCGCGGGAAAGGACGTTAAGCTTCAGTACCCCCGTTACGGAGAGTACCGTTCCGCCTTTGTCTTTGCGGACATAGACGGCGACGAGGGGGACGAAGCCCTTGTGTTCTACGAAAAAACAGGCGAAAGCGAGGGCGCGGGAAACGTCCGCATAAACGTCATAGACATGATAGACGGTGAGTGGCGCAGCGTTTACGACCACGCAGGCGTCGGCACGGGTATCGACAGGATTATTTTCTCGGGCATAGGAAGCTCGGAGAGAATGAGCGTTATCATCGGCTACACCCTGCTTTCGGGGGAAAAAAACGCCGTTGTCTACAGCTATGAGGACGGCAGGCTTTTCAGCGATTATTCGGATAATTACAGCACAATGTTCGTCCTCGATATGGACAGGGACGGTCTTGACAATCTCGTTCTTATACGTCCGGGAAATCAGCTGAAAAAGGCTTCCATGAGCCTTGTTTCACGAAGCGGTGAGGACGGCTCCGTTGCAGAGACGGGAAGCATTGCTCTTGACGAAAGCGCGGCGGATTTCGTAAATGTCATATCGGGATACGTCGGCACGGAAACTCCCGCGATCTTTATAGACGGTCTTTCAAGCGGACAGCTTACCACGGAAATTATTTACTCCATGAACGGAAGTCTCCGAAACCCTCTTTATCTCGGAGAGTCGGGAATGATAGAAAACACACGCCGTCAGGCGGGCTATTTGAGTACGGACATAGACCTTGACGGAATTGTGGAAATACCAACGCGGTCGCCGTTCCCGGGGTACGCCTCGGGTTCGAGGGAAAGCCTTTACAGCACTAACTGGAACGTTTTTGACAACTACAGCATTGTGAAAAAATATTCCAGCTATTACAGCATTGCGGACGGCTACTGCTTTATATTCCCCAGCAGGTGGGACGGTGTTGTTACCGCCAAAAAGGACGACGCAACAGGGGATATCGTTTTTTACAGATTTCAGACCGACATCACAAACAGCAATACCGAGCTTATGAGGATAGCCGTTGCAGGCGACTATGAGACGGAGGCTTATATTGAAAACGGCTACACTCTTTTAAAGAGCAACAATCACACGAATTATTTTGTGAAGCTCCCCGATATCGAGTATGAGCCGCTTGTTCTGACAAGCACGGAAATAAATAATAATTTTTATATAATCGTATGAGAATCTGCAAAAAGATAAATATTTTGCAGGGGCGCATCCTGTATGCGCCCGCGGAAAATTCGGCTCATTGCGGGCGGATATGGAATCCGCCCCTACAAGTTGTTTTTAATAAAATGTTTGGACAGGCAGTCGGTATGTTCCGACGTCTATCCTCTATTCTCTAATTTCTATTCTCTAAAGGAGGTTGCCTTATGAAACGCATACTTGTTTGCGAGGACGAGGACGTTATCAGAGACTTTGTGGTAATAAACTTAAAGCGGGCAGGCTACGACGTTGTTGACGTAAACTGCGGCGAGGACGCAATAAGAGTTTTTGAGGAGGAAAGGGGTCACTTTGACATTGCCATTCTGGATATTATGATGCCGGGCATAGACGGCTTTCAGGTCTGCAAGGCTCTCCGAAAGAAAAGCAGCAGGCTGGGTATTATCATGCTTTCCGCAAAAACACAGGAAATGGACAAGGTAAGCGGTCTTATGCTCGGGGCGGACGACTATATTACAAAGCCCTTTTCGCCCTCGGAGCTTACCGCGAGAATTGACGCTATCTACCGCAGGGTCTGCATGAGCGTTGTTCCAAGCGACGAGGAGGACGAGGAGGGTGAGACAATCGAGTCCGGACCTTTCCGCCTTAACCTTAAAAGCAGGACTGTTACAAAGGACGATATGCCTATTGACCTTACGCAGGTGGAATATCAGATTTTGGAGTACTTCATTCTCAACGCCGAGACTGCTCTTGACAGAGGTTCTATACTCGGACATATCTGGGGGGACAACTACTTCGGAGACGATAAGATCGTGGACGTGAACGTCCGCCGCATAAGAATGAAAATTGAGGACGTACCCTCAAATCCGAGGTACATATCAACGATATGGGGCTTCGGTTACAAATGGTCGGTGAAAGACCCCGACGAAGAAGACACGGAGGAATAACTTTATCCTCAAACCTCTAATCTCTATTTTCTGAAAGGAGGCACAAGAGCTTTGCGAAGGGTAACAATAACACGCCGCTGGCTGGTGAACAACCTTGGCGTGATCTCAATAATGCTTTTTGCTGTTGTGATAAGCGGCACGGTTTTCGTCCGCAGCTATTATTACGGCACGGCAAGGCAGTATCTGACCTCCCGTATAAATATGATATCAAGCATATTGCAGCGTTCCTACAACGACCCCTCGGCAAGCTTTTCGGCGGAGGTGCGCTCCATTGTTGAAAGCTGGAGCGAAAAGGACAAAATGGAGCTTATGGTCGTGGACAGCAGGGGACGTATAGGTCTGACCTCGTCGGGGTTCGTTCCCGAGGAAAGCCTTGACAGCATGGAGGACTTCAATCAGGCTTTGTCAAGCGGCACAAGCGGCTACTACACGGGAAAAATTTCAAGCGGCGAAAATATAATGGCTGTCTGCCTTATGCTCCCCGACAACGATCTGGGCTACTCGGCGGTACGTCTTGTTTCGTCCATGGAGAAAATCGACAGGAGCGTCTCCTTTATAGCTTTGATATTTATAGTTATTTGTTTCGCAATACTGATACTCATGTTTGCTTCGGGACTTTACTTTATCAAGTCCATAGTAATCCCCGTGCGGCAGATAGGCTCGACTGCAAGGCGTTACGCCGTGGGGGACTTTTCCGTAAGAATTACAAAGAAAAACGACGACGAGATAGGCGAGCTTTGCGACATTGTAAACCATATGGCAAGCGAGCTGGAGCTTTCCGAGCAGATGAAGAACGACTTTATTTCAAGCGTTTCCCACGAGCTGAGAACGCCTCTTACCGCAATAAAGGGCTGGGCGGAAACTGTGGGAAGTATGCCAGACGATGAGGAAACCATTGCAAAGGGTATGCGCGTTATCACAAGCGAAAGCGAAAGGCTTTCCCGAATGGTGGAGGACTTGCTGGACTTCTCACGTATGCAGAACGGAAAGTTCTCACTTAACAAAAACACAATGGATATCCTTGCCGAGCTGGGGGACGCTGTCCTTATCTACACCGAAAAAGCAAGGAAAGAGGGCATAGACGTTATATACGACGAGCCTGATATGCTTCCCTTTGTGTACGGCGACCGCAACCGTCTGCGGCAGGTTTTTGTAAATATTATCGACAACGCCATAAAGTATTCCAATAAGGGCGGGGTTGTGTCAGTACAAGCGACAATGTCCGACGCAAGGCATATCGAGGTGGACGTTTCCGACACGGGCTGCGGAATAAGTCCGCAGGACTTGCCAAAGGTCAAGACGAAATTTTACAAGGCGAACCATACACGCCGAGGAAGCGGCATAGGACTTGCCGTTGCGGACGAAATAGTTACCCTCCATGGCGGAAAGCTGGAAATTTTCAGCGAGCAGGGCGTGGGTACGACGGTTACAATAACATTGCCTGTACAGAAGCAAGAAAATAAATAATTTTAAATTAATAATTAATAATGAATAATTAATAATTATTATGTCTTCTTGAAAATAAATTTTCTTGAAAATAAATTTTAAATCTGTCGGCAAAGCCGACACCGCAATTATTAATTATTAATTGTTAATTATTAATTAATTTGGAAAGGATTTGCCAAAAAATGAGCGAAGATAAAAACTGCAAAAAAGAGTGCTTTAAATCCAAAATAGGAGGTCAGGCTCTTATCGAGGGAGTTTATATGCGGGGCATAACCACGGCGGCTATGGCTTGCAGACTTCCAAACGGAACGATAGATATTGAGCAATGGGCTGTAAAAAACGGCAAGGACGCTCCGTGGTACAGAAAAGTCCCCTTTATCAGAGGGTGCATAAATTTTGTGGCAAGCCTTGTGGAGGGCATACGCTGTACAATGAAGTCCGCCGAAAAACAAATTGACGATGACGAGGAAGAGGAGGAGCTTTCCAAATTCGAGCAATGGCTCACCGACAAATTCGGGGACAAGCTTGTGAACGTCATAATGATAATCTCGGTTGTTATCGCTATGGCTTTCGCCCTTATCGTCTTTAAGGGCGGACCTGTCCTTATCGCAAATCTTCTAATAAATGCGGGACTTCCCGAAGCCGCAAGACCTGTTACCGAGGGACTTGTGAGACTGGTTCTTTTAGTGGGATATATGTACGCGATTTCCTTTATGGGAAGCATAAAGACCACCTTTATGTACCACGGCGCGGAGCATAAATCCATAGCCTGCTACGAGGCGCAGGAGGAGCTTACGGTTGAGAACGTCCGTAAGCACACACGCTTCCACCCACGCTGCGGAACAAGCTTTATACTGATAGTTTTGCTGATAAGCATAGTTGTGGGAATTTTCCTGCCGCGGGGAAATATGTGGATAAGGTTCGGCGTGCAGATGCTTTGTCTTATTCCCGAAGCCTCCGTTGCGTATGAAATAATCAAGCTTGCGGGACGGTTTGACAACATTCTTACAAGAATAGTTTCCGCCCCGGGAATATGGTTACAGCACATCACAACAAAAGAACCCACCGACAAGCAGATAGAAGTCGCTATCGCCGCGCTTACCCCATGTCTCCCCAAAGAGGGCGAAGAGGACAAGTGGTGATTATAAGCAACAAAAAGCTTCCCAAAATCGGGAAGCTTTTTGTTCACGCTCTATTATCTTGTGTTTCACAAGAAATAATTTAAGCACAGCCTTTTACTTATATTTATATTATATCATTATAACAATAATTTGTCAAGCGCTTTTTATTCGGTTTTGACAAAGCATTGCAGAATAGGCGCAAAGATAGCAAATCCCGCAGCTATAAGAAGCTGTTCGCAGGTCAGCGGAACTGTGCAGAAAATCACCTGAAGCGGCGGGAAATACGCTGCCCCAAAAACTATGGCAAGGGAAATAAGCACCGCCCCGATAAGCTTTTTGTTGTTCATGTATGGCACGGTGAAAATATTTTTCTTCTCCGATTTGCACTCGAAAACATGGCAAAGCTGGGACAGCACAAGGGTGAACAATGCAGCCGTCCGCGCGGCTGAAACGCTTCCGAAAAGCTTGTTTATGACCGTGAAGCTTCCCAAAGTGCAAAGCCCGATAAGAATACCTCGGAAAACAATTTTCCACATCAGACCCTCGGAGAAAAAGCTTTCGTCAGCCTTTCTCGGGGGCTTTCTCATGTTCTCCTCCTCGGGCGGCTCAACTCCTAATGCAATTGCGGGGAGACCGTCCGTTACGAGATTTACAAGCAAGATTTGCGTGGGAAGAAGCACCATTGGCATACCCATTATTATGCCTAAAAACATCGTCAGCACCTCGCCGATATTGCAGCTTAAAAGATACCGCACGAATTTTCTTATGTTGGAATATATGCCCCGTCCCTGCTCAACCGCGCTGACAAGTGTCGCGAAATTATCGTCAAGAAGAACAACGTCCGCCGCCTGTTTGGTAACGTCTGTTCCCGTTATTCCCATGGCAACGCCAATGCTTGCTTCCTTTACCGCGGGAGCGTCGTTTACGCCGTCGCCTGTCATTGTAACAATGTCCCCCCGCCGCTTGAATGCACGTACAATTCTAAGCTTGTCGGCGGGACTTACCCTTGCGAAAACGCTTACGTCGGGAAGCTTTCTGTCAAGGTCTGTGTCGCTCATTGCGGCAAGCTCCGCGCCTGTTATAACAAGGTCTCCGCCACGCATTATCCCAGCTTGTTTTGCAACGGCGGCAGCGGTGTTTTTGTGGTCGCCTGTTATCATCACCGTCCGAATGTGTGCGCTCCTGCAAAGCTTTACAGCCCGCTTCGCCTCGGCTCTCGGCGGGTCAAGCATTCCCGCAAGTCCTAAAAATATCATTCCGCTTTCGTAATTTTCATCTGTATTTTCAGTACCGTTTTTTGCAATGTCCTTTTTGGAAAGCGCAAGCACCCGCAAAGCGTCCTGCGTAAGCTTGTCATGCTCCGCAATAATTTCCTGCCGCTTTCTGTATGTCAGGGGGACTATTCCCTCGTCCGTCATAACAAAAGCGCACCTGCCAAGAATTACATCAAGAGCGCCTTTTGAATAAGCGGTACGCACGCCGCCGCTTGCACAAATCACCGTCATGCACCGCGTCTCACTGTCAAAGGGTATCTCGTCAATTTTTCGGTAGGACGAACCAAGCTTATCCGCAGTAATTCCGCCCTTTGCCGCCGCAACAAGGAGCGCAAGCTCGGTAGGGTCTCCCGTCGCCTGCCACTCTCCCGAAACGGTAAGCCTGCCCCTGTCCCGTGTCTCTGTTTTTTTCTCCGCGGTAATTGCAGAACCCGTGCAGACCGTGCCGCAGATGAGCATTTCCCGCAGCGCGGAGGTGGAGGCGGGATTTATTCTTGCGCCGTCCGAGGCGGAGGTTATTTCTCCCGCAATTTTATAGCCGTTCCCAGAAAATGCGTACTCGTTCCCTCCGCAGTAAGCGGTAGTAACGGTCATTTTATTTTCGGTAACAGTACCCGTCTTGTCGGTACAAATTACAGAAGCGCAGCCAAGAGTTTCAACCGAATGAAGCTTGTGAACAAGAGCGTTTTTCTTTAACATACGTCCCACTGCAAGAGCAAGGGCGATCGTCACCGTTGCAGGCAGCCCCTCGGGAATTGCCGCAATTGCAATAGTTATGCCTGTCATAAGCATATCGAAAACAGGCTCGCCCCGCAGGATTCCCGCAACGGTTACAGCCGCGCAGACGGCAAGACAGATTATCGCAACAGCCTTGCCAAGCTCCGCAAGACGCTTTTGCAAGGGGGTAAGTTCTTCCTCTATCTCGGTGAGCATTCCCGAAATTTTTCCCATTTGAGCGTTTATTCCCGTGGCGAAAACCTTTACCTCCGCCGCGCCCTTTGTGATGACCGTGCCGCTGTAAACAATGTTCGCCCTGCCTATGGAATTGTCGGTATCGTCGGGGTCTCCCGCATTTTTTGAAACGGCGGCGGACTCTCCCGTCAAAATACTTTCCTCCGCAAGAAGTCCCTTTTCGGAAATAATAGCACCGTCCGCAGGAACTTTGTCTCCTGCTTCAAGGCGTATAATATCTCCGGGGACAAGCTCCGCCGCGGGGACGGTAACAAGCGTTCCGTCACGGTAGCATTTAGCGGAGGGGGCAGTCATGTTCTTTAGCGCGATAAGAGTTTTTTCGGTTTTGTACTCCTGAATAAATCCCAATACTGCGTTGAGAAGAACGATTATAACAATGGTCACAGCGTCGTAAATTTCCCCGAGGAAAAAGGATACCACCGTCGCCGCAAGAAGAATAAGTATCATAATGTCACGGAACTGTCCGATAAAAATTTTCAAAGGCTTTGCCCTTTTTTCTTTTGCAAGGGAATTTTCACCGTATTTTTTAAGCCTCTCCGCAGCCTCGGCGGAAGAAAGTCCCCGTGGAGATTTTGTATAAGGCTTGTCAAGAATTTCAAGCATAAAGCAGGCTCCTCTCAAAGGTTTTACTTGTCCCTAAAGTATATTCGGTACAAGCCCTCAATATTACATATTCAATTAATAATGGGGAAAAACGTCCTCTGCAATTTTATTTACTATTCTATATTTTTTACACATAAATTTTAATTTAGCGATGTAATTTGTTTTGTCTGTGCGGTTTGTTTGTCTTTGAATTTTAGAAGCAAGGTTAGGAATTTGTTAGTCGTTCACAAGGGAGCGAGGGGACACCTTGTAGGGGGAAGGGGGACAAATAAACCCAACAAAAATCGGCATTCCCCCTTCCCCCTGCAAGGTTTCCCCTCGCGCTCCTCTTCCCACTCACCCCTT
>JAAVHM010000150.1 GCA_014799675.1 Ruminococcus sp. | reverse complement strand
GTTTATTTTGCAGGAAAATAGAAAGCTTCCTGCAAAATTTTTTATTTTTTTTGAAAAATTTTGTTGTATGGTGTATTATAATGATAGGTGAAAATACTGTTGGAGGTTATTGATATGCAAAAATGGTGTACTGAAGATTGGCAGTTTGAATTGACGGCAATAGAGGGAAAAGCGGGGCATTGTCGGCTTGGATTGGAAAAAGGAGATAAATTCGTCTTTTCATATGAATGTCCTGCCGGAATGTGTCCTAAAACAATGATACAAGTATATACATGGTGTGAAGTTATCAGATGCGGCGGTGATTTTACATACAGAGGTGAAAAAGAAAAATATGAAATAAATATACCATGCGCTGACGGGTGTATACAGTTTCATCTTAAAGCAACTCCTATTAACCGAGATGAAAACGGGAAACCTCTTCCAAATAGCCCCAGACCAAAAGATGAGTAAATTCCAATTTATCGGGCGGAATATAACACGTAAACAAAGCTTGAAAGGAGCATAAAAATGTTTGTATCAAAAAATTTATCGGTAAATGAAAAGGGACACCTCACAATAGGCGGCGCGGACACCGTCAAGCTTGCCAAAAATTACGGCACGCCTCTCTATGTTATGGACGAGGACTTGATAAGGGAAAACTGCCGCAGCTTCAAGGCTTCTATAGATAAATACTACGGCGGAAAGGGTCTTGTGTGCTATGCAAGCAAGGTTTTTTCCTGTAAAGCTGTCTGCAAGATAGTTATGGAGGAGGGCATAGGTCTCGACGTCGTTTCGGACGGCGAACTGTACACCGCCGCAAGCGTGGGCTTCCCAATGGAAAAGGTCTGCTTCCACGGCAACAACAAGACCGATAATGAGCTTGCAATGGCGCTTTACCACAATGTCGGCAGAATTATTGTGGACAACATTTTCGAGCTTGAAAGACTTAACACGCTTGCCGAAATGAAAGGCGTTACCGCAAATATCATGTTCCGCATAAAGCCCGGTATAGACGCACATACTCACGATTTTATAAGGACGGGTCAGATAGACAGCAAGTTCGGCTTTGCCCTTGAAACGGGAGAAGCCTTTGAAGCCGTGAAAAAAGCAATCTCTTTGGAGCATATAAATCTGGTGGGACTCCATTGCCATATCGGCAGTCAGATTTTTGAAATAGCCCCCTTTGTCCTTGCGGCGGAGGTAATGGTAAACTTTATTGCAAAAATAAAGAACGGGCTGAATTACGAGGTAAAGGAGCTTAACCTCGGCGGCGGCTTCGGAATAAAATATACCGAGGACGAGAACCCCGTTCCCTATGAAAATTATATGGAAAAGGTTTCCGCCAAGGTCAAGGAAATTTGCGCCGAGCAGGGAATAGAGCAGCCCTTTATCCTCATCGAGCCGGGACGTTCCATAGCGGGTCCCGCGGGAATAACCCTTTACACCGTTGGCGGCGTGAAGAATATCCCCAATATCCGCACCTATGTGTCTATCGACGGCGGCATGAACGACAACCCGAGATATGCTCTTTACAAATCCAAGTACGAGGCAGTCGCCGCAAACAAGGCGGATAAGCCGAGAGACACAAAGATAACTCTTGCGGGAAAATGCTGCGAAAGCGGCGACCTTATCGGCGAGGAGATGTTTGTTCAGCAGGTCGAAGCGGGGGACATTATTGCCGTGCTTGCAACGGGAGCGTATAATTACTCCATGTCCTCAAATTACAACAGGATAGCAAAGCCCGCCGTTGTAATGCTTAAAGGCGGCGAGCCGAGGATTGTCGTAAGGCGTGAGACTCTTGAAGATATTGTGAGAAATGATGTCCTGTAAAATTTATCGCTTTTTTGCTTTGCACTACTTTTTGGTATTGGCAGGGCAAAAAGGCGATTTTTTTATTTTTTGAAATTTTTGCTAAAGTTTTTCGTTTTCCTGCCGATATATATAATAGAAGCATATTTCCGCATGGTTTGTGAAAGGAGAAGAAAAATGAATATTTCAACCTACTGTAACTTGGACTTTACCCCTAAAAAGATTGATAACATTTGGCAGTTGACAAACTCGCCCGATATTGTGACAGACGGCAGCGGTGACAAATACATCGGATATGAGCATATAGGCGAAAGCTATTCGGGAAACCGCAGATACATCATTGAAGAGAGTGGCAGACTTACGGCAAAGGAAATCGCAGAGCTTACGGGCAACGGTGTTTTTCTTGACCTTGCCTGCGGGGATGGTTGTCTTACTGTTCCGTGTGCGGCTCTGGGAACAAAAATAATTGCAGGTGATATTTCAAATTCAATGCTTAAAATTTTGCAGGAAAAGGCAAAGAATAACGATATTTCTCTCGAAAATGTTATGCTTTGCAGAATGAACGCATTGGATACTTCCTTAAAAAATGAGTGCATTGATACTGCTGCCGCAAACAGCGTACTGCACCTTATATCAAATCCTGAAAAGGTGGTTGGCGAAATATACAGAGTTCTGAAAACAGGCGGAAGCTTTATATGCGTTGACGACGCTCCGGGTAAGAATAATGAAAATCAATTTGACAATTCGCTTTACAATGAAATCGTATCACGGTTTTACAGCGAATATTGGACTGAACTTAATAAATTCGGAATAACTCCTCAAAAATATAGCTGGAAATTTGACAGACACGCATACTGTATCAAGATATTCGGCAGTTTTGAAATCAAGAAAATCACACGCGGCAATGTTTATAAAGTTTCGTTAAAGGACGGCTTTATTCCACGGTTTGTAAGCAGGGGATTTTCGGATCAAGTAAATGTTCCGCAGGATATGCACCAAAAAACAATTGATATTCTGCTGGACAGATTTGCGGGTATTTACGGCGAAAATTTTGCTGACATTGCTTACACGGGAATTGAAGATGATATATTAATTACGGTTTATAAAAAATAAAAACGTAAAATAATCTGCTAAAATTCTGTCCCAAGAAAAAATTTTTAAAAATTTCAAAAACCCCTTTACTTTTTCGCTATGATGTGCTAAAATGATAACATAAGATAATTTTTTCAGAAAACGAAAGGACGATGCAGATATGAATAACAAGCTTAATTCCGAGCATATGGACGACCTTTTTGAGGCAATTCTTTCACTTGAAACTAAGGAAGAGTGCTATAAATTCTTTGAGGACTTGTGTACTGTTCTGGAGCTACAGTCAATGTCCCAGAGAATGCAGGTCGCAAAAATGCTTACAAATAAAAAGGTTTATAAGGATATCGTCGCCGAGACAGGCGCAAGCACCGCCACTATCAGCCGTGTAAACAGAACTCTCAACTATCAGGGCAGCGGCGGCTATTCCCTTGTTTTTGAGCGCATAAATAAAAAGGAAGAAAAATAATGAGCGTATACCGCAGCTTTTCATATTTTTACGATATGCTGACGGAGAATATCTCCTATAAGCAAAGGGCGGAATATTTCGATATGCTCATCAAAAAGCACGGCGGCAAAAAAAATCTCCTCCTCGACCTCGCCTGCGGAACAGGCAGTCTTTCGGAGGAAATGAGCAGGCTGGGCTATGATGTTATCGGCGTTGACGGCTCGGAGGAAATGCTGAATTCCGCCATTGAAAAAAAGCTTGAAAGCGGACTGAATATCCAGTACCTTTGTCAGGACATGACAAAGCTTGATATGTTCGGAACTATCGACGTGACTATATGCGCTCTGGACAGTCTCAATCATCTTCCCGACCTCGGGGCAATTGAAAAAACCGTCCAAAGGGTATCGCTTTTCTGCGAACCGTCGGGATTGTTTATTTTTGATGTAAACACCCCCTATAAGCATAAGCACGTCCTCGGCAACAACACCTTTGTCTATGATATGGACGAGGTCTACTGCGTCTGGCAGAACACCTATTCCGAGCAAAACAATCTTGTGGAAATGTCCCTTGACTTTTTCGAGCGACAGGAGAACGGCTCTTACAGAAGATACGAGGACAGCTTTTCCGAGATAGCATTTGACGAAAAAGTAATTGACGATATACTTGTAAGAAGCGGCTTTGAAATTGCCGCAAAATATGATTACGACACAGTTTTGCCGCCTAAAACGGACAGCGAAAAAATCGTTTATGCGGCAAGAAAGGTTTGAAAAAAATGGCAGATATTGTACGTACAATTTCAGCGGACGGATCGGTCGTTGCAACAGCCATAAACGCGCTGGATATTGTATCAAGAATAGAACAAATTCATAAAACCTCTGCGGTGGTAACTGCCGCATTGGGCAGGCTTTCCATAGCCGCCTCCCTTATAGGCATAGGTCTAAAAGGCGGCAGCGACAGCGTAACAATACGAATGGACGGCGGCGGGCCTACTGATATTCTCATAGCAGTTTCCGACAGTGGGGGAAACGTCAAGTCCTATGTGGGCAACCCCGTTGTAGAAATTCCGCTTAACAAATTCGGCAAGCTTGACGTTGCAGGGGCTGTGGGAAACAACGGCACTCTTTCGGTAATCAAGGATTTAAGCCTTAAAGAACCCTATGTTGGGCAAGTTCCCATAGTTTCGGGGGAAATCGCCGAGGATATCGCAAATTATTTTGCGGTAAGCGAGCAGATACCAACGGTCTGCGGACTTGGCGTTCTGGTAAATCCCGACCTTACCGTAAAGGCGGCGGGAGGTTATCTGATACAGCTTCTGCCCTTTGCGGACGAAAGCTGTATAGACAAGCTTGAAGAAAATATAAAGACCCTGCCGCCTGTTACGCAAATGCTGGACGGAGGAATGTCCGCCGAGGACATTGCAATGCGCGTAATGGAGGGACTTGAACCCGAAAAGCTGGACGAGTTCACCTGCGAGTACAAATGCGATTGCAGCAAGGAACGGGTCGAAAAGGCTCTGATAAGTCTCGGCAGGGAAGAGCTTTCCAAAATGGCGGAGGAAGAGGAAAGCATTGAGGTATGCTGCCACTTCTGCGAGAAAAAGTATAATTTTTCCAAGGAAGATATCTTAGGTCTTATAAAGTAAATAAGATCTCCTATGTAAAGTCATAAGCTTTACATAGGAGATCTTTGTTTAATCACGTTTTTTCAAGGACTCCCTTTCAATGTAGTTGTAGGGGAGTTTTATTTGTTTGTTGGACTTAACGTTGTTGTTGATGTTGTACATCAGCTCGTTTATAACAGTCCTGCCCAACTCATAGCAGGGCTGTTCAACGGTAGTTATCCCGGGGGTGTACATACTGCTTAGGGGGACGTTGTCAAAGCCGCATACGGCAATGTCGTCGGGTATGTTGTATCCCTTTGAAAGAGCCTTTTTCACAAAGCTTACCGCAAGCAGGTCGGAAACGCAGAATATCGCCGTGGGCGGTTCTTTCATTCCCATAAAGTAATCGAACGCCAACTCGCCGTGGAAAAGGTCGTAAGTTCCTCTGTATATATATTCGTCCCTGTATTCGATTCCGTTTTCTTCAAGAGCCTGCCTGTAGCCCTTTTCACGGTCGATAGAGGAAATTGAATTGACATTTGTTGAGACCATTCCGATACGCTTGTGACCGTATTCTATCATCTTGCTGACCGCTTCATGGGCGCCGCCAACGTCGTCAACTGTTATCGTCAGCACGTTTGCCCCCTCTATACGCTCACAGCACAGGGCAATGTAGTGCTTTTCGTTAAGTTCGGTAAGGGTCTTTACGTCAAGCTGTGAACCAAGCAGGATAGCCGCGTCCACGGTGCGGTTGAAAACCATGTTCAGCAAACGCATTTCAATGCTGTATGTACTGTTTGAGGTACTCATAAGAATATCGTAGCCGTATTCCGAAGCGGCTACCTGCATACCTCTGATTATCTCGCTGTAAAAGGTCTGCTCCGTGGAGGGAATAATTGCCAGAATAATATTTGTCTCGCACTTCCTGAGATTTCTTCCCAAAAAGTTGGGGCTATAACCAAGCTCCTTAATGGCGTTGTTGACCTGCTCGGTGGCAGCTTCGGAAACCGTTGCGCTGTTGTTAAGAACTCTTGAAACCGTTGCAACGGAAACTCCCGCCGCCTTTGCAACATCTTTTATAGTAACATTCATTAAACGGCAGCTCTCCTTACTCAATTTTTATCGTTGCTTTCATAGCAATAATTTTTATCTTTTTTCTCTTCTGGCTTTTATATAAATATCGGGACAAATGATATTATAGTTGTAAATTATTGAACTTACTGTCGATTTGTATAATTCTTCCGGCAGTAATTGATTCTGAAATGTGACTTCATTTTTATGAAAAGCCCTGCTTGTTTTTATAGGTGAGAAAACAGCGTTGCCTTTCACACTTTCGTCACCGTTTATCATTTTCTGATAGTGTTCGCATTCTTCCTTATTTGCACATTCAAAGCATATTGTGAACATATTCTTTGCTTTTTCTTCATCTTCCGCTATTGTATCATTTTTATTTTGATCTGCTTCTTCGGTTCTTTCCTTATCTATAGCGCAATTTTGCGGCAACGGAAAATTATTGAGATCAGATTGTAATGTTGAAGAATTGTCATTGCTTGCCGACTCTTTTCCCGCCAATATGCTGCTTAATTCATTTTGAAAAAGCATTTGCGGTTTATTATCAGCAGCCCTGATATTTGTAATATTTACAAAAATATTATAATTTATGGGATTATTTATTATCATATCAATTTTCCTTTCTTTTCCTTTAAAAATTTCCCGCACACAAATAAATACCTATAATAATATTATAACAAAGCGGACAATTTTTCAATTGACAAATTTACCTAAAAAATACAGATTATTTTTACAGAATTTTTTCGTCGTCGTTGAGCCTGCGGTTGTTTTTGTCGTGCTTTTCGGCAAGCTTTTTGCTGCGCTTTTGGGTGTTTTTCTCGGAAAAATAATTGAGAAAAATAAGTATTGCCAGAAGCACTGTTACAAAAACAGTCATAAGATGTCTTTCTGCAAAAGGCTCGGTATTTTCTTTGGGAATAAGTTCATTGGGTATCGAATAAAAGGTTTTTACGGTATATATGTAAAAACCCGTGCCGACAATGTTAAGTAAAGCGGGAAGCCATACCTTTTGAAAAGCGGCAAGTACGGTCGCCGTTATCAGAAATGCGGAGCTTATCAGCAGAGCCGTTCCGCAAAAGGAATAGTCTCCCACGGCGCTGTTGGTGTAATCCTGAATAAGAATGGCAATTGCGCCCATAATATTATTAAATCCTGAAAATACTGCTGTAGCGGCGATACACAGTACAAGGGTGACAATTCTTGCTTTTTTCATGAAATTTTTTACTCCTTTTCCAAAAAACTATATATAGTATACCATAAAACACACCTATAATGCAAGCGGAAATTGAATTTCTGTTTTCGACAGGTTATTTTAAAGTTTGGGTGTAAAATAACGAAATAAAATGCATTTATAAATTGCTCCGAAATGCGAATATTAATAAAAGATTTTGCGGAAAGGAGATAGTTTTGTTTCCCTTTGTAGCGAAGCAAAGTTAAAAATATGAGAAAATTTATAAAAATTACGGCAGTTCTGACAAACCTTGTCATACTGACGTGCTTGGGAATAATTGTATATTTCAGCAAATCTCTCCCTAACAATTATTATGTTGCACAAGGCGGGGAACTGAAAATATCAAGCTTTATAGAAGCTGTACCCTGTACGGGTACGTATTACGGAGAACTCTATACAACGGCAGGCAAGACCGAGACAAAGCGCGTTGAACTTAAATTATTAGGAATTATTCCAATTAAAACGGTGAATATTCAGGAGGTAAACGAGCCTGTCCTTATTCCATGCGGAAATCCTTTCGGGATAAAGCTTCTGACGGACGGCGTTATCGTCGTCGAGGTGGGAAGCTTTGACACGGAATCGGGGATAAAATCCCCCGCGGCGGACGCAGGGATAAAGGTGGGAGACATAATAAAGTCAATAAACGGGCAGAAGGTGACATCCAACGACGACATAGCAAATATTGTTGAAAGCAGCGGCGGGGGAAAGCTTACGGTAGATATTGTCAGGGACGGTTCAAACATTGTTATAAACGCTTCTCCCAGAATATGCAAGTCGGACGGCGCATACCGAATGGGCTTGTGGGTAAGGGACAGCTCCGCGGGAATTGGCACTATAACCTTTTACGACCCCGATACGGGAGTGTTTGCAGGACTTGGACACCCTGTCTGCGACGTTGACACGGGAAAAATAATGCCCCTTTCCAGCGGCGAGGTGGTGGACGTAAATGTGAACGGGATAAAGCGGGGCTTGTCGGGAATACCGGGAGAGCTTATCGGCGGATTTACGTCCAACACCGCAATAGGGACATTGGAAATGAACTGCGAAAAGGGACTTTACGGCGTTTTGTCAAATTTCACCACAAATCAGGAGGCTCTGCCGTTAGGCATGAGACAGGAAATAAAAACGGGCGAAGCGTATATTTACACAACAATAAGCGGCAGCGTCCCGCAAAAATATAAGATAGTTATTGAAAAAATAGACTTGCAGGATTCACAGGACAGCAGGAATATGATAATCAAGGTAACGGACGAAAGGCTTCTTGACAAAACGGGAGGAATAGTGCAGGGAATGAGTGGAAGCCCCATAATCCAGAACGGCAAGCTTGTGGGAGCTGTTACTCACGTTTTTGTGAACAACCCCACAAAGGGCTACGCAATTTTTGCCGACGCCATGTACGATTGCTCACAAAATGTTCTTACCGAGGATAATGCCGCATAAAATATAATCGTATGGACTGATATCAAAATCAGTCCATACAATAATCAAAAAAATATTAAATAAATTTTGTAAAAACACTTGACAAAATAATCTAAATAGTGTATAATAAATATCGTCGTTGAAACGACGGTCAAATTCGGGAGCATAGCTCAGCTGGGAGAGCATCTGCCTTACAAGCAGAGGGTCATAGGTTCGAGCCCTATTGTTCCCACCATAAAGGACTTTTTGCAAGTCCTTTTACGGCCTGGTAGTTCAGCTGGTTAGAACGCCGCCCTGTCACGGCGGAGGTCGTGGGTTCGAGTCCCATTCAGGTCGCCAATATCTCTTGCATTTTGCCTATAATTTTCTTGCCTTGCGCTTTGAAAATTTGGAGTATATTTAATGCTGAATTGATTTAATGCTGAATTGAAATGTATT
>JAAVHM010000149.1 GCA_014799675.1 Ruminococcus sp. | reverse complement strand
GGTTAGATTATTACAGCCCGCACCTGTAAAATATTTGATTTTTTTCAGATTTTTCAGCGGTGAAAAATCTGTAGGTTTTTCATACATATCTCCGCCGCCGAAACGCAGCATTTCAAGCTGTGTCAAGTCGCCGATTTCCGTCAAATCGTCAATGTTATTGCACATTAAATTCAAATATTTAAGGTTTGGCATTTTTTTCAGGGCTGCTGTGTCTTTTGACGTTATTTTTTCAGAAACATCCCTTTCTTCATAAAGTTTGTCTATAATGTCATACGGTATTTGCAAATGTTCACCGTAAAGCATATTTAAATGAAAAATCGCATATTCCGAATCGGTTTTTACAATTTTATCTCCGACAAATAAAATGGGCTTTTCAATTTCGTACCATGCCAAAATCCCGCCGATAAAAATTAACGACGTACACAAAAGCGTGAGTAGATATTTTGCTGTTCCACTTTTAAATTTAACGTTGGCGGCGTTTCCGTCAAACTCGTTGTAAAGATTTTCAAGCATTGATACGGATTTTTCTTTTTTCGTGCAGTATATGTAAGACGGTTTTTCCTTTTTGGTGTAAATATTAATAATATATTCCTCATACTCTTTTTTTACAGAATATTTTACAACCGAAGCCGGTAAAAACGACATATGGGTAATTATACCTTTTTCAGTTATATAAGCCCGCGTCCGCAGGAAAAATGCAAATATGAACGTGATAAAAATAAGCAGATAACATACGATTTTTATTTTGCTTAAAACGCTTTCGGTAAAATCGCAGTATTTAAGCCCATAAATTTCTGTAATTGCTTTCAATCCATGAAGAATAGCGAAAGCAATGTACCACCACATAGCACTTGAATTATACATTTTTATTGATATCCGCTTGCCGTGCTTTCTCTTTTTTATAGCTGTAGATATGGCTTCAATAACGCAGGTGAGGGACAAGCCTGCAACCACAGCAGTAGTTATTGTCCAGAAAATAATTGCGTTCATAAAAATTCCTCCCCGATCATTCTTTAGACTTCAAAATTGCCTCCCCGATAAAAATATCCTCGGGCGTGGTTATCTTGATATTCCCGTAATCCGAGGGCGTAACGCAGACCTTTACCCCCACCGCCTCCGCAAGCTGACAGTCGTCAGTAAAATCAAGCTCGTGGTCAAGTGCAAAGTTTACGCCCTTTACATACACGTCACGGCGGAAGATCTGGGGCGTTTGAATGGCGTAAAGACTGCTCCTGTCGGGAGTGTCCGTTATCAAGCCGCCGCTTACGGTTTTAATCGTGTCCTTGACGGGGACGCCCAAAGCCGCCCCGCCGAAAACGGAAGCGTCCCTGATACATTTTTTTATGTTTTCAGGGTCTGCAAAGGGTCTTGCACCGTCGTGGACTGCAATGTACCGTGTGGACTTGTCTGTCTGCATAAACGCCGCAAAAACCGATTGCTGACGTGTTTCGCCTCCCTTAATTGCACACTTGAATTTTTTTATGCCGTACTTTTCGGCAAGGGCTTCTATTTGAGGTATGTCCTCCTCACGGGCGGAGACGATAATTTCCGAAACCTCGTCAATATTTTCAAAAACAAGCATTGAGCGAACGCAGACGGGTACGCCGCCAATTTCGCAAAGCTGTTTGTTCGTGCCGTTCATTCGGGTGGAACTTCCCCCGCAGGCAATTATTGCCGATACTGTAATTTCTGACATAAATTTCCTCCTGATTAAAGAATTTCCTTAAAGCTTCCCAGAAAACGGAAAAAGGTCAGCTCATTCTCCAAATCGTGGAGCAGGGCAACGACAGTCGGGTCGGTGCAGCTTCCCTTGAAATCAAGGTAGAACAAGGCTTCAAAATCGCTTCCTGCAATGAGTTTACTCTCGATTTTCGTCATGTTAAGTCCGTAAACGGAAAATTTTGTAAGCAGCCTGTACAGCGAACCGGGGGTGTTGGAAAGAGACAGGCAAACGCTGATAGTGTCGGCGTCGTCGGGGACTATGTAGTCTCTCGAAAAGCAGATGAAACGTGTGTAGTTGGGGTAAGCGTCGGCTATCCTGTCGTTGATTATTTCCAGACCGTAAAGCCCCGCGCAGTTTTTGGAGCATATGCAGGCGATAGAGCTGTCGTTTCTGTTTGCAACAAGCTCCGCGGAAAGTGCGGTATTTGCATACTCGCGGCGAATAAATCCGCTGTTCTTTATAAATTCGGAGCATTGTGAAAGAGCCTCGGCTTTAGAGTAAACATACTTTATGTCCTCCGCCTTTGTACCCTTTACCGCGGCGAGACAATGGGTTATCTCCACACGGATAAGTGAGCAGATGTTGAAATTATGCTTCGCCATAAGGTCGTATGTCTCGGAAATAGTGCCAATGGTGGAATTTTCCAGAGGAAGTATTCCGAAATCCGCTTCTCCCGATTCAACGGCGTTGAAAACGTCCTCAAATGAGTGGTAAAAAACCGCGGGCTTGTTTCCGAAAACCTTTCGGCAGGCGGCTTCGGAGTATGCTCCCGCCGTGCCTTGACAAGCTATTTTAGCGGCGTTTTCGGGTACGAACGGCTTGGGGGAGGAGAGCCGTGATGTGAATTCCATTTCCATATTCTGAATACACTTGCTTATGTCCATAATATTCTGAAACAGCATTGCCGCGCCGTCCTTAAGTCCCTCGGGAGCGTTGCTTCTGATGTTTTCTATGACCTGCTTTTCACGTCCGCCCTGCATTACGGGGAGGTCGTTGGCTTTTTTATATTCGGCAACCTCCTTGCAGACCTCCATTCTGCGTAAAAAAAGCTGTAAAATTTCGTTGTCTATACTGTCAATTTGGTTTCTGAGTTCGTTAAGATCCATTTTAAAATTCCTCCATTAATTATCAAATAAATAAAAATACTGCATATATTCGTATTGGTTAATTAAATCGTCGTCTATCATGCGGTAATCATAGTAATAATTTTCTTCATTGTCAATTATTATATTTGTGCTGAATACAGGGTATTTTTGATAAAGCTCTTTTCTTAATTTATCAAAGTCTGTAAGAGACATTCCCGCTTTTTCCTTCATTAATACTGACAGATAATTTAAACTTACATAATCTATATATTCAGTATCAGTGTCAAAGTTTGTCCATATTAAAAACGGGGTGCTGTACATGTTGAGCATTTCCTGTGACTTTTGTTCAAAATTCAGCATTAAGTCTGCGTAATTATCAGAAAAGTCAAGTAAAGGCATATGATCTCCGAAAAAGACAATAACAACGTCTTCTTCAGAATTTGAGAAATAATTTATCAGCCGTTCAAGCTCAGAATCCGATATTTTGATAAGAGACAGATATTGATTGATATCAGGCGTATGTTCCGTTACTGTAACATCGCTGACAAAATCATCTTTGTCGTAATTGTATGGGGAATGATTTTGCATAGTAACAATAAATTCAATAATTTTCTTATCATCGCCTTTATTTTCAAACAATTCTATCGCCTTGTCATATGTAACGCCGTCGCCTATAAATCCTCGTATCATTTCAACGCCTTCGTATTCGAGAAAAGCTTCTCTTGAGGTATATTTTTCATTGTAACTGTCTTGCGTTGAAAATGAAAGACCGTCATAAAATGAATCAAAACCGAGAAAAGGATAAATAGTCGAACGTTTATAGTTGCTTGCTATATAAGGGTGAATATATATTTTCTGATAAATTTCAGAGTCCATGTCCCGGATCAATGTATTCATATCTCCGTTTATATATTGAAGATATGGATAGGAATTTTGAGGAAGAAACGTCATTGTCATTCCTGTAAGGAATTCAAACTCGGAATTGCAGGTGCGTCCTCCGAAGCAGGAAACAACAGCGCTTCCTTTCGTAACATTTTGATTTATTGACTTAAAAAACGGCATATATTCTTCACTTGGAACAACTGAGGATATATTTCTCAAATCGGCAAATGATTCGTTCATAACAACTATTATGTTAGGAGATTTTCCTTCTGTATCCGCTTCATATCTGCCGATAATATCATATGCCGTTTCTTTTGAGTATCCGTCAGGCGCGCTCAGCATTTGCTCTTTAAGACCCATGACCAAATTATAGCATACACCTCTTTTATATATTAAATCCTGATTGTTCCAATTGTATACAGAGTCGTTAAAAGCAACATTGTAAAACGTTGCTGCCAAGGATATTAGCAATGAGCCTAAAGAAAAGTATATTAAAAATTTTTTCAGAGAAGCTTTTATGATTTTTTTCGGCTTTAATGGGAAAAAAAACGATGCTGTAATAATAAATGCAGCGCATAAAACAGAATTGTAGAAGTCCTGCTTTATTTCAAAGCTGTAGTTAGAACTTACCGATAAAGCAGTCTTCAACGCAAGAAAATCAAAAATATTAAGACCAACTCCGCGAACGATTATCAATGTTTTGTTAATGATATATAGTATTGAACAAACAATTGAAACTGCTGAAATACAAATACGGGAATCCCTGAATATAAAAAACAAAATAATATAAGGTATAAAAATAATAAAAAGATTAAAAAAGTAATACCCCGGTATTTGTGCAGGGGAAACTGCATAAGCAATACAAAACGGAGCAGATATAAATACTGCTATTTTAGCGATGTTTTGTTCGTAATCTGTCAGCTTGCTTAATATCCCGCTTGCTTTACAGCATATAAGCATGCAAAGAAGCATTGTAAAGATAATAAAAATATGAATATTATCTTTGTCGTTCGTGATTAAAAGAGGTAAATAAAGTATAATTGCTGTTAATAAAAAAACTGCTGCAAAAATATTTTGTTCATGTTTATTCATATCGTTGAATACATCAAGCAATTTTGTGCTTTTTTTGTTCAATATTTTCATAAATCTATTTGTCCTTTCATTTATAAACACATTAATAAACTAAAAAACATAAATAAATTATACAATATTTAATAAAAAAAATCAATAACTTTCAAAAAAATATTGCATATTGTAAAAAAATGTGGTATAATTAATTGTTAATATACTGGAAGAAGTGTTTTTATTGAGAATTCTTGGAATTGACCCGGGCTATGCGATAGTGGGCTTCGGCGTTGTGGAGTACGACGGATATAAGTTTACGCCGATACATTTCGGGGCAATTACAACACAGGCGGGGACGGCTTTCACCCTGCGGCTGAAAACCATATACGACGATATGAATACCGTTCTGACCACATTTCAGCCCGAAGCTATGGCAATTGAAAAGCTTTTTTTCAACACCAATCAGAAAACGGGCATTGACGTTGCCCAGGCAAGGGGAGTTACTGTTCTTGCGGCGGCGAATATGGGTATACCGATTTTTGAATATACGCCGCTTCAAGTGAAGCAGTCCGTTGTTGGCTACGGACGTGCCGAAAAAAAACAGGTAATGGAGATGACCCGCCGCATTTTGGGTCTTGCGGACGTCCCCAAGCCCGACGATACTGCGGACGCCCTTGCAATCGCTATTTGTCACGGACATACGGGAGCGCGCTCTCTTATCCCTCAAAATAAAATATAACGGCTTTTCAAGGCTTGGTTAAAATATAACAGGAGAGATTTTCTTATGATATACTGTGTAAAAGGAACAATTATACAT
>JAAVHM010000148.1 GCA_014799675.1 Ruminococcus sp. | reverse complement strand
TTATATCATGGACTTTGCTGATATTCTTTATCAGCTCTCCGTCAAATTCACATAATCCCAAAACATCTTTGATCAGAAATCTTTCCATTTCTGAACTGTTGACGTCGTTGTAAGCCGGACTTACATACAAGGTATATCGTTCTAAATCGCCTGCGTTATTTGAATCCAAAAAATGTTCACTCGAATAATTTCCTACATATCCAATTTGTGGATTATCGTACTTGAGTTTATTATAAATTGTTTGTGTCTCACTCTCCGTATATTTATATTGGGGAACTGCGATCTTGAAATCCGCGTTTTCAATGCCGCTGTACAGTACGTCATAAAGCTCCTTTTCGTCATCATTAAGAGTATTGTAGTACACCTTTGATCTATAGTCATAAATGGTAGGCGAGATGTATTCCGATACAAACTTGCCCGAGGCGGAAGCTTCGTCAGAATCGGTAATTCGTGAGGACGTAGTTTCCGAAGCCTCCGAGGTATCGGAAATACTGCTTGTTGCGGGAGCATAAGCGTCGGTTATGTCGTCGTCCCTGTTGAGCGAGATAGGTATTATTACCGCCGCGGAAACAGCGGTCAGAGCGCATACCGCAATTATGACTGATTTATGCCTGCTTAAAAAGCTCTTGTTATTCTTCTCCGCCGAAAAGTCTATGTGCTGCTTGTAATTTTGAGTAATGACATTTCTGTCCGTCCTTGACTTGGCGGGCGTATCTGCGGAAATAACGATAGGCTCGGGCTTTAATCCGATCTTGTTCAGATCCTCCTGCATTTCGTGAGCGTCCTTGTATCTTTTTTCGGCTCTCATATCCGTGGCTTTTAAGATAACAGCCCACAGCTCGGGTTCTATATCGAATTGATTTTCCCTGAACGTATCGTCATTGTCAAAGCGAACCATAGGGTCTTCGGGAATATCTCCCGTAAGCGCAAAATAAAGCGTTGCGCCAAGTGAATAAATATCCGTCCAGGGACCCTGGTTTCCCTTTTTATTGTACTGCTCAATGGGAGCAAAACCGGGCTTCAGGATAACCGAAAAGGTTTGCGAATGCTCGGCGACGACCTGCCTTGCCGCGCCGAAATCTATCAGCTTAACGTCACCGCTGCCGCAAAGAATTATATTGTCGGGTGAAATATCCCTGTGCAGTACAGATTCGCTGTGCGCCGCCGCAAGAGCGCCCGATACTCCGTTTGCAATAAAAAGTGCTTGCGGCGCGCTGATTATTCCGTGGTCGCGTATGTATTCTTTAAGCGTGAGACCTTGCAGATATTCCATTGCAAGGTACACTGTGTCGTTTTCATAGAAAAATTCGTAGACGTCCACAATATTGGGGTTGCCGTTAAATTTTGAAACAAGCTGCGCTTCTTCGTAGAATTTTTCCGCGCCAAGCTCGAAAGCCTCTTCATTATCCTTTGATGAAACGGATACAGCGGGACTTCCCGCAGAACGGGCAGCGATACCGTAGGGAAAATATTCCTTTACAGCAACCTTTTTATTCGTCTTGGTATCGTAAGCAAGGTATGTTATACCAAAACCGCCCTTGCCGATAACGCTGCCGATAATATATTTGCCGAGAAGAATACTTCCCGGAGCAAGCATTGACGGGTCGTTGGCGTTATTTTCGGAGTCGTAGCCGCAGCAGCCGCATACGGACGACGCCGTCTCTTCAAAGCAGTTTTCGCAGATATTCCTGCCGTTTATCTCGATCATTGTTTTCACCTCTTTGTTATTATGCCATTATTTGACTCAGCAAATGTAAAAATGTCGGGAGACAGACGAAATATTCGCATATAGAAGCTCGTCTGTCTCTTCAAATTATACCATAAAATGTATGGTTTTGTCAATCTTTAACGAAATGTTTTGAACAATATAAAAGGCTGCGATTGCTCAAGGCTTTAGAGTAATTTGAAATTGTCCTTTATCGGGCAAATAGATAGCAGACGCACCTGAAATATTTATTCCGTATTTTTCTCTTAAATCGGAAATAAAATTATCGTTTGCTTTCAGCCAAACATCATCGATAATTATTGATGAAATATATACATATGATTGGGTATAGCCCTCATTATAGCACGATACTGCCCACTTAACAACTAAGTCATACGTCTCGTCAACATTGCCGTAAGCATAATAGTTTTTTCCGCCCTCTTCAATATAGTAATTGATATAGGAAGAATCCGCCGCATAGCCTTCGCTGAATATAAAATTATACTCTGGATTTGGATTATATTCGCAATATTTTATAAATGTATCGTTTGTAAGGAAAAATGTGTGGTAATATCCTCCATTATTGTCCACCGGAACTTCCGTCTCTTCCCTTATATACTCTTCTATAAAACAGTCCATGTAAACGTCAACATTATACCAAGTTCCGTCAAGCTTTACTCTGCACCATGCTGTCGGTAATTCTTCACCAAATGTTCCGTCAACAACATAACATGGCAGACCCATAGTTTGCGCATAATAGCAGAACGCCTTGGCAACACCCAGATCGTCCGCAACACCGTCTACAATAGCTCCGTATGCCGACGTGCAGGTTTTAGTGGAATACCTATCCACAAAAGTCATGTTTTCGATAAGCTTATCGTGAATATCGCGAAGAGCGATTAATTTGTCGGACTTATTTATTCCGCCTAAAATAATAGTTGCGAATGTATCTAACGTTTCAGGGTTTGCTTCCGTAACATAGTTCGGGTCAAGCGTTTTGCCTATCTTACAGTCGCTTACATAGCAAAACTGCGGGTTATCGTACAGCACTTCGTAATATATGACATTTACTGTGTCATCCGAACAGTCGTGCGCGGGAAGCGTGATCGCGGTCTGCATATTTTCAAGACCGCTGTATATTGCTTCATATATCGGTTTGAATTCGGATTTCATAGAAGAATAATACAATCTGTCCGCAGGTATTTTGACCGTGGGCTTATACTCGGTTGCAGCGGTAGTTGTTGCCGCCGTTGTTTCAGGCGGCGCGGAAGTACCTGTGACAGGCAATGTTTCATTGCCATAATTATTGTCAACGGGAACAGCTTCGCCGTTATAGCTGTAATCGTCCGTGATATCGTCATTGCGGGAATTATTTAACATACTCGGCAATGCGACCGCAGCTGCTATAGAGATAACAAGAACGCATGATACCGCGATAACAGCCCGCAAATGCTTGCGGAAGAAATCTCCCGTTTGGGGCAGTGGAGTGCTTTCTGCCTGTTTTACGGTATTACCGTAAGCGGCTGTAACGTTTGTGTTCTGACTGACGGTTTGAGGAGCAGGTTCGTTCCGCGTCATTCCGTAGGGGAGGGCGGTGCGGAATTCGGGCTTCTGCTCGCTGACCGCATTGGGGACGACTACAGGCTCGGGCTGATACGACACCTTGCCGAGAGCGTTTTTCATTTCAAAAATATCGGCGTATCTGTCCTCGATCTTCAGCATTGTCGCTTTGTAGATGATATCCCACATCTCTTGATTTATGCCGAACCGATTGGAGCTGAACTCGCTGTCGTCGTCCAGACGGGTCATGGGGTCTTCGGGAATGTCTCCCGTAAGCGCATAATAAAGCGTTGCGCCCAATGAATAAATATCCGTCCATGGACCCTGCTTGCCCTTTTTCTGATACTGTTCAAGTGGAGCAAAGCCGGGCTTCAGGATAACGGAAAAGCTTTGCGAATGTTCCGCGACGACCTGTCTTGCCGCGCCGAAATCTATCAGCTTAACGTCCCCGTTATCGCAGAGGATTATGTTGTCGGGGGAAATATCCCTGTGCAGCACAGAGGAGCTGTGCGCCGCCATAAGGGCGTTGGAAACGTTCTGCGCGATAAAAAGAGCCTGCGGCGCGCTGATAACGCCGTGTTCGTTAATGTGGTCTTTAAGGGTATGACCTTTAAGATATTCCATTGCGAAATATACCGTGTCGTTTTCGTAAAAGAATTCGTAAACTCCCACAATATTGGGGTTCCCGTTAAATCTTGAAACAAGCTTTGCCTCGTCGTAGAATTTTTCCGCGCCCAGCTTAAAGGCGTTTGCGTTATCCATAGACGAGACCGATACGGTGGGAGTACCTGTTGCGCGCAGGGCCACTCCGTATGGGAAAAATTCCTTGATAGCCGCCTTTCTGCCCGCAGATGCGTCATAAGCCAGATATGTAACTCCGAAGCCGCCTTTTCCTATTACCTTGCCGACAATGTATTTGCCGAGAAGAACGCTTCCGGGCGCGAGCATTGTGGGGTCGCTCACTGTCACAGACGGGTCGTAGCCGCAGTGAGCGCAAGCAGATGATGTTGTTTCCTCAAAGCAATTCTCACAGAAATGCCTGCCATTTATTTCAATCATTGTTTTTACCTACCTCTTATTGTTATAAAGCTGCGCTGATTATATCGGGGATACCGGGTATATCCGAGGTTTCTGTAGTGTCCGTTATATCGGGCATTTCGGGTATATCCAAGGTTTCTGTAGTGTCCGTTATATCGGGCATTTCGGGTATATCCGAGGTTTCTGTAGTGTCCGTTATATCGGGCATTTCAGTTATATCCGAGTTGTCCGTTATGTCTGTTGTATCGGGCATTTCAGTTATATCCGGAATTTCGGGTATTTCCGAACTATCCGTTGTTTCAGTTGTATCGGAGGGTTCCGTCAGTATCGGTAAACTGTAAGAAATGTCAGGCTCTGAACTGTGTTCTGTAAAACGGCTTTCTTCCGTATCTCCGCCTGTATCTTCAACGCTGTGCAATAATGCTGCCGCAATAACTCCGATCGCGGCAGCAGCTATTACAGCC
The DNA here is from genome assembly GCA_014799675.1 of Ruminococcus sp. Lineage (GTDB taxonomy): Bacteria > Bacillota > Clostridia > Oscillospirales > Ruminococcaceae > RGIG8773. The sequence continues at coordinate 3,658 of JAAVHM010000148.1, read as the reverse complement.
GATAAAATAATTATCAGATTTTTTGCATCGGACTTACCTTTCGTATCTGCAATCTCCAATGTTGAAGGTATATTGGAAGGAACGCCGTCCGAAATTGATACGGTACTCGGTATCTTGTCAGGCGCATTAATGATACCGCATATTGCAGTAAAATTGTCGCCGTTATTTTCCGAACGCAAAAGAAGCCGCTTCAGCATATGCGTGAGCCATTCGCTGGCGTTTTCGGATTTGAGCAGGTCGGCTTCCATTTCAATATCGTAAAGATGTTCCCAGAAGCCGTCGCTGCATATCAGGAATGCGTCGCCGTTTTGCGGGTCGATCGTATCGTAAGGCTTCGGAAGCTTAAGCGGCTCGGAATCGCCCAGTACCTTGAACAGACCCGAGCGATCCGCGCTGTTCCGAACGTCGTTGTCCGTCATTTCTCCCATGTCAACGGAAGCCTGACACACGGAATGATCCTTGGTGCGGAAAATTATCCTGCCGCGGCGGAAATAATATACCCTGCTGTCGCCGACGTTTGCGATCCTTATTTTGTCGCCGTCGGTAAACAAAGCGGCTGCCGTTGCTTTGCCGCCCATGCCCGATTCCCTTACCGCCTCGTCTGCTCCCGCAAGGAGCTGCGATATGCTTTCGTTTGATATATCGGAGTGGAAATTTTCCAATATGTATTTTACGGCAGAAGCGGAGGCTATTTCGCCGTTGTCGTGACCGCCGAGACCGTCCGACACAACAAAATAGTTTTCTCCGCATATAAAGCTGTCCTCGTTGACGGGTCTGCCGCCTTTGCCCGAATAATTATAAAAATCAATATTCATATCAGTACCTTATCTGGAAAAGCTGTTCAGCGCTTCCGAGTGTGAAATATGTTCCGTCGGGAATGAACACGGGAACGTTTGGCGTAAGCTTCTGACCGCTGCCGAGGGTCGTGCCGTAGGAAGAGCCGCGGTCGATTATCTCAAAGCCCTTTGCTGTTTTGCGTATCTCGCAGTGAACTCCCGAAATACCCTTTGTATCTATGGGTAAGCATACGCTGCATTTCTCTGTGTTTCTGCCTATGATAATTCCGCTGCCGATAGGGAAAGTACGTCCCGCAAGAACGCCCTTTTCGCAGATTATTACCGAGCCGTTTGGATTGCCCGAGCTTTGCGCGGGAGCAGACACAGCGGCGTTTGGAGCAGGTGCGGGAGCAGCCGCAGGTGCAGATGAAGCCGCAGATGCTGCGGGTACCGCTTTTTTCTTTTTCATCAGGAAAATCACAATTCCTGCCGCCGCTAAAACAATTACGGCAATAATGATTATCAGAACAGGATTAAAGGACGGCTTATCGGTTGAGAGAACGTAGCCGTATTTTTCCTTGCTTATCATTTCGGTCAATGCGTCTATACATACGGCGTAACTCGTTTTTACCGCAGTTCCGTACTGATCTTCCTGTACGTTATAGTATGTATTTATTCCGACGACTTCGCCTTTGGAATTTACCAGAGGACCGCCCGAGTTTCCGGGATTTATGTCAATGTCGATCTGATAAACGTCTGTAGTATGATTTGCGTCATATCTTTTTTGAGATATAGCGCCTCTTGTCATGGTTATCTCAGAAGCGTCAATGTTGTTTGTCTCCGAATTAAATGGATAGCCCAATGCAGTAAAATTATCGTCATAATCTACATTGTCCGACTTGCATATAATAAGCGCGGTTCGCTCTGTAGTAGGTTCGGGAAGCTTTATTACAGCAATATCTTTTGTTATATCAATTTCTACAACAGTTCCGATAACATATTTGTTGGCTGCCAATGAAAAAACCACAGTTGCCTGGTCTCCGACTTTTCCGCGGGCAACAACGTGAGAATTTGTAACAATATACTCAACAGGTTTGTTGGGGTCGCCGATAGCAAAGCCCGAACCGTGACCGCCGTTCAAAGAGACGTAAACAACTCCGTTTCTCGCCTCGCTTGATGTTGATATGGCAAACGCGGTAACGCCGTACATCATAGTCATAATAAACGCCGTAAAGACGCATACAATTCTTTTAAATATAGTCTTCATATGTAACTTTCCTTTCATTAAATAAATTCAAGAACGACCGCCGTGTTATTGTCCTGATTTTCGTAATTTTTCTTTACGATCTCCTCTATCAGAGCGTCGGCGGCTTCCCGGGCGGGATTTGACAGCGCGCGGGACATTTCTTCCAATGACAGCGCGTTGTAAACTCCGTCGCTGCAAATAAGGATCCTGTCGCCGCTTTGAGGTATAAGCGGAAGAACATTTACATCAGGTTCAGGCTCGTCCTTGCTGCCTATATACTGCACAAGAGAATCCTTTTTCTCGTTTTCCAGCATATCTTCATATGTGAGCTTTTCCGCAATAACATCGTCAAGAAGACGGTTCTGATAATCGCCGTCCTCGGACAGCTGAAAAATAATACCGCTTCTGAATATGTAGATACGGCTGTCCCCGACGCTGCACCAGTAAACCCCGTCGCCTCGGCAGAAAACAGCCGCAGCAGTACACCCGCCGCCGCTTTCTCCTCGGACTACCTCGCGGTTTATTGCCGAGATCATCTGCCTGAATTTGGTGTGAACAGGCGAAATACTTCCTATCTGCGAGCACATTTCAATAATTGCCGATACAGCGTATGCGCTCACCTGATCTCCCGCGGACAATCCGCCCATACCGTCCGCCACAACTGCCGCAAAGCCCTCTGATTCGGCTTTTTCAAGAGGCGTATAGCCGAAGCTGTCCTCCTGATAATCACGCGCGCCGCGCCGCTGTGCATTTCCTATAGCTATCTCGTTTATGTCAGAGCCTGAAATGCAAAGGCTGACTGTAAATTTATCCGCCATATCAATATGTAAATTCCTCGTTGCAGAAGCTTCTGAACACCAGCTTGGTCGTGCCTATTTCAAGAACGTCGTAATCCTTGATCTCTTCGGGCGTAAGCAGAAGATTTCCGTTGTGGTAAACATTGTTTTTTCCCGACGAAAGGGTAACGAAGAATTTCTTTCCCCTTGAATCGTAGGTGATAGTCGCGTCGCCCTCCTTTGATATCGCGTTGTCAAAGGAAAGGTTTATATCGAACTGCGAACCTCTGCCAATGGAATTTTTGTCGCTGTGTACAGTGTAAGACCTGCCCTTGTTGTCGCCCTCCGTAACGACCACCCAGCCGCAAACGGGAGAGATACCCGCTTCATTGGTGTTCAGAGCGATAGTCGCGCTCATTTCCTTTTTGGGACGCGCGGGAGCGCTTACAGGCTGCGTTGCGGGGAAATTGGGTGCGCTGCTGCTTTCAAGTGGAGCAGTCTTTGGAAATTCGGGGGCAGATGCACCGCCGCTTTCCAGAGGACGTGTGCCTACCGCGCCGTTCTGGCTGCAGTATGGGCAGTCGATATAAGCTTTTTCATCGTAAATATGACCTTTTTCGCATTGTTTCATAAATATAAGCTCCTTTCATTTTGTCGGTCGGCATTATACGACCAAAATCGTCACAAACCAATTATATCACACAAAAATAGCCCCGTGGTATACAAATTTGTATGACAATCCATAATTTTTAACCGCAGAGTAAAAGTATAAATTTTCATTTATTTTATTAACTTGTTTTATGGGTAACGGTTTGTTTGTCTTTGAATTTTGGAGACTTTTTCAATAACTGTTAGTCGTT
>JAAVHM010000147.1 GCA_014799675.1 Ruminococcus sp. | reverse complement strand
ATATAAATTTTAAGGAGTGAGTCCAATGGCATAGTCCCATTCTCTTGAACCGAAATTTCTTACAGGAGTGGTTTATATGATTTGTTTTAAATTGCCCCGCAGGAAATATGAATTTTGAGGAGTGAGTCCCATGGCATAAGCAGTTTATCCCGTCAATAATTTATGAAAGGACGAGATGCTTTATGAGGAGTGTTTGGAGTAAACTGAAAATCTAAAGGATCGGAGTGATACCCCCAAGACATTTAGCGTGCTATTAAAGCCATATTAATTAATATAAATCAAGAACTGTCAGGTCGGCAGTTCTTTTTTTTAGATTGTCAGAGAATAGGAGATAGAGGATAGAAAAAATTTGTATTAATTATATTGCAAAACCGCTTGCTTTTTTTGTTGAAATATGCAATAATATTTCTATAGAAATTTACGAAAGGACTTTTAAAATGAACTTTTTCGGCAAAGCTAAGGACAGCATTATCCTCGTCCTGAAAGGCATAGCAATGGGTATCGGCAACGCCATTCCGGGGGTAAGCGGCGGAACTATCGCCGTTGTTACAAAAATTTTCGACAGGCTTATGGAAGCCATTACCCCGAATATTAAAAAGCTGATAAAAAATATGCCGTTCCTTATCCCCGTTGGGTTGGGAATGGTTATCGGCATTTTCTGTACTTCCGTGGTTCTGGACAAGCTTTTTGAAGCGTACTACGTCCCCACACAGCTTTTCTTTTTAGGACTTATTATAGGAAGTATTCCAACGATAATGCGGGAGTGCAAAAAGGAAACCCCTAAAATTCGTCCCGTAAATCTTATACCGTTTTTTATAGGTGTACTTTTTATGGTTGCGCTTCTGTTTATGAACGAGGGCGGAAGTACGTTTACCGAGGGCGCGGCTCTAACCGCAAGGGACATAGTTCTTTACATTATAATGGGCTTTATCGGCGCGGCGGCAATGATAATTCCCGGAGTAAGCGGTTCGATGATAATGAAAGTTTTCGGCGCATACGATTCAATAATAAGCGCGGTCGCAAATCTTGATATTGCCGTGCTTGCCGTGTTTGCAGCGGGCGCAGTTATCGGACTTTTTACTGCTGTAAAAATTATCGACGTCCTGCTTAAAAAATTTCGGCAGGGGACTTACTGCCTTATTTTAGGACTTATAATGGGTTCGGTAGCGCACATTTTCCCCGCAGGCTTCAGATTTAACCCGCAGGGAATAGTTGGAATAATCCTACTTTTTGTAGGGTTGGCAATTCCGTACCTTACAGAGCTTCCCTCAAAAATGAAAAAAGAAAAATAATTGATATATAATTCACATTTACGGGCAAAATAAGCGTAAAAGCTTTTTAAGGAGTAAATGTGATGAGAATTCGATTTGGCAGCAAAAACTCCGAGTCCGCAGGAAAAAGCGGCTTCGGAGTTTCTTCGGTAATAGGCGCGGCGGCAATTATTTTCATGGCTGCGGGATTTTTCTATCTTTATTCGGAGCGTGAAACTATCCCCGCAGACGAGGACGTTAAAAGCGCGTTTGTCCTGTCCCAAGTGTCCAGAGAATTGACCGTCCCCGAAATAGTGAAAAAGGCAAAGCCCTCGGTTGTGGGAATTTCCTCACGCTTCGGGGAAAGCACCGTCGGCACGGGTACAGGCATAATAATGTCGGAGGACGGCTACATTGTCACAAATGCCCATGTGGTGAAAAATTCCTCCGACAAAGCCGAAAGCGTTACCGTTGTGCTTTCCGATAAAAGCGAGTACCCCGCCGAAATTGTGGGCGCGGACAGCCGCACCGACCTTGCAGTTATAAAAATAGACACAGGCGCAGCGAAATTGTCCGCCGCCGAATTCGGGGACAGCAGCGCTTTATCCGAGGGGGAGCTTGCCGTTGCAATAGGCAACCCCCTTGGCTTCGAGCTTTACGGCTCTGTAACAAGCGGCATAATCAGCGCATTGGACCGCACAATCACCGTTGACGAGTACACAATGACCCTCATTCAGACGGACGCCGCCATAAACCCGGGAAACAGCGGCGGACCCCTGCTTAATTCCTGCGGTCAGGTCATAGGGATAAATTCCAGCAAAATTATTTCCGACTCCGCCGAGGGGCTGGGCTTTGCAATTCCCATAACCTCCGCAAAGCCGATAATTGACGAGCTAATGAAAAACGGCTTCATATCTGGCAGACCCCGCATAGGCATAAGCGGCGAGGACGTCACCGAGGACATCGCCATATATTACGACCTGCCCCAAGGGGTGTATGTCCGATTTGTTGAAAATAATTCAGCGGCGGATACGGCGGGAATACGTTCGGGGGACATAATAGTTTCCGCAGACGGAAAGCCCATAAAAACCATGCAGGAGCTTAACGCCGTAAAGGATAAATTCAAGTCTGGGGAAGAACTTGTGGTAACAGTTTACCGAGCCAAAAGCAGAATTGAGATCAAGATAATTTTAGGGGCGGAGGAAAATTAATATAAAATTATTGAAACAATAAAACCGCGGCGAAAAAAATCGTCACGGTTTTTGTGTTTTGAAATTCTTATGAAAATCATTTTCACGCCTCAATATACACCGAAACAAGACTTCTCTCGGTGTAAACAAACGTCAGCTCGGTGATCCCGCCGCCGTAAAATCTGTAGGTTATAGTCTCGTTAATATCTCCGTAAATGCTGTCTGCAAATCCAACCTTGTCGGGAATATCATAGGGACGGGACTTGAAGTCTATCCCATAAACCGAAAAATCGTCGGGCGCGGAATCCCTTTCAAATCTAAGCCCGATAACATTTCTGAATTCGTCGTATTTTGCCGCTGCCGAGCCGTTTTCAAAAAATATTGTTTCGGACAGGTTTTCGAGGTCTGCATTTTCCTCCGCAGCAATGGGCAGGGGACGGTATTCTCCGCAGTAAAAAATACTGTCCAGCAGTTCGCTTCCGACCCATGGACGTACAAGAGCGTAGCTGTTGTCCTCCGAAACAGTGGTCGCGGACGTTTCCGTTTCTGTGACAGCGGGTTCTTTTGAGCATGAACACAAAAACGCCGCCGAAAAAATAATTGCAAGAAGTTTACATTTTTTCATTTCTAAAAGTTCCTTTTTTATTTACTGTAACAATAATAGCACATTTTTTTCAATGTGTCAATAATTCTTGCAAAGCCGCCGAAAATGTTGTATAATGTAATTATCAAAATGTTTGGGGGCGAATTAATTTGATAAATATTCAAAAAATTAATAAGATAATGCTTGACAAATTGTATTCTGTCGGCTGGACAGAAAATCGGCATACAGATAAACCGATTAAATATATAGACCAAATGATACGAGACGGATATATGTTTTTTGACTACGCATATGAAATAATAAATAATTTGGACGGTATTGCTTTTAAGTTTTCAAATGATGAACGCATTACATACGGCATTAAACATTACTATGGAGACATAGAGTTTTCTGTTGAAAATTATGGTCATGGACTGTTATTAAGTCAGGAGAGTTTAAAAACAGAGTATTTGGAAAACATTATTCCGTTCGGAGCAATATGTGGGCAGACCATTTTAATGGTCGGTGAAAGTAAGAAAATTTACGCTGATATTGGAAAACAAGGATATGAAATTGTAGGTACTGATATTGAAGATTTTCTGAATAGGTGCACACAGTAGCATTTATTATTACTGGATAACATTTTTAGTACGAAAGTTTGTAAAGTCGAAAGAAATGTAGTATAATGTAACTATCAAAACGATTGGAGGACGGTTAAAATGTCAATAGAAAAAGCAAGAGAATATTTATCAAAATTCGGTGTGGAAAACAGGATAGTTGAGCTTCCCGTGTCAAGCGCAACGGTTGAGCTTGCGGCAAAGGCTCTGGGACGAGAGCCCGGAATGATAGCAAAAACAATTTCCTTTTACGACAAGGACGGCGGGGTAATACTTATAGTTGCGGCGGGGGACACAAAAATCGACAACAAGCGTTTTAAGGAGCGTTTCGGTCTGAAAGCGAAAATGCTTACCCACGAGGACGCGGAAAAGCTTATAGGTCACGCCGTTGGCGGGATCTGTCCCTTTGGCGTAAACGAGGGCGTGCGGGTGTTCCTCGACGAGTCGCTGAAACGCTTTGAAACGGTTTTCCCTGCCTGCGGAAGCTCCAACAGCGAGATAGAGCTTACCATAGAAGAGCTTGAAAAATACGCCGCCCCCGAGGACTGGATTGATGTCTGCAAGGGTTGGGAAAATTCGCAAAATTAACATAATCGCTGAAGCATTGCTATAAAATTTATTAGCTGTAAAAATTTTAATATGCACAATTTTATATGACACATTCCGTTTAGGTTATTTACAGCCTGCCCGACAATGTGTTATAATATATTTGTCGAATTGTGCAAAAATGTATATTTAAAAATAAATTCAGAAAAAATTTACAGCAGGGTAAGATAAAATTTCTTGCCTCTTGCTTCTTAATTTCTTAAATATCTGTTAGGGAAGGAATGGTAAAGCTTATGATGTTTGATACCAGTGTGCAGGAGCTTAAATATAAGGTTTTGCGCGAGGTTGCCAGACTTGCGTTCGACGGCAGACTGGAGGAGGGAATGCTGGATATTTCCAATATAATCGTCCCCGGACCCCAGCCCACAATGCGCTGCTGTATCTATAAGGAGCGTGCGATCGTCAACGAGCGTGTAAAATTTGCAATGAATCAGGGAAAAAGCAGCAACGTTATCGAAGTCCTGCCTATTGCCTGCGACGAGTGTCCCGTTGACGGAATTCAGGTCACACAGGCGTGCAGAGGCTGTATCGCCCACAGGTGCATGAACGCTTGCCCCAAGGAAGCTATTACAATAGTCGACCATAAAGCGGTAATTGACAAATCAAAATGCGTTGAGTGCGGACGCTGCCTTGCGGCTTGCCCATATTCTGCAATTGTCAAGAGCGAAAGACCCTGCGTAAGAGCCTGCAAACCAAAGGCTATTTCTATAGACGAGAACCGCTGTGCAAAGATAGACGACGAGAAGTGTATCGCCTGCGGCGCGTGCGTTTATCAGTGTCCTTTCGGCGCAATAAGCGATAAGTCATACATACTTGATACAATTGATTTTATAAAAAATTCCGAGGGCAACAGCAAGTATAACGTCCACGCCGTGGTCGCGCCCTCTATTTCGGGACAATTTTCCGTCCCTCTCGGCAAGGTGGTCTCGGGACTTAAAAAGCTTGGCTTCCGAAGCGTTATGGAAGCTGCTCTCGGCGCAGATATGGTCGCCTACAAGGAAGCTTCCGAGCTTGTGGAAAAGGGCTTCCTGACAAGCTCCTGCTGTCCCGCTTTCGTGCGGTATATCGAGACACAGTTCCCCGATATGAAAGATAAAATTTCTCACAACCTTTCGCCAATGGCGGAAATTGCTTCGTACATGAAAAAGCACGAGCCGAACTGTAAAATTGTGTTTATCGGACCATGCACCGCTAAAAAGGCGGAAGCTCAAAAGGACAGCGTTAAAAAGTATATCGACAACGTTATCACCTTTGAGGAATTGCAGGCTCTGTTCGATTCAAGGGACATCAAGCTTAACGAGCTTGACAACCAGCCCTTGGACAACGCCTCATATTTCGGAAGAATTTTCGCAAGAAGCGGCGGACTTGCGGACGCTGTTGCCGAGGCTCTCAAGGAAATGGAAATTCCCGACAACGTGTTCAAGCTCAACGCAGTTTCCTGTGACGGCATTGACAACTGTAAAACCGCCTTGCTCAAAGCGCAGAAAGGCGTAGGCAGCGAGAACTTTATCGAGGGAATGGCTTGTATCGACGGCTGTATCGGCGGTCCCGCCTGTCTTACCCACGGACCCAAGGACAAAATGGCAGTCGACAAATACGGAAAGGAAGCCGCCGAGAAGTCAATTCTTGACGCTATCAATATCCTTAATCTTTAAGGGAAGGTTGGTTTTATGAGTGGTAATTCCTCATTAAAAAGCGTCCCCAGAGCCGCGTTGTCGAGACTTCCGAAATATCTGGAGTACTTTAAGGCGCAGAAGCGAATGGGCGCGGAAATAATTTATGCGGCGGATATCTGCTCCGAATTTATGCCCGAGGGCGCAGACCCATTGGACGACCTTGCCTGTATAGGCGCGGAGGTCGGCTGTGAAACGTATGCGGCAAACGACCTGATAGACCTGCTTAACGGCTTTCTGGAGTGCGAAAACACCAGCGACGCGGTAATAATCGGGGCAGGGCATCTGGGCAGGACGCTTCTTGCCTACGACGGATTTGGGTCATACGGCTTGAATATAGTCGCGGCGTTTGATATAAGTCCCTCGGTAATAGGCGCGCAGGTGAACGGCAAGCAGATTTTTTCCGTGGAAAAAATGAAAAACCTCTGCGAGAGAATGAATATTCATATCGGTATAATCACCGTCCCCGCAAGGAGCGCGCAGCTTGCCGCGGATTTGCTTGTAAAGTGCGGTATAAAAGCGATACTGAATTTTTCGTCTGCTGACTTGAAGCTCCCCGAGGAAATAATCGTGCAGGACGTGAACATAGCCGCGTCCCTGTCGGTACTTTCCGAAAAGCTTCGGAGCAGGATAAATTCGGCGGTTTAGTAAAAATATTACCGAAAAATTATTGACGAAACGGCTGTAAAATGGTATATTATTATATAAAGAAACTTGTCGTTTTATGCCGAATGCATATTTGGTTTGAAATGCAAAAAAAATTATAGATTGGATGTTGTGTTATGAATGTATATGTTTGTGTGGGAAGCTCATGTCACCTCAGAGGCTCGTATAAAATAATCGAGCTTATGAAAGAAAATATCGAGAAAAACGGTCTTGAGGAAAAGGTAAACCTTTCGGCGGCGTTCTGTCTGGGTAAATGTACCACAGGCGTTACCATAAAGGTTGACGAGGACATAGTTTGCGGCGTTTCTCCCGAGAATTTTGACGGAATTTTCAAAGAGCATATTCTTGATAAGGTATAATATTTTTAGGGGAATGCCCCGTGAAAGGTTGAACAATAAATGACTGAAAATTTTAATTATCTGCAGCTTAAAACATCAGATTGTAAAAACTGCTATAAGTGCATAAGACACTGCTCCGTAAAATCTATCAAGTTTTCGGGCAGTCAGGCGCATATTCTTCCAAACGAGTGTATACTCTGCGGTACTTGCTATGTTGTCTGTCCTCAGGACGCAAAGCAGATACGGAACGACGTGCGGAATGTTAAAAGCGCGATTGCCGACGGCAAAAAGGTGGTTGCAAGCCTTGCGCCGTCCTTTGCGGCAAACTACGGCGTGGGAATAAAGGCGGTGTCCGAGGCGGTCAAAAAGCTTGGCTTTGCCTATGCGGAGGAAACCTCCGTCGGCGCAGAGATAGTGAAAAAGGAGTATGAAAAAATACTCAAAGAGGGCAGCACGGACGTCCTTATCTCTTCCTGCTGTCATACGGTAAATACACTTATTCAGAAATATTACCCCGACCAGATACCCCACCTTGCCCATGTGCTTTCGCCAATGCAGGCGCACAGCAAGTACATAAAGGAAAAAGACCCCGACGCATACGTCGTGTTTATCGGTCCATGCATTTCCAAAAAGGAAGAAGCGGACAAGTATAAGGGCTATGCGGACACAGTCCTCACTTTCGGAGAGTTCACAGGCTGGCTTAGCGAAGAGGGCGTTACGCTTACCCCATGCGAGGACGACAAGAGCGTGAACAAATCAGCCCTGTTCCCCACATCGGGCGGTATACTCCGTTCCATGGACAGAGACGACCTTGATTACAGCTTTCTTGTTATCGACGGCATGGACAACTGCCGCCGCGCTTTGGAGGATATCAGAAGCGGCGAGATAAAGAACTGCTTTATAGAAATGTCCGCCTGTGCGGGAAGCTGCATAAACGGTCCCGTTATGGAGAAAATCAAGGCAGAGCCTGTCAAGAATTATCTTGCGGTTGATAAATATGCAGGCAAAAGCGACTGCCTCACAGAGCTTCCCGAATCGGAAAGCATTAAGAAAACATTCGCCGTTGAAGCGGCGTACAAGGATTACCCAAGCGAAGCTCAGATCAAGGAAATTCTTGTTAAAATGGGCAAGACCACTCCCGAGCACGAGCTTAACTGCGGAAGCTGCGGATATAATACCTGCCGTGAAAAAGCAGTTGCAGTATATCAGGGCAAGGCGGACTTTACAATGTGTCTGCCATACCTTAAGGATAAGGCGGAATCCCTTTCCGACAACATTATCAATAACACTCCTAACGGTATCCTTGTTCTTAACGAGGACTTTGAAGTCCAGCTCATCAACAAGGCTGCCTGCGAAATGATGAAGATAAAAAATAAGGGAGACGTTCTTGGAAGTCCTGTTATGAGAATTCTAAAACCAATGGAGTATTTGAACGTTTTTGCAAACAATCAGAACGTTTACGAGAAGAAAACCTACCTTGCCGAATATCAGCTTTATGTTGAGGAAACCATTATATATGACAGGAACT
>JAAVHM010000146.1 GCA_014799675.1 Ruminococcus sp. | reverse complement strand
CAAAGCTGTCCGCGGGGAGACGTCCCAAACGAACCTTTATATGCTCGCAGGAAAATATCTGCTGAAAATCCGCAGGCATACCTTGAAGATGGTCTACCTGAAACATAGCCTGTTCATGAACAGAAAGCATTTCCTTTGCCTTGTTTTCGCTTTCTTTCAGATCGTTCAGCTTTTGCCGTACTTTTCTGATGTACTGTTCAAGCTTGTACAGGCTCTCCTCCTCCACATCGCTGTAATCCGCGCTTGTGAATTTCACGCCCGACTGCGCCGAGATCTCGCTTAGCTGTTTAAGCAGCGGTGTGTAGGGGTTTTCCTCTTTAAGGGTGGTAAAGCCGTTCTTTTTTCCCGCTATCTTTGAAGCGGACTCAATATGGAAGCAGCCGCAGTCGCTTAGCTTTATAAGGACGGTATCCAAGTCCTTAGTAAGTCCAGCAATGTTGACAAGCTCCATTTTTTCTATTGACATTAAGCCGTCACCTCTTTACATAATAATAAGCGAAGCAATTTTATTTACCTCTATGCCATAGCGTATGCCCTCAATAATGCTTATTAAATTCTGCACCTCTATCTCTAAAAGGAAGATAAACGAATACACGCTTACCGGAGCAGAAGACGACCGTTTGAGCATAAGCTTTGCATATTTGTATCTCATGCGCTGTGCGCTTTGTTCAAGGGAATTAATGTCATATCCGTTCTCGATCATTTGCTTTCCGTAATATGTTTTGGAAAACCTTTTGATAAACTCCTCCGAATTCGGCGCGCTGTAAATCTCTTTCTGCTTTGCCGCGGAAAGCTTTCCGTAAAACGGGAGCATATCTCTTTCTATCTCTTCATCCGATGCGCCGAAAAATGCCGTAAGCCTGTATGCGTTGATGATGTTTATAAAATCAATGTCAGAGTCAAGAAACATCACAAATTGCTCAACATCGCTTTTTTTGAAGTGCAGCGAACTTTTAAGTCTTTCGATATAATACGACCTCAAAAGAGTTTCGCACTTTGTAACATCCACCAGTCCGTCTTTGCCGAGATGTATATGCTTAAGCACATCATAATAAGGCGTCTTTTTAAGGAAAGTCAAAAGCTCGTTAAAATCGGTTATCTTTGCAAGCTCCAGCAGGTCAAAGGACGTAAGATGATTGATGTAAATGGGAACGTCTGTAATAAGCTTCTGGGACTTAGCGTTTATAAAACGGATACACCGCAGTATCTCGTCAATTTCCGTCTGAAGTATCTTGTAGTTGTAAAATTCCTGCTTGGAAATATGCTCAAAGCCCGTTATCCTCATATACGTCTCAAAAACGCTTCTTCTAAGCAGATTTTCAAGCATTCCTCTGTGAATGGTGTTCGTGTCTATGGAAGAAAGCAGCTCATTGTAGTGAGTGTTCCTTTTTAGATATTCCGCCACCTCGGAAACGTTCTGCTTGTTCATCATTTCGGTGTAATCCTGCGGTCTTATACGTTTTCCGTATATTGCCATAATTTTTGCAACAGTTGCGTTATAGTTCCTTAGCACTGCAAGGCTTCTCCCCTTTCCCGAAAAGGCTGAGCCTTTACCCTTTTAGACGTACTATACCAATAAGGGTAAAATGCTCCCATGGGTAACAATACTTCTGTATTGTTACCTGCCTAAAATATAGTTTAAGACCGATTTTCAGACGTTTATTATCGCGCTGAAAATCTCGTCTTCCCACTTTTTGCGGCTCTTTTCAAAAACATTGTCAAGACGGCTTATCTCTTTTTTGGTGTTTTCCTCTATTTCGGCAAGCTTTTCTTCAGCTTTCTTTTTCTCGTCCATGCTCATTTTGTCAAGCTTCTCGTCAGCCTCTTTTATCTTGTCCTTGATAAGCTTTTCCTGTTCCGCCTTAGCATCGGCGATAAGCTGATTTTTTTTCTTTTCAGCCTCTTCGAGCCTTTCCTTGGCTTTCTGTTCAATTTCAAGAATGCTTGCAATAATATTTTCCATATTAAAAATCATTCCTTTCAGAGATAATGCATTTGTTTTTACGCAGTAACGTCTGTACCCTTTTAAAACGGTACAGACGGCATTGCCTTATACATTTGATCAGTTTTTCAGGCTGTGAAGCGGCGCAGGGATCTGACCGCCTCTGTTTATGAATTTGGACGGAGAATAAGTATTTACCCTCATAACCGGACCCTTTCCGAAAAGTCCGCCCCAGTCGAGAACGTCTCCCTCTTTCATGCCTATAGCAGGGATAATTCTTACAGCGGTAGTCTTGCTGTTCACCATTCCTATAGCGGCTTCATCGGCGATTATTGCGGAAATAACGTCCTCCGTTGTGTCTCCCGGAATACATATCATATCAAGACCCACGGAGCATACCGCCGTCATAGCTTCAAGCTTTTCAATGGCAAGCGCGCCGCATTCCGCCGCAGCTATCATTCCTGCGTCCTCGGAAACGGGAATAAACGCTCCCGAAAGACCGCCTATCCTCGAGCAAGCCATTACGCCGCCCTTTTTAACAGCGTCGTTCAGCAGAGCAAGAGCCGCGGTAGTTCCGCACGCTCCGCACTTTTCAAGACCAATTTCTTCAAGAATATACGCAACGCTGTCCCCCACCGCAGGAGTAGGCGCAAGCGAAAGGTCTACAATACCGAAAGGTACTCCAAGCCTTTCCGAAGCTGTAACGCCAACAAGCTGTCCCACACGGGTTATCTTGTAGGAGGTCTTTTTGATAACATCGGAAATTCCTGTAATGTCAGCGTCAGGATATTTTTTCAAAGCCGAGCGCACAACACCCGGACCCGAAACGCCTACGTTTATAATGCAGTCGGGTTCTCCCACGCCGTGGAAAGCTCCCGCCATAAAGGGATTATCCTCAACAGCGTTGCAGAATACAACAAGCTTTGCAGCTCCGAAGCATTGGTTATCCACCGTAAGCTCCGCACTCTTTTTAACAATTCCGCCCATAATTTTACAAGCGTCAAGATTGATTCCAGTTTTAGTCGAGCCAACGTTTACAGACGAGCAAACGCAGCTTGTTGAAGCAAGCGCCTCGGGAATTGACTCGATAAGTCTCCTGTCTCCCGCAGAAAAGCCCTTCTGTACAAGCGCAGAATAACCGCCTATAAGGTTTACGCCACAGGCTTTGGCAGCCTTTTCCATAGTTAGCGCAAACTTGATAGGGCTTGCGCTGCAGGCGGCGGAAACGATAGCGATAGGCGTAACGGAAAGCCTTTTGTTTATAATGGGTATACCGTATTCTTTTTCAATGTCCTCGCCGACCTTAACAAGATTTTTGGCGCAGCGGGTTATCTTTTCATAGACCTTATCGCACGCCTTGTCAATATCGCTGTCAATGCAGTCCAGGAGCGAGATACCCATGGTAATTGTACGAATATCAAGACATTCGTCCTGTATCATACGGATAGTTTCAAGTATATCGTGAACGTTGATCATATACAATCTCCTACGGCGTTAAATTTTGTGCATGGTATTAAAAATTTCTTCATGCATGGTATGAATGTTCAAGCCAAGCTCCTCGCCGAGCTTTGTCATTCGTGTAACAAGCTCAGTGAAATCCTTGTTAAGTCTTGAAATATCAACAAGCATTATCATGGCGAACATATCCTGAAGAACGCTCTGCGTTACCTCTATAACGTTGGCATTGTACTCCGTGCATATGCCGCTGACTTTTGTAAGAATACCTACGGTATCCTTTCCTATTACCGTGACGACTGCTCTCATTAAAACGCTCCACCCTTTCGGCAAAAATAGGCAGCATAAAAATTACCCAACACTGCCGCATATTAAATATGTATATTATCATATCACATAGCAGGAAATATTTAAAGGTGAATTTTCAACAAAATTCCCTGCACATTTTCATAAAAATATGTTATATTTTCAGTAAATGTGTTGCAAGCGTAAACATTTTTTTATTTAATTTGTACGTATTACGCCATAAAATGTATATTTTTACAAAAAACGTAAAAAATGTTAAGCTTTAACATTTTTCCTGAAAATAAGCTTAAAAATGCTCCGAACGGCGGGCTGTATGAAGAAAAGCTGTGTAAAAAACGCAAAGGGGAAGTTAAAGCACACAAGCTTTAACCAGTTCGCAAGCAGTGTCACAATGTTAAATCCCGCATAATAGGGGTAATACAGAAACGCCGCGATAAGGCTCATTGCGGGACACATAAGTCCTACAGTCGCGCAGATTATCGACGTCTCAAAAATCACGGGATTGGTTTCACCAAGTTTGAAAACCTTGCAGGCAAGCTTGAACGAAAGCGGGCTTCCCATTATTATTTCCAATAAATAAGCAAATATAAATTCTACCAGTACCACAGCCCATATAGGCACGTACGAACCGCACATATACACTCCGCCCTGCTTGTTTATTGCGGCAACAACGCCGTTTGTACCGTTTATTTCCATAAGAATACTTCCGTTGACAACGTACAGGCTGTAAAAAACATAGGCGTGAACCGTTATTATTACGGTAATAAGGGCAAAAATCATCTTCTGAAACTTGTTAGTTGGCATAAAAATTATCCTTTCAAGAGCACAAAAAAACACGCTTACGCAAATTACGCAAATCCGAAAAGTGTACCGTGATCAGATTTACGCGCAAAAGCGCAACGTGTGTCGTTCATGCATATAAAATTTTATGTTGAAAAATTCAAATCAACGTTAAATATTTTACCACAAACCTGCGCTTCTGTCAATGCGGATTTTTAACAATTTTTTTGATAGCTTTAAAAATAATTTTTGGGTAAATTTCTTATTTACATAATATGCAAATTGAACGTTTTAGTGTAATTGACGAATTTTTGCGGCAATTACAAAAATATATGTTGCTTTGACGAAAAATGTGGTATAATTAAATATATTTTTTATTTGAAAGGAAGTCCCTTTTATGAAGCTTATAGACTGCCATACACATTCCACAAACAGCCCCGACGGTTTCAACTCTCCCGAGGATATGCTTAAGACCGCTATAGAAAAGGATTACGCCGCCTACGCTCTTACCGACCACTGCGAGGTAAACAGGTGGTTCTCAATCGAACATTACGGCGCTGCTCCAAACGATTACGATACATACGATTTCGGAGTGGATTTTGAAAAATCCATGAAAGAAAACACCGCCCTTAAAGAAAAATATGCGGGAAAAATAAATTTCCTATGCGGAATTGAGCTTGGACAGGCTACCCACGATTTCGGGCTTTCCGAAGCAATTGTCAGGGACAAGCGGCTTGATTTTGTTATAGGTTCAATGCACCAGCTTCCCGACAACGACGATTTTGCGTTTATTGATTTTTCAAAAAATGACGTTCCCACATTGCTTGAAAAATATTACAGTGAAGTTTACAAGCTTTGCAAATGGGGCAAATTCGACGTTCTTGGACATCTTACTTATACTTTGAGATATATCGAGGGCGACAACGGCATTAAGGTGGATATGTCCCCCTACGAGGAAATTATCAGGGAAAGCTTCAAGCTTCTTATCGAAAACGACAAGGGCATTGAAATAAACACCAGCGGCTTGCGGCAGGCTTACGGACAGGCTTTCCCAAATCTTTACTGGGTAAAAATGTTTAAGGATATGGGCGGCGAGGTGCTTTCCCTCGGTTCGGACGCTCACAAGACCGAGGATCTTGGCAAGGGCATTGCCGAGGGCGCGGAAATTGCCAAAGAAGCGGGATTTGAGTATTTATGCTATTTTAAGGAAAGAAAGCCAAATTTCGTAAAAATTGTGTAGACTTTTATTCTGCAATATGGTATAATTGTATAATATCAGAAATGCGGGAGGTTTATCTATGCTTAGTATAAAGCACAGAGCTATGCTTATTATTACTGTTATTTCCGTTATTGCAGTAGCAATTATTCTCGTAAAAATAATTAACTTTGTAAATATCCAAAACACTAAAAAGATGATAACTGCTGATATTTCCGATATATTGGTTGAAATAGAGGTCTTAAATCAAAATTATAAAGATAATATATTACACGTGGACGTTCAAGCAGATACGACCGAAAAAGCAAGACTTATTCTTGAAAAGCTTACGGATTTAAATGAATACGTCTCTAACAACAGTCAATATTTTGAAAATCCAAATGAAGTATATATTTGGTGTTGGTTTAACGAAAAATTTGATATGCCTTATCCTGTTGACCGTTATTATTATCGCTTTAACATAAACTCTCCCAATGAAGTATACTTAGATATTGATTTTGTAAATTATGACGAGCATGAAGATTCTTTTGATATTTTCATGAATAAAGAATTCCCAAACATCAATGAGATTTCCGTCAGCGGCGATTATAAAAATGAGGACGATGTAGAGGAAATGTCTTCAAATTTTCCTAATTTGAAAATATACAGGATTTATAATAATCGCGGAGAAATTATAAAAGAAAAAACTTTTTAATGAAGCATAATTATTTTAAAATATTTTATTCAGGAGGTTTTACTATGGACACGCTTATCAATCTTCTCAAACAGAACGCCAGACTTTCCTGCAAAGAGCTTGCCGCCATGACGGGAGCTTCCGAAAGCGAAGTCGAGGCAAAAATCAAGGAATACGAGCATAACGGTATCATCAAGGGCTATTCCGCAATTGTAAACGACGATGTTGCCGATAAGAACAGCGTTACCGCTTTTATCGAAGTAAAGGTAACTCCCAAGGCGGACTGCGGCTTTGACGATATTGCAAAAACTATAATGATGTACGACGAGGTGGAAAGCCTTACCCTTATGTCGGGTGCGTTCGACCTTGCGGTAACTATAAGCGGCACGAACTACAAGGAGATCGCTCTTTTTGTTGCACAAAGGCTTTCAACGATTGACGGCGTAATTTCCACAGCAACGCATTTTGTTCTGAAAAGATACAAGGAAAAGGGCATTTTCTTTGACGATGAGGCTGCTGACGAAAGGGGCTTTGTTTCTCCATGACGGACTATGATAAACTTATTTCGCAAAAGTGCAAAAAGCTTAAACCCTCGGGAATAAGAAAGTTTTTTGACATTGCGGCTACTATGGATAACGTTATATCTCTTGGCGTTGGCGAACCTGATTTCCACACCCCTTGGTCTGTGCGGCAGACGGCTATTTCCACCCTTGAAAAGGGCAAGACCGTTTACACCGCAAACTCAGGACTTATGGAATTGCGGAAAACTATATGCGGCTACATCAAAAGAAAAATCGGCGTTGAATATCAGCCCGAAAGCGAGCTTATTGTTACAGTAGGCGGTTCGGAGGGTATCGACCTCGGCATACGCGCTCTTATCGACCCGGGAGACGAAGTCCTTATAGTTGAGCCGTGCTTTGTCTGCTATGCGCCTATCGTCGAGCTTACGGGCGGAATTGCTGTACCTATTGAAACCACGGAGGAAACAGGCTTTAAGCTTACTGCCGAAGCTGTAAAAAGCAAAATTACCGACAAAACAAAGCTTCTTATACTCCCCTTTCCAAACAACCCAACAGGCGCGATAATGACAAAAGAGGATTTAGAACCTATCGCCGAGGTCATCAAGGATACCGATATTCTTGTTATGTCGGACGAAATCTACTCCGAGCTGACCTATGAGGGAAAGCATTTTTCCATAACACAGCTTGAGGGTATGCAGGAACGCACCCTGCTTGTGAACGGCTTTTCAAAAGCTTTTGCAATGACAGGCTGGCGGCTTGGTTACGTTGCGGGACCTGCGCCAATAATCAAGCAAATGCTTAAAATCCACCAGTACGCTATCATGTGCGCGCCAACGGTTTCCCAGTACGCCGCAATAACCGCTATGACATCATGCGACGGTGAGGTCGAAAAAATGATGAACGAGTACAATATCCGCCGCAGGTGGCTTGTGAACGCTCTCAACGATATCGGGCTGACCTGCTTTGACCCAAAAGGCGCATTTTATGTTTTCCCGTCCATAAAGTCAACGGGACTTACAAGCCAGAAGTTCTGCGAGGAGCTTTTGTACAAGCACAATGTTGCGGTCGTCCCGGGGGACGCTTTCGGCGCAAGCGGAGAGGGATATATAAGGATTTCCTACGCCTATTCGCTGAAGCACCTTATGGAAGCTGTGGAAAGAATTT
>JAAVHM010000145.1 GCA_014799675.1 Ruminococcus sp. | reverse complement strand
AATTCCGATTTTTGATTTTTCAACAGCTCCGGAATAATCGGATCAAGCGTTGTCTGCCTTGTAACCTTTGGTTCTGAGTCATCAACATTAGGATCAGCCGGCTGAAATCCCCAGCGCAGCACCTGAACCTTGGGAATGACCGCAACCGTTAAATCATCTCCTGTAGGAAGACCCTCAATTTCTGTTGAGAATTGAGAAGCAGGGTAATCGTTGCTGTACTTAAATCCTTTGTCTGAAGTAATATTTACAGTATATCCTGTAATAAAACTATTATTGCTTGTACATGGATTGTTATTTATATCGACATGACGGCAGCCGTCGTTTATTACAGACCGCCAAGTTATATTTATTTTTCCATAACCTAATATAAAATCAGTAACTTCCGCTGAAATACAATCTGTTGCATGATTATATTCATCTTCAAGATACGCAAATGTATTAGTGTCATTCGGAATAAAGAAACGATCTGTATTGCTTACATCTTCATGCACTTTTACTGCTGTTCCGACCGCACTCGCCCTTACACCCAAATCCACCAAATTCAGCTCCGGCGCGACCATAAGCACAAACGCCGCCGCCAGAACAGCAGAAACAAGCCTTCCGATAAAAGGCTTTTTAATATAGACAATATCGTCCTGTCTGCGGATCTTGCGGGACTTAGGCTGTCTTTCTGGCATTTTTATGCCGAGGAAGTTCCCGTTCTTGTCGGAAAAAGCCATACCTATCCTGCAAACCGTGCCGTACCACAGCTTGACAAAAGCCGCCGCAATAACGCAGGGCAGCCACAACAGCTTGTTTTCGCCGCGCTTCTTTCTTAATTTTTGAAGCATATTCTTTTTAGTATTAAAATCCACCATATATACCCTCCGGAATATGTAGTTTATTATGAAAATCAAAATATTCTATGTCCTTATATTATATCACATTCCTGCCAAAAAGTAAAGCCATTTGGACACATCATTTTGCACAAAATTTATACATTTTTTACTGTAATTTGCAAAGACATTTGAACATAATTTACAATTTTATGCAAACGGGACTTTTTATCTCCATGCTGTCGGGGGTGACAGCGCAGTCATACGCCAGCAGCTTCACTCCCTCTTGGGAAGCTTTCTTCAACGCCTCCCCGAATTGGGGGTGAGTTCCATAATTCGGTGTAAAGTATTTCACCTTGTCCATTTGCACCACAAACAGCAAATACGCCTCATAGCCGTCCTTTGCACAGCTTATCAGCTCGTTTACGTGCTTTAAACCGCGCTCCGTCGGCGCGTCGGGGAACATGACTACACCGTCCTGTTCAAGAGTAACTCCCTTTACTTCAAGTAATATTTTTCTATTGTTATCCTCAATGTAAAAATCAAACCTTGAATTGCCATATGTATATTCCGATTTAATTATACAATCTGGAAAAATTTTCGGCAAAAATTCCCCTGCCGCAATGTTGGGAGCGTAGCTGTCCATGTTGATGAGCCGCTGTCCCTTTTCCACCGCAACAAGGTCGTATTTCGTCTTTCTCTCGGGATTTTTCGCTTTGTCAAGGTAAACCGTGCAGTCCCGCACCAGAAGCTCCCTGCACCGCCCCGTGTTCTTTACGTGGCAAATTTTTTCTTCGCCGTCGATTTCAACGTGTGCGACAAAACGGTTGGGACGCGCCAGAAATTTCCCTTTTACAATATTTTCGTACCTCATAAATCAACGCCTATATGTCGTGCCGCGGCAATTTTTTCCTTTTTAAAGCAAGCCTTATAAGCGCAAACAGAACCTCTCTGCGGCTCTGCTGCTTCATCTTTTCGGCGCGCTTTACGTCGTCCTTGGCGTTTATCCTTACCTTTAACGTGGGAGTTACTTCCAAAGCCTCCGTCATAGCCTCCGCGTAGCAAACTCCGCACTTGCAGCACTGAAACCTCGTCAGCACCCTCGGCAGAAGCTCCGAAACAAGCTCTCCCGTAATGTCTATCTCTGTGCCTTTCGACAGGCTTGCGCTCTTTGATGTAATTTTTTTGACCTTGAATTCCGAGTCGAGAATAGGGTTTCCCGCAGTCTTTTTTCCAGTCAGCAGGCGCATAACAGCGTCCGTTTTATTCGATTTCGCCGCCATTTTTAAGTTCCCTTTCTATTTCTCTTTAACCATTTTATATTGTAATATGGTTACTGTAACTGTTACAATTACTTTGTAAACAAAGCCCTGCCCTTTTTCTTGGGTATGATTATCTCTGGGTACAGCGACTCCGCAAGCTTTACATAATCCTTAGACGCGCGGCAGTTAGGCGAATAGCTTGTTATTACCTCCTGGTGGGCGGGAGCTTCCGCTACAGCCACCGATACGGATATTTTCGTATCAAGCACCACAGTTTTGAGCTGCTCGGCAACAATTTCCACCATTTCCTCCACCTCTGTTGCAAGCTGCTGCTTGGCAACATATTTTGTCAGCAGAATGCCCCGTATATTCAGCTTTTTGTTGTAATACTTCTTGACCGCAAGAATTGTCTGTTTAAGCTGAGCAATACCCTGCAATGACAAAATTTCGGGGGTCATGGGGATAATAAGGTCGTCCGCAGCAGTATAAGCGTTTATGGTAAGAATTGACAAGGCGGGAGGCGTGTCGATAATGATATAATCATACGCCTCGCGGATAGTCAGCAGAATTTCTTTAAGGATAAATTCGCGCCTGTTTGAGGTAAGCTCAAGCTCGCTGCCCGAAAGCAGAATGTTTGATGTTATAACGTCGCAGATGTGCGTGGTCTTTATAGCCCGCCTGATGTTGCACTTTCCCGTCATAACGTCGTGGATAGTGTACCCCTCGTCCTCCGCGCCAAGGGAAAAGGAAAGATTTCCCTGGGGGTCCATATCTATGGCAAGAACTCTCTTGTCTCTGCTTCGGAAAATACCTGTAAGGGCGGCGCAGGTCGTAGTTTTGCCAACGCCGCCTTTTTGATTTGTAACAACGATAACCTTCGCCATATTATTTTAATTTCCTCACTAATTCTTTTTTTCAGCGTTATTCTTACGGTTTCTTCTTTCCATATGCTGACATTCAAAAATAAACCTTGCCAGCTGTTCCTCCTGCGCGTGGTTGATGTTAAGGAACTTGCAGCCGTAGCCCTCGATGTTACCGTTCTCGTCCCTCTGAATTCTGAGAATTTCTCCCAGAAGCTGCATTTCTCCGTCAAGGAAGCTGAGCATTACCTGATCGCCGCATTCAAACGTAGAGTTGGAAGAAAACAGAACTCCGCCCAGATTAAGGTTGATAAAGTGCAGCTCTATGGGGTCTTCAAAGGAAAACATTTCCTCGCCCCTGATATAGAACGGAGACATACCGTCAAAGTCCACCGTGATCTTAAAGCTTCTGCGGCGTTCCTGAAGAACCTCGCCCTCGCTGATATGGAAATTCATCTGATATTCCGTACAAATGTCAACGGAGGTCTTATATCTTACACGCGTGCCGTCCTTGTATTCAAAAATAGCAAAGATAGGATCTCCCTTTGAGAGAACAGGGAAATCGCTGCCCTTAAGCATGACAAGCTCCGTACCCTTTATCTTAAAGAAGTCTCTGGGGAAGTAGACAGACTTTGTCGCAATAAGCAGCTTCTCCCCTACTCCTATTCCATAAATAAGCACCCGAACTATTTTATCCTTGTTAATCATTCTACAAACTCCTCATACCCGATTTTTTTCAATCACTTTAATTATACACAAAATTTCTAACTTTTGCAATAGTATTTTTTTATCTTGTGAAATATACTTTATATTTATGATTTTTTTTGTGTAAAATATAGTAAAATCGGTGTTCGTATGTACAAATCTGAAAAAAAGTGTTATAATAGAAGCCAGAGGTTAGAGACCGGAAGCCAGACCTGCCGCCCTCTAGCCTCCAGCCTCTGATCTCCATCCTCTAGAAAAGGAGTCGGCACATGGAAAAGCAGTATATCTACCTCGTCCTGACCCGCACGGGAACGGCGATCTCAAAAGCTATCGGACTTATTTCGGGGAAGCGCTACACCCACGTTTCCGTGGCTTCAAACATAATGCTCACCGATATGTACAGCTTCTGCCGCGACAAAAAGGAAGCTCCCCTGCCTGCCAACTTTAACCACGAGGATATCGACACCGAGGTTTTCGGGGCTTGCAGGACCATTCCAAGCGAGGTCTACCGCATACCCGTCACCTACGAACAGCTTGAAAAGTACAACGACGTCATACGCCACTTTATCCTGAACCGCGAAAGCTATACATACGACATAGGCGCGCTGTTTCTTATGGCTCTTCATATTCCCTATCATATGCGGAACAAGTTCACCTGCTCGGTATGGGTAGGCTTTGTACTGGGAAAAAGCGGCATTAACCACGATATCAAGAAGCACCCCTCCCTTATCGAGCCGGAAAATTTCAGAAGCATAAGGAACGCCGAGCTTATCTACAAGGGAGATCTGAAAAAGTACAGAAGCTTCGTTAAGGAAAAATTTTCTAAAGAAATATGCTTTGAAACTAACAACAGCGTTCCGAAAGAGGAGCAGGGAAAATCTGCCTCCGCATGAGATTTACAGAAAAAGGAAGTGAAAGATCTTGCAGAAAATGATACGGGTAAACGAAAAACGCCTTGCCGTAAAATATAACCGCAGGCTTTTTCTTGCTTCCATACCCGCCGTCAGCATAATAGTTTCCCTGCTTGCGGTTGTGTTTATTTTCGTGTTCTGGCTTCACGAGAAAATGCCGCAGGAAATGTACCGCACTATATTTTATGCCGCATACGCCGCCTGCGCTTACGGCTTTGCAGTATGCCTTATAGGTTCGATAATCGAGGAAGTCCTTATCAAAGCCCACCGTGAGCATACCTACATACAGATAGCGGGGACGGTCATGATAATATCCCAGCACACACGGTCTGTCTTTCAGGACTGGAAATGGGTTCACTACAAAAAAATGTGGGTGGTAAAGCTTGCGGACGTTGAAAATGTTGAGTGCATAAGAAATCACATCACCATAACCGCCAAAGCAAGATATTTCAACGAAAACGCCGAATGGCTTGGCTACAGCCGCAATGGGGACGGCATTGCCTTTGACCGCTGGTGGTACGACTCAAACGGCGGAAAGGACGTTGACATCATAGAGATAACGGATTTTTACACCTACGGCGAAAGGATAGCCCGCCACATAAGCTGCTGCGCCAACAAGACCCGTGAGCGAGAAGCCCGCCGTATGGCTTACCACAGCGAAATGATGGCCATTGCCAAAAACGCCAGCCACCCCAAAAAGCTCACCGACCGTTATATTCCCGCCGAAAAAAAGGCGTGGCAAAATGCAAAAAGAAGAAAAAGATAGAACCGAAAGCGATTCTGTCTTTTTTATTTACTGTCAAGAAAACGAAGCGGCTCGGGATTTCCCGAACCGCTTGAATTTTATTTTATCTTATTTTCCAAACCTTTTATAGCGTCCACAATTCTGTCGGTCTGCTCTCTGTTATCGTCTATTGACCTGTCGGTGTGTATGCGTACATTGGTATCGTCGATCCTGTTGGATATAAGGTCGTTTATCAGCTCTGCGGCACGGTCTGCCTTATGTTTTTCAAATATTACGAAAGGCACTCTTATTACTCTGCCCGATGTAAGGTCTACATCGAGACATTTCCTAATTGAGCAAACTATCATAGCTATACCGAGAAGCAACACAAGAACACACATGAATGACGGCATTTCCGTAAAAACAAGAAAACTGACAAATGTCAGCAAAAAGCCGACAATAAACCAAAACGGTTTTACCTTAGTGGTCATTCTGACTAATGAAATTTGCGTTATCGGAATTCTTTCATCACTGGAACCCAAAGGTATAAGCCCCAGCTTTTTAGGTATTTTGAACCTGACAAAATTTTGTTCCGCTGAAATTTCTCCCTTTATATAAAAGGCTACTACCGACGACATAAAGGTTATAGTTTCCATAATACTATCCTTCCTTACGTTATTCAATAGACTTCATTGTGGGGAACAGCAGAACGTCCCTGATAGACGCGCTGTTCGTAAGAAGCATAACAAGCCTGTCTATGCCGTAGCCTATGCCGCCTGTGGGGGGCATTCCTATTTCAAGGGCGCGGAGGAAATCCTCGTCTATATGATTTGCTTCCTCGTCGCCTTGCTTCAGCAACTCTTCCTGCACTTCAAATCTTTGTCTCTGGTCTATGGGGTCGTTAAGCTCCGAGTAGGCGTTGCACATTTCTCTGCCTGTAATGAATAACTCAAAGCGTTCAACGTGCTCGGGGTCGCCGGGCTTCATTTTGGTAAGGGGCGATATCTCAACAGGGTGTTCGGTGACAAAGGTGGGCTGTACAAGATGTTCTTCCACAAATTCTTCAAAGAAGAGATTTAAAATGTCTCCCTTTTTATGTCTCTTTTCGTAAGCGATATGCTTTTCGTCGGCGATCTTTTTAGCTTCCTCGTCGCCCTTTATCTGCGAGAAATCAACGCCGCTGTATTTCTTTACGGCTTCGGTCATGGTAATTCTCTCAAAAGGCTTTCCAAGGTCGATAACATATTCGCCGTAAGGCACTGCTGTTGTTCCGCAGACTTCATTTGCCACATGGCGGAACATTTCCTCCGTAAGATCCATCATGCCGTTATAGTCAGTATACGCCTGATAAAGCTCCATAAGGGTAAATTCGGGGTTGTGTCTTGCGTCAACGCCCTCGTTTCTGAAAACTCTGCCTATTTCATACACCTTGTCAAAGCCGCCTACGATAAGTCTTTTTAAGTAAAGCTCCAAGGAAATACGCAGCTTTACATCTTCGTCAAGGGCGTTGTAGTGAGTCTCAAAGGGTCTTGCGGCAGCTCCTCCCGCATTTGATACGAGCAAGGGGGTCTCAACTTCCATAAAGCCCTTGTCGTCAAGGAAACGCCTTATAGACGATATCACAGCGGAACGCTTTCTGAAAGTCTCCTTTACCTCTGGATTTACTATAAGGTCAACATAACGCTGACGGTAGCGCATATCCTGATCCTTTAAGCCATGCCACTTTTCGGGCAGGGGCAGCAGGGACTTGGAAAGCAGCACGATCTTCTGCGCGTGGACGGAAATTTCTCCCTTTCGTGTACGGAAAACAAAGCCCTCAACGCCGACGATATCGCCGATGTCCCACTTCTTGAACTCGGCAAACTCGTCCGCGCCTATATCGTTCATGCGGACATACACCTGCATACGGTCGCTGCTGTCGCGGACGTCGATAAAGTTCGCCTTGCCCATATCGCGCCATGACATGATACGTCCCGCGATCTTAACATTTATACGGGAAGCCTCCAAAGCGGCTTTAAGCTTTTCCTCGTCGTCCCCCGCTTCGGCTTTCGCCTTGGCTTCGATCTCCTCGTAAGAAGTCCTTATCTCTGCGTTGGAAATGCTGACGTCGTACTTTGTTATCTCAAAGGGGTTTTTGCTTTGGGACTTCAATTCGTCAAGCTTTTCAATACGTATCTTCTTTAAAATATGAATATCCTGTTCGGTCTGCTCCTCCTCGGGAGCGTTATTTACCTGATTTTCTTCCGACATTTTTTACAATCCTTTCGGTATATTTTGCATAACTTATGCTTTTAGTATTTACTGTACTCCGATACCGAGAACTTCCATTCTTATAGTTCCTATGGGAGCTTCAACCTCGATAATGTCTCCAACTTTCTTTTTAAGAACGGCAATGCCAATGGGAGCGTCCTCGGAGATTTTGTTGTTCTCGGGGTCTGCTTCGGTTGAGCCTACGATTTGCAGGGTCATTTCCTCGTCAAGCTCCAAATCCTTGAGAGTTACAACAGAACCTACCTCAACCTCGTCGTTGGAAAGCTCCGACTCGTCCACAACGATAGCGTTGGCAATGGTAAGCTCCATTTCCTGAATTTTAGCTTCAAGAATACCCTGCTCGTTCTTAGCCTCGTCGTACTCGGCGTTTTCGGAAAGGTCTCCGAACGCTCTTGCTTCTTTAAGCTTCTGGGCAACCTCGGCACGTCTTACTGTGATAAGGTACTCCAGCTCCTGCTCCATTTTCTTATAGCCCTCTGCGGACATTCTGACTTTTTTTACAGCCATTCAAATCAATTCCTTTCCGTTATAAAACAATAATTACTCTAAAGTTTTATTATATAGTATATTTTTACAGTTGTCAATAGCGAAACGCCTCAAAATCTGCAAAAATGATATAAATTTTCATTTAGAGGTGTAATTTGTTTTGTCTGTGCGGTTTGTTTGTCTTTGAATTTTAGATGCAAGGTTAGGAATTTGTTCGTCGTTCACAGGGGAGCGAGGGGACACCTTGTAGGGGGAAGGGGGACAAATAAACCCAACAAAAATCGGCATTCCCCCTTCCCACTCACCCCTTTCCCCTTTGCCGATTTTTACAGATGTTCAAACATGGAAAAATTCTACGTCGCCTATTACTTCCAAGTTTGTTGTTCAGAATTTTACCATGCTAAGTATTTAGATAAAATCGCCAAAATTAATTTTGTTCCTTGTGAACAGAACGGGGAAGTGCATT
>JAAVHM010000144.1 GCA_014799675.1 Ruminococcus sp. | reverse complement strand
ATCCACACCCTCCACCCGGAGGGTGACTTGCAACGACAATATATACATTTTATATATGGGGTATTTCAATCCACACCCTCCACCCGGAGGGTGACTGCGTTCCCTTAAACCCCGCATTACAAGGCGGCATTTCAATCCACACCCTCCACCCGGAGGGTGACGTAATTCAGGTCTATGCGCGCGTCGGGCGTAAGCTTATTTCAATCCACACCCTCCACCCGGAGGGTGACTAGGACATTTCTGCATTTTATCACCGTCCTTAATATTTCAATCCACACCCTCCACCCGGAGGGTGACAGCAAAATTATACAATATTTAAATATCAAAAAACATAAACATTGTAAATTTGCAACAAATTTTCTTTTTATTCTGTCCTAAGCAATCAGAAGAAAATCAAAAAACTGACTAAATTTCAGTGCGGGTCTCCCTGAAAAATCATGTGCGCTTGATATCCGCACTAAAAAATCAATGGCTCTTCTACGTTTATAGTTTCCTTTGCACCGATGTGCTCTACTTTGGTTTTGTATTTGTCCCCCAAATAATAAAACCTAAGGCTGTCCCTGTCCTTGTCGATCAAGCCCTCAAGTATCGCTTTTACCTCACGGCACTTGGCGGAATCCATTACACATTCAAAAACAGAGTTCTGTACACGGACGCCGTAGTTTACACACTGCTTGGCAACCTTTCTCAAACGCGTCCTGCCCTCTTTTGTCTGCGTATTTACGTCGTATGTTATCAATACAAGCATTTTCTCACTTCCATAAAAATACAGGATAATCGTCCAAGTCGCCCCTGATGAACCTGCTCATCAGCAGCGCCTGCACATACGGCAGCATACCCCACTCCACCTTTTCTTCAAGAAACGGGTGAGTAATTACCTGACTTTTTCTGTTCTGCCATGCCGAAATAAAATTTCTCCGCGCTTCGTCGGTCATGAGCACCGAGCCGTTTTCACGCTTTTCAAAGTCCTTGGCGGAAACCATTTTCTTGTTTATCAGCATAAGCACAAACCTGTCGCACATCACCGCACGGAATTCCTCAACCATATCAAGCGCAAGAGACTGTCTCCCCGGTCTGTCCGTATGCATAAATCCAACAAACGGGTCAAGACCTACCGTTTCCAAAGCCGAATCACACATACCAGTCGCAAGAGTATAGGCAAAGGAAAGCATAGCGTTCACGTTATCGGTGGGGGGACGCCTGTTTCTTGTATCGAAAACAAAGTCCTCCTTTTGCTGAAGTATCATATCGTCAAAAACAGAAAAATACACCGAAGCCGCTTCCCCCTCAATGCCCCGCAGTTCGTCGTGGGAAGTGCAGGCGGAACATTTTTTTATTGCATTTGATAAAAAGACAGACTTCTCTTTGAATTTTTCCGTATCTATCCTCATGGAATGCTCGCGCAAAGTCCTTTCAATTACCCATTTGCTGTTAAAAATTTTTCCCGCAATAATATTTTTCGCTATTGAAAGGGACTTTTCTTTGTCATCTGCAATTCTGTACTGCTGTCTCCTTAGCAGGACGTTTCCGCTGACCTCTCCCTGAATTCGGCAAAGGAAGCGTCCGCTTGAACTCATAAAGCACAGGTCTATGCCCATTTCTCCGCATTTTCCCATGAGCGCGGGACTTGCCCCTGTGTAGCCGAAGGTCACAATGCGTTCAAGATTGTGAAGCGGAACTCTGCCGATAATTTCGCTGTCCGAATTGATAACGACGTTTTCTCCGTCCAGCGACAGATACCTGTCGGGAGAAGTCACATAAAGCGTATTAAGAAGCTTTTTCATTCGGTATCCTCCCCGTACTCTTCCGCAAGATTTGTTTTAAGGTAATCTTTTGCGCTTTTGTTTTTCATAATGACAGGCAGACACAGATTTTTCAGAGAGCAGGCATTGCAAGCCTTTGTCCGCTTGACCTTTGGGGTGTACTGCCTGCTGTAATAGCCGTGCATTTCCTCCGCTATCGCCTTGACGCGCTGTCTCAAAGTCTCGTCAAAAATCACCTTTGTTCTTCTTTTTGTCTCGCCGTAAAAAATGCAGCCCTCGTTTATTTCGCAGCAAAGCATTTCTTCAAGACAAATCGCCTGGGCGCAAAGCTGTACAGCGTCACAGTCGTCCTCCTTAGGCTCGCCCCGCTTGTATTCTATCGGCATTACCGAGTATTTTCCCTCTCTGCCGAAAAGGCTTATACCGCCGCTGCACTTTGTAAATTCCACAACGTCGCATTCTCCGCTAAGTCCAAGCTCGCGGGAGGAAACTCTCATGGCTCTTACGATTATTTTGTCCTTTCTCGTTTCGTTAAAGGCACTGTTATGCACGTTTTTATGCATAACAGCGCCGTCGGCAGTACGGTAATTTTCCTCCCACTGCTGCTCGATATGTATAAGCGCCCATTGTCTGCGGCAGAAAACAAAATGCTGTATTCCCGATATCATCAGGTAATCTTCTTCGTCATATCTGTTCATATAAAATCAATTATCTCGGGCTTGAGACCCTCCATGTCCTCAAGAAAAATATCATAATCATTAATTGACATTGGCTTTTTAACGCCGTCCTTTACGGAAATTTTCAGACTGCGGTGTACTCTTGCCGAGGAATATTTCGGTGTTTTCCCGCTGTGCTTCCACCAATAAACTCTGCAAACCTCCATGCTTCCGTCGGGTCTTGCGGAAGAGCTGTCGTTCTCGAAAAGCGTTGCAAGAGCCTGCTTTATCTTTTCGGCGTCCTCATCTGTAAAGCCTGTTTTCTCCGCAAGCTGACAGTTTATCGAACCGCACACCTTGTACACGCCGAATTCTATCCTGTGCTTCATGCCCATTGTGTCAGAGCTTTTTCCCTCTTTTCCGCCCTCGCTGTTGACGCTTTTTGTTATCTGCATACTTATAACGTCAACGGGAGAAACGCTTTTTGCGATACCGACAGAAACAGGTCCTCTCACTCCGACCGAGACCTCCGAACCCTTGAACGCAAACACCTGTCCGAAGCTTCTGACGTCTATCCACTGCTCACAAGCCGCTTTGGCGTAAGCGTCACGATCGGTTTTTTTGCCCTTGGCATACTGGCTTACCTTGTCACAGCCGTCCGCCCTGCTTCTTAGACTGTCGAAACCGTCGTCACAGCGGTCGTCGGATTTTACAAAAATATTTTCACCCATGTCCTGAAGCCTGTTGCGAATTTTTCTTTTTATGCAAACGTCGGATATTTCTCCGAATCCGTCATAATCCTCCCTCGGTCTGTTTCCGTTGAGGGGGTCGCCGTTGGGATTTGCGTTTGAAGCAGTAAAAATTACCGCAAAATCTATCTTGTTTGAAAGTGTACTCATGATTTATTCCTCCTCGTTATTTGTATCGTCTTTTTTATTTCCGCCGTAGATTTTTTTGATCTGACAGCTGTATGCGTGAAGATAGATTGGGTCAAGCTTTGAATTATCCGCAAAATCATCATGCTCAAACATAGCGGTTATCGTGTTTATAAGATTTGCGTAATAATTCTCCGAAAAATTTGACCTGTTCATTTTATCGTGCTTTTCAAGATACGGACACAGCCGCTTGCGTATGATTTCCCAAGTGGTACAGGGACGGTTTGAAAACGCTTCAAAATACCGTTTTGCATTTGTTGTACGCTTTTCGCCGCTTTCATATGTGCTTGATTCCGCAGCGTCCGCAACGGCAAGCAGTCTGCCATATAAATAACTTCTCTCGGTGCAGTTTTCGTCAAGTGCCATTTTGCACTCCTCCTTATTTTCAATTTTTTCTTTTCTTATCATTCCGCAGGCAATACTAAGGACAGTCCTCCAGTTATAGGAATTGCTGTATTTAAGCGGGCTTGAAGCCTTGTTTATCAAAGCTCTGACTATATCCTTAGGAATTTTCCGTCCCTCCGCAACGCACGGTACAAGCCTGCATACATAATCGGTTTTTAATTTGGAATTGCTGCATTCAATGAAATTCCCCTGCTCCGTTCCGAAAGCGCAGTTGATGATATTCCTAAGTGAAAACGAGTTGAATACGTATTTCCTCTGCTTTTCGTTATAGCCGAACCAAGCCGTGTCGCTGTGCCATTTTTCGACATTATCGAGAAAATCCGAGCTTCGCAGCTCCGAATAAATGCCTATCGAAAGCCGTCCCGTTGTGGCGGAATCCAAGCCCATTATCATTGCTTTGGAATTTTTGTCAAGACTGTTTTTATAGCCGAAAATCGACTTTTTCAGCTGCTCCCTGTACATGGGGTACGTGTCGGCATACTGCTGTTCCTCCGCTTCGTCTTCAAAGAAAAATTCGTCGGCGGAGACAGTTATTTTCGGCAGTTCACGCATTGCGCTTTCCCACACGATAAGCGTAAGGGAATTTTCAATATTTACTCCCTGCCTTGCAATAATCCATTTCAGCGCATTGTGCATTTTCTGCGAAAAATCATAGCTTACCGAAATAGCCTGCTCCTTATTCTGAAAACGTCCTCTGTACGCAAAACCGCTTTCGTCGTTTGCGGAAATAAGCTTTCCCTTGTCCCCTGCATTGCGTATTTTGGACGGGTGCTTATAGGTGACAGGCAGGACTTTTCCCGTTGCATAGCAAAGCTGCATATCCTGTTCCGGCGACGAATTGTAAGCGATAAAGCTGTCAAAAAGAGAAGCGTCTTTCCATGTACAGTTTTCGCTCATAAAATCGCTGTAATTTATTTTGAAGCGTACAAACGAATCCTCCTGCGCTATACCCTCGATTTTTTCGCCGCTTTTTAACATTCCCGCTTCGTCCGCGGCAAACGCTCCGCAGGATATCAGGTCGCCGACAATGCGTTTTTTTTCAAGGTACGAAAGAACAATTCTCACCGCTTTGTGTGAATGTTCGGAATCAGCCCAATTTTTCAGCTGTTCAATATAAGCTCCAAAATATTTTGTATTGTCGGAATTTTTTCCGCCGAAATATTTTCCGTAATCTCCCGCTATGTAGACCAGCTTGTCCGCAAAGGGGTGAGGAGCTATTCCCGACGAACGCGCCGCCGAATCGTTTGTCACGGGAATTACAGTCTCCGCGTCGGATTTTATCACCCTTTCGGCTTTTACAAAATCACCGTTTTCGTTAAGCGTTACCTCGACCTGCGCGTTTGCTGTGGAATGCGAAATAGGCAGAAGCAAAGGAACGCAGTCGGTTCTCCCGCTGTTCTTTTCGTAAACATTGTAAAGCTCGTTAGTCCAGCTCAATCATGTCGCCTCCTCCGAATTCGTCCGCGCCGATAAAGTTGTCCTGCATTTTTCCGAAAGGCTTTATCTCCATTTCCTTTATGCAGCGCTTTATCGTACATTCCTCGGGACGGATAAATTCTATCACGCCGTCCCTCATCACAGGCTGCCAGAAACGCACGGTCATTTTTCCTCTGTCCTCGGGACATACCGCTTCGTCCGCATATGTAATGCCGTGGAGCATTAAGGCATATGGCATCTCCCCGCTTTTGTCGTAATGACCCTCGCCCTCTCCAAAAACGCAGGGTTCGGCGTATCCCTGACACTCGCGCGTACCGAGGTAGATATCCCGCCGTCCGCCGCGCTCTATCATGCGTTTTGCAATGTTGTGGTGCTTGTGTTCGTTCCTATCTTCCGCAAGCTCGGGACGGTTCTCGTTCCACTCAAAATGCGCCCTGACCTGATACTTCACATCGCATAGATATGTGCAGTACGCAAGATCGTTCCCACCGCCGTAGTTTATGGGTCTTACGCCTTTGCGGAGAGTGCGGATAGGGTTGACTATCCGTACTGCGTCTACATACCAGACAATCGTAGGCTTCCAGTATATGGAATGCAATATGCCTTTCAAACTTTCATACGTGGGGATCGGGTAGGAAAACTTCTCCCCGCCCGTCCGCGTAAGAACGTCCGAAAACAGAGCATAGTCCGCCGTTACGGAAAATTCCACCGTATTGCGGTAAATCATTTTATCAGACCTCCTTTATTTATCTGTTTCTGTAATAATTATATAATGCTATGCAAGACTTGTCAAGAGAATTTGCAAATTTAACAATTTATTAACATATAAATATTAAAATACGGGTATAATATAAATTGTCGCTTTAAAAGCGTGGATTGAAAATGTAACAATTATATAATTTCTTTTCGCCGCACGGAACAGACCCGTGCGGCTTTTTTTAATATATCAGCAATTCACGTGAAACGCTTTCATTTTCAATTCCAAGCTCGTCGTTAAAGCAAGCTTTGTCAAGAGCAAAAACGCCGCCGTATTTCAGCATATGTATCTGCCGTTTTTCAAGCATATCCACGAACGCCGAGGAATAGATACCGACGGAATATTTCTGCGCTTTCCGCAGGAGCAAAACAGCTTTCTCCGCAGAAATATCCGAATTTAAATCAAGAATTATTTCCTCCGCTTCCCTGTTGTACGGCACGATAATATCCTGCGTATTTTCGTCTATCACCTTGAAAAGCTTTCCCGCAGTTGCAAAAGCCTGCGCTCTGAAACGGAGGTCGCTTTTGCAGTTTGGATTGCGGTTTTCATTCTTCGACAGCAGATCCAGCAGTGACGAATCCATACTCCCGTCCTTTACGTAATATTTAAGCTCGTCACCATGCTTATTGTTTTTGTACGCGCTGTAAAGCTTTTTGAAATACAAGGTCATGGCTTCGTTGGACATAAGGTCGTCACCGTGATTTTCAGCAAGAGCGATAAAAATATCCCTGCCTGTTTTTACCTGCTCCAGACCGCTTCCGAAATTCTCGTCCTTGACGTTGATCACATACACGGGACGGACTTCGTCTTTTCCGTGACGGTTGCACCTGCCCGCCGCCTGAGCAATGCTTTCCGCCCCTGCCGCCGAACGTATCACGCAGTTAAATGATATATCCACACCCGCCTCAATAAGCTGTGTTGTCACGCAAATAACAGGCTTGTTTTCATCAAGAAGCTTTCGGACGCGTTCAAGCTTTTCCTTTCTGTGAGCAGGGCACATAAACGTGCTTAAATGAATCACCTCCGTATCGGTTTCACCGTCAGAACACCTTTCCTTAAGCAGTCCGAAAAGCTCTGCGGCAGCCCTTTTCGTGTTCATTATCATAAGCAGATTTTTATTTTCAAGATATTTTTCATAAGCATAATCAGCCGCCTGTTCATAGGTGTACTGCTCAACACGTATGTCCGATATAAGCTTCGTGCGCTTAAAGCTTTTGAAATCTTCGGAACAGTCCCCCGTCATGCTTTCCTCCTTGTCAAGGAGCAGGGGGTGTGTGACCTGTTCAAGCGTCGGCTGTGTAGCCGAGCAAAGCACAATCACAGAGCCGCACATACGGGACAGAAAATTCATTGCAAGATTAAAAATATACACGCATTTTATCGGCAGAGACTGTATTTCATCAATAATAATCACCGAATCTGCCATGTTGTGAAATCTTCTTACCGAGGACATTTTCCCCGAAAAAAGAGTGTTTAAAAACTGTACCGCGGTTGTTGCGATAACGGGATTTTCCCAGCGTTCGCACCTGCGTTCATAATCGTTCAGCTCATCACCGCCGTCCGTTTCCGCGGCAATATTCGAGTGGTGTTCAAGCAGTATCTCGTCGCCTGCGGCAGACCGCAGGACGTCGCTGTTCTGCTCCAGGATAGACATAAACGGAGCAATATAAAAGATTTTTTTCCTGCCGAATTTTTTGCAGTAATTCACCGCAAATCTTAACGAGGAAATCGTTTTTCCGCCTCCCGTCGGCACTGCGAGACGGCATATCCCTCTTTCCGATTTTGCAAACTCCGCGCACCTGTCGGAAATATCCATGCGCCGCAAGGATATACGGTCTGTTTTCTTACGGAAATTTTCGCACATTTCCTCTATTTTTGCGTGCATATTTTCCCAGACCTTGTCCGCGTCAAATTCACGCGGCTTGATACCGTCCATAAATTCCGCGGTATCCGTGCGGTCCGCGTCAACAAGAACAGATTCCGCAAGCCGTTCAAACATACCCATATAAAAAGAAAATCTTACGCTGTTTTTTTCGCAAAGAGCAAGCAGCTTATTTTTAATTTCGGTGTATTCGGAAGCCGCGGCTTTCAGAATATTTTTGATCTCCTCCTCGTCCGCAAGGGTTTTTATTCCCGCGCATATCTCATCATAACGCTCGTTTTTGTCCGTGCGAAATTTAAGATAGTCCTTGAATTCCTCGTCAACCCAGTCGTGCAGACCGTGGTGGGAAACAATTATCCTTGCAATAAAAAGAGCCGTTTCAGAAACGTTTTCGCCCTCTGCGGTCTGCGAAAGCTCCGTTATATATTTAGCTCCCGCATAGCTGTGGTCGATATCGCCTCTTCGGAAATTCGTTTCACCCTTTATGTAATTGCTGAAATCACCGTTCATTTTTCCCGCGTCATGAAGGAGCGCCGCAAGCCGCATAATGCTTGAAAAATTCAGTCCCGCCGAAAATTTTTCAGCCAGCT
>JAAVHM010000143.1 GCA_014799675.1 Ruminococcus sp. | reverse complement strand
CATTTCTCTTGCCTTGGACGATTTCGGCACGGGTTATTCCTCACTCAATTACCTTAAAAATTTCCCTATCAAGTGCCTGAAGATAGACAAGTCCTTTATCGACGAGATAAACAACGACCAGCGTGATTATGCTATCACCGACTCGATAATCGACCTTGTTCACGGCTTGGGAATACAGACCGTCGCGGAGGGTATCGAGACTGTCGGTCAGTATAATTTCCTTGCGGAAATGAAGTGCGACTATATCCAGGGCTTCCTTATGAGCAAGCCTTTGGACGAACGGGACGCTATCGAATTCCTTGAAAGCTACGACGCTTTGCACAAGCCCGACGAGCGTCAGCTCCGGGAGAACGAAAAACAGCTTGCTGACGAAAGAGAGCAGCAGCGTCTTGAAAAGGAAAAGGAAAGCGAAAGCGGCGCGGCTGTGACGGAGGATTTTATCATAAGCAAATAATGTAAAAAGCTCCCTATTTTGGGAGCTTTCAGTTTGTCGATAAAGGTGGTAAATTTTAATTTGCGTGGTAATGTATTTCTGTAGGGGCGGGGTATCCCCGCCCGTTTTTGTTATTTCAGAAATTTGCGGGACGGTCTGTATTGACATGGAGACCCGTCCCCTACATAATTGAGATATTCTGTAGGGGCGCATCCTGTATGCGCCCGTTGAATTACCGACAATATGTGGGTTGGGCGGATATGGAATCCGCCCCTACAGACGTTTTGTGTTGGTACGCAAAATGGAAATTTCTTTGCATTTTTATTCAATTATTAAAATGACTTCACAAGAGTTTCACAAAAACCTGCTATAATTTTTTTTGCAGTTGCAGATAAAATGAAAGGGGGAGAATGTTTTTGGAAAAATATCGGCACGAGTTAAAGCACAGCATAAGCCGCGGGGATTTCCTTATGCTTACGAGCAAGATCGGTCTTATAGCAAAGCCGGACGAAAATATGAAGAACGGCGAATATTTTATCAGAAGCCTTTATTTTGACAGCTACAGCGACAAAGCCCTGCGGGAAAAGCTGGACGGCATGGGCGAGCGTGAGAAGTTCCGCATAAGATTTTACAATATGGACAGCGGCTTTGTTCGGCTTGAAAAAAAGAGCAAGAAAGAGGGGCTTTGCCTTAAAAGAAGCGCGGAGCTTACCCGCGAGCAGGTCCAAAAAATCATAGCGGGGGATATCCGTTTCCTTGAAGATGCGGAAGCCCCTCTGCTTCGGGAGCTTTACATAAAAATGCTGACCGAAAAGCTCCGCCCGAAAATCATTGTGGACTATAAGCGAAAGGCTTTCGTGTTCCCCTACGGCAACGTCCGCGTAACGTTCGATTACGATATTTCGTCCTCATACGACTTGGAGAATTTTTTCGGGGAAGCCTCAAAGATCCCCGTCCCTAACGAGATAATTCTCGAAGTCAAGTACGACGAATTCCTGCCCCAGATCATTGCGGACATTACTCAGCTTGGCGGCAGGCAAAGCTGTTCGTTTTCAAAATATGCGGCGGCAAGATACATTTGACAGTTGACAGTGTACAGTTGATAGTTGACAGTTAAAAATTAAATAATTGGGAGAGATTTTTATGACTTTTAATGATATTTTTAAATCAAGCTTTCTGGAGAAAGTAAGCGGCGTGTCCGTTACCGACATGATTATTGCAATGGCTATCGCTTTTGCGCTGGGGCTTTTCATTTACTTGGTCTACAAAAAAACATTCCGCGGGGTAATGTACAGCAGCTCCTTCGGCGTGTCGCTTATGGCAATGACGCTTATCACCACACTGATAATTTTAGCGGTAACTTCAAACGTTATCCTTTCCCTCGGTATGGTCGGCGCGCTCTCTATCGTCCGCTTCCGTACCGCTGTTAAAGAACCTCTTGACATTGCCTTTCTCTTTTGGGCAATTTCCGCAGGTATCGTTACAGGCGCGGGACTTATTCCTCTTGCGGTGATAGGTTCTGTTTTTATCGGCATAATTTTAGTAATTTTCGTAAACGCAAAAACAAGCGACACCCCCTACATAGCAATAATAAGCTGTACCAATGAGACAGCCGAAAAAGCCGCAACCCAGCTTCTTAAAGCAAACACCAAAAAGCAGCTTGTTAAATCAAAGACCGTCACAAAGGCGGGCATAGAGCTTATGGTTGAAATCAAGCTCAACGGCGAGTCCACCGAGGTCTGCAACAAGCTTTCCGCAGTGGAGGGCGTTACACAAGCCGCTTTGGTAAGCTACAACGGAGAGTATCTTAGTTGACAGTTGACAGTGTACAGTTGACAGTTGTTTTCTGAAAGGAGCTTTCTGTATGATAGACAGCAAAAAATTAAATATAATTTCCTATATAGCTGTAATTTTGGCAGTTGCGGCTGTTATTGCAATGATAATTTTCGGCAGGGAATACACCTATACCCCGGAGTACGCAAAAACGGTTTTCGGCGCGGATATCATTACCATTGACATTCAGGCGGACGAGACCGAATGGCAGAATATGCTTGACAACGCCATCAACGAGGAATACATCATGGCGGACGTTGCGGTGAACGGAAAAAAATATTCCTACGTGGGAATACGTCCAAAGGGCAACAACAGCTTGCAGCAGGTGTATTCCTCCGACAGCGACCGCTACAGCTTCAAGATAAAGTTTGACGAGTACGCGGCGGGGCAGACCTGCGGCGGGCTTGATATGCTTGTGCTGAACGATATGCTTGGGGACGCGACTTGCATGAAAGAGTACACCGCCTTTGAGATGATGAAAGAGCTGGGCATTGAGACCCCTTATTTCGGCTACGCAAAAATTACTGTAAACGGCGAGGACTGGGGCTTGTACTTTGCTTTGGAGGCGTACAACGACAGCTATTTGCAGCGTGTTTCGGGAAATGAGAACGGCGTACTTTACAATGTAAAGTCCTCCGATATGGGCGGCGGAGATTTTGGAAATATGGAAAAAACCTCCGAAAACACACAGTCCCGCGGCTTCGGCGGACGTGGCGGCGGAGGTATGGGCGCGTCAAACAGCGGCGGTTCTCTTGTTTACACAGACGACGAAATTTCAAGCTACTCCGCGATTTTCGGCAACGTTGTGGGCAGCGGGGACGAGGAAGCTTACACAAAAGTGATCACCGCCCTGAAAGCCCTTAACAGCGGCGAAAATATCGAGGAATATTTCGATGTGGACGAAATCCTGCGGTATCTTGCGGTACATACTTTTGTGGTAAATCTTGACAGCTATTCCTCCAACATGGCGCAGAATTATTACATTTACGAGCAGGACGGCGTTATCAAAATTCTCCCGTGGGACTACAACTACGCATGGGGAGCGTTTCAGGGCGGGACGGCTTCCGCTACGGTGAATTTCCCCATAGACACCCCAGTCAGCGGCGTTGAAATGTCCGAAAGACCCCTTATTTCCGTGCTTTTCGAGAACGAGGAATATTTTGAGCGTTACCATAGTTACTTGGGCGAACTGCTGGAAAAATATTTTACGGACGGTAAATTTAATAGCAGAATAGACGAACTGGATAATCTTATCGGCAAGTACGTCCGGTCAGACCCCACGGCGTTTTTTACATATGAAGAGTACCAAACTGCTCTTGAAGCTTTCAAAAATCTTGCGAACCTCCGAGCCGAAAGCGTATCGGGTCAGCTTGACGGGACAGTCCCAAGCACTACCGCAGAGCAGAGAACCGCTTCCGATAAGCTTGTGGACGCTTCTTCTGTAACAATGTCCCAAATAGGAACAAGCGGCATGGGCGGCGACCGCGGCTTCGGAAATTTCGGAGGAAACCGTTCCGATCTCAAAATGGGCGGCGGCAGGGATTTTGGCGGCTTTGGAAATTTCGGCGGCGGAGAAATGCCGCAGTTTGACGAAAATAACGCCCCGCCTGATTTACCGGACGGAGATAATTTCAACAATAATACCGAAAGTAATGATATGCAGCCGCCTTTTGATTTACCTGACGGCGATAATGTGGAAAATAATACTAACAGTAATAACGCACAAACACCGCCAAGTTTACCCGACGGAAATAATGCGGAAAACAATACAGAAAGTAATACAGAAAATACGCCGCCCGATTTTTCAAGGGGTGAAAATAACGCCCCTAAGGGCGAGTGGGACGCTTCCCGTGCGGAGGGTCATGCTCCGCAAATGGAGGGAGCTTCCGAAAGCTCGGGAATGGCTTTGAACGTCGGCTCGGTGATACTGCTTATTGCCGCAATTATCGGCGTGTCATTTGTAAAAGGGAAATTCTGAAAATTAAGTCGGCGCTGTACATAATGTGCGGCGCTGACTTAATTATTTGTTCATACATTTTCGTCTCAAATGTGATAAAATATTCAATAAGAGGGACGGTTCGTCCAAAGCCTGCGGAACGGAGGAAAAGCGTATGTTTAATCCAATTCAGAAAATACTTAATACAAAATTCCGCAACAAGCTTATTCTTATGTGTATCGCCGCCATAGTGCCAATGTTAATGGCGGGAATTTACCTTTTGTACAACATTGTTGACGTAATGCGGAGCAACGCCGCCAACGAGGCAATTTTTCAGGCGGACGGTCTTAAAACCAAGCTGAAGGACACGGTAGTTACGGTATCCAATATAAGCGGCAGGATAACGTCAAGCGAAAGTCTTGCGGAGCTGCTTAACGGAAATTCCGAAAATATCAGCTTTTTGCAGGAACGGCTTGTTTTGGAGTATCTGGACGTTTATCCACAGATAGACCGCGTTGTCTTTTATCTTAACAATGAAAATATCAGCTATCCCCTCCCCGAGGAAAAAGAGGAGGAACAGTCCGAAAACGATGTAGACGAAGACCCCGAAAATATCAGCAGCGGTGAGACCGGTGAAAACGCGGCGGACGAAAAAACGGAGGGATATGTCAGCATATTTCGGTTTGCCGATGAAGATATACAGTCAAAATACTGGTACAAGGAAGCGGAGGAAAACCTTAACAACAGGTGGCAGCTTGCTGCAAACGACAGCGACGAATACAGGCTGTCTCTTGTAACTCCGCTGTCGGTGGGGGAAAGCTTTTGCGGGGTAATGGTGATATCAGTCGCCCCCGAATGGATTTCCGACATGACGGAGGATATCAGCCGCGGCGTGGCAATGTGCGTCTCAAAGGGTTACACCTTTTACAGCTCTGTTGACGGCACGGAGGTGGGAACGGTCATCGGCACAAGCGACGAGATGCCTATGGGCGTAAGCGGCTCAGAGGTGCTTACGGACGGCAAAAATCAGCTTGAAAGAAAAGGCTACACGGTGGTCTCATACTTCAATTACGAGAACACATACAACCGTTTTTACGTTTACATCGTAAAGCCTCCCGCTATCTATAACGAGTCGATAAACAGCGTTATTGCGTCATACGTTTGGTATATATGCTTGTGTATTATACTTTCGGTACTTATAACGATTCTTTTTTCAAGTATGTTCTCGCGGCGCATACAGTCCCTGAAGGACAAAATGCACAGCGTTGCGGACGGAAATTTTGAGCTTACCGACGACATCAAGGGAAGCGACGAGATATACGACCTTTACGAGGACTTGAAAAAAATGGTTGACAGTATGCAGAACCTTATCAACGACGCGTACAAGTCAAAGATACAGTCCGAAAGCTTCAAGCTCAATCAGGTGGAGGCGGAATTCAAGGCTCTTGCAAGTCAGATAAACCCCCACTTTCTGTACAACACCCTGGAGACCATACGCATGAAAGCCTACTGCAACAACGACAAGGAAACCGCCGATCTGGTCAAAAAGCTGGGCAAATTCATGCGCCGCTGTCTTGAGGTCAAGGACGGCATGGTCACTCTCGAATCGGAGCTGGAATTTACAAAAAGCTATCTGGAGCTTCAAGCCGCGCGTTTCGGGGACAGAGTTTCATATTCGATTTACTGCGAGGTTGACAAGAAGTATATGGTGCTGCCGCTGATAATACAGCCTGTCGTTGAGAACGCTTTCGTCCACGGCATAGAGGGCGAAAAGGCGAACGGCAGGATAACGGTAAAGGTCATGTACAAGGGCGAAAACGTGGAGATATGCGTTTCGGACAACGGTCAGGGAATTTCCAAGGCAAAGCTTGCGGAGCTTCTTGAAAAGCTGGAGAGGAACGACACCTCCTCGGGCAAGAGCATTGGTCTTACAAACGTAAACAAGCGTATAAAAATGTACCACGGAGAGCAGTACGGACTTTCCGTAAAAACAGCGGCGGGCAAGGGTACGGACATAAGCATAATCCTGCCGAGGATCGTTGATGAAAACGTAATGAAGAGACTGCCTGAAAAATACAGTGAAATTTCGGCAAAGCTGAAATAAATTGCACCTGCTGTAGGGGCGGATCCTGTATCCGCCCGCCGCACAAATTTCCGTTATTTTACGGGCGCATACAGGATGCGCCCCTACAGAAATGTTAAAAATCAATTATACGTTGGAACAGCGTTAAATAAAATTATTTGATAGATAAGGGGAGTTACCGATGATAAAAGTCCTGCTTGTTGACGACGAGCCTAACGTTCGTCAGGGAGTGAAAATGATGATACCGTGGGAGGAACTGGGTCTCACGGTCATAGGCGAGGGAGAGGACGGCGACGACGGTCTTGCAAAGATACTGTCCCTTGTCCC
This sequence comes from Ruminococcus sp., assembly GCA_014799675.1. Taxonomy (GTDB): domain Bacteria; phylum Bacillota; class Clostridia; order Oscillospirales; family Ruminococcaceae; genus RGIG8773. The sequence goes on along the minus strand of JAAVHM010000143.1, from coordinate 7,169 downwards.
CGATATTGTTGTGGCGGACGTTAAAATGCCCGGCATGACGGGAATAGAAATGCTTGAAGAAGCCTTTAAGCGCGGCTTCGGAGGAAAGTGCCTTATCCTGTCGGGGTACTCGGATTTCACCTATGCAAAGTCCGCAATGTCTCTCGGAGTAAAACAGTTTATTCTGAAGCCCGTTGACGAGGACGAGCTTATAGCTTCCCTGAAAGACCTTGCAAAAGAAATTGAGGGGGAACGTCTCAACGAGGTGACGATGCAAAAGGGCAGCGAGTACATGAACGAGCAGCTTCTGCGCGCCCTGCTTTTAGGCGAGGACAGAGTGCTTGCCCAAAGCGATATGTCGGGGTATAACTATAATTGCTACAACGCGGTCATTATAAGCACGTCGGAAAAAATGTCCGCGGAGGAAAAAAATTACCTGCTTAATTCCGTGAAAAAGAAGCTTGAAAGAGAGGGCGGCGCGGACGTTATCACTCCCGAATTCAGCGGCATAACCGTTGCGCTTTTCAAGGACTGGGAGAAAGATAAGCTTTTGAAATTCCTCATAGAGCTTAACGAGGAATATGTGGGAAAAATGTTCATTACCGTGGGCTCTGCCGTTTCAAAAATAACTGATATAAAAAGCTCCTACACCGAGGCGGACGAGCTTTTGAAGAACCGTTTCCAGTACCTCCACTGCGGCGTTGTGACCTCCGAAACGGTAAGCGGCGACAGCGGAATCGCCGACGAGACCGAGGAGCTTGTAAACAACATTTACGCATACATTGAAATAAACGATATCGACAAGCTTGCCGCCGTTCTGGAGCGTTTCCAGATGTCAATGTGCAGCGGGGCGTACTCCGCCGAAAGAATAAAGGTGAACTGCATAACCGCCGTCATGGAAATAAAATCGAGACTGATAAAAAGCGTCGGCGACAAGAAAACCGAGCATTTTCTCAACGACGAATTTATTGCAAAAATGGGTGAGAAAGCAAGCCTTTTCGATATTATCGAGCTGATGAAAAAGACCTTTACCGACCTGTCCTGCACCTATTTCGGACGTACCACAAAAAGCACCATGGAGAGGGTGGTACAGTATATACAGTCCAATTACAGCAGCGAGCTGCGGCTTGAACAGCTTGCAACAATATTCGGGTACAACAGGGCGTATCTCGGCAAGGTTTTCCACCAGTACACGGGGGAGAATTTCAACAACTATCTTGACAGGATAAGAATTACCGAAGCAAAGAGGCTTCTTGCCTCGGAACAGTACAAGGTCTATGAGGTCGCCGAAATGGTTGGCTACACCAACATAAATTATTTCCACAACAAGTTCAAGAAGTACGTGGGAATAAGTCCCCTTAACTACAAGCGGCAGGAAAGCGGGGATTCCACGCAGGAGGATTAATTAAAAAAAAAAATCGAGCGCACTTAGCTGGGGCGCGGTCGCCGCGCTGCGTTGTTCTACCCCAATGTAAAATACTATGTATCTTAACTATGCAAAGCCCCTATCAAGGGGCGGGTCAGTTTTCAATTTGCTATATAATAAAAATCGAGCGCACTTAGCTGGGGGAACTAAGTGCGCTCTTGTTTTGGAAAAGTTTATCTAAACGCTGTGGGGACAGCATTTAAACCTAATTAATTGATTTGTACAACTTACCCGCCCCTTGATAGGGGCTTGATAAAGTCAATATAAATCGTATTTAACTTTGGGGTAGAACAAGCCCGCGGGGGCTTCCCCGTTCATTTTCCGCCTATGAGGTTTGTGAACAGCTCATAATCGCTCTCCGCGCCGAACAGCAGGAAAAGCTGATGTCTGATATTTTCGTAATATTCACGGCGCAGGGCGTAGGTCGCCCGAACCTGACTTCCGTCGGGACTGTGCTTTGTTATAACGACGGACTCATGGTTTGTCAGATAAATGCTGTAAAATTCAAGGTCTATGTTCTCGTCGTATATCATCATGGAAAACAGCGACGTGAACGAACCGTTGCTTATCTTTGTTGCGGAGGAGTCCATATCTGCGATAAGGTCAAGTATGGGCTTGAAGTCCATGCCGTTCATTTTTACAGTACCCTCGCCCGACTTGATGTTTCCCATATCGAAATACGGGGTAATATCCACCGTGACATTGTTAAGACTAAGCTCGCTGAAAAGCTTGTCGCTTGTTGTCTGAGCAGAGGCAGGGGAAACTTCGTCGTATTCTTCTTCGCTGTCCATAATGGCTTCCTCATCTTCAATTTCGACGCCGTCCGTACCTGTGCCGCCGTAAGCTCCAGGGTTTGGCATTGCCGCAGGTTCTTCGTCCGCGTCAGAATCATTTGGCTCTGAGACCGCGTTTGCGGAAGATTTATTCGGGTCTATGCCCTGAACAACACGGCTTTCCGAAGCGGCAGTTGTCGTTGCTTTTGTTTCGGGTTCGGGGGCTGTGGTTTTAGTTTCGGCGGGCGTGTCCGAGGGAGCTGTTACCGCCGTTGTGACCTCTGTGTCGGGACTTGTTGCGGGATTGGCGGCAACAGGTTCGCCGCTTGTGGGAGTGTAAACGTCAGGCTCAATGCTTTCGGCAATTATCCCTGCGTCGTCGTACTCTTCAAAATTGTCAATAAGCTCGTCCGCTTCTTTGTCCGTTTCCGTAATATCGCCCGTTTCTCCGCCGTCCATATCGGCAATAGTTTCCGTAACAATACCCGCCTGTCTGCCGTCAACAGCAAGCTTTACGCCGAAAAGGCATATAACGCAGGCAGCCGCGGACATGATTACAGCGGATATCCTCCTGCCGTTCAGTACGGGACGCTTTTCTATCTTCACCTCGGGCATTTCGGTGAGCAGGACTTCCGTCCGTTTGTAAAAGCTTTCGGAAATTTTGATGTTATCCATAGCTTCTTTATAATCATTGATCGACTTGCTCATCTTCATCAAAACCTCCTATCATCATGTTTTTCAGCAAGCTTCTTCCCCTTGCAAGGAGAGTGCCTACAGTCGCAGGCTTTTTGCCCACAATTTCGGCAATTTCGTTTATCGAGTAACCGTTGTAATAGAACAGGTGGATCACCGTCCTGTACTTTTCGGGAAGAGACAGTACAGCCTCCATGACCTGTGTTTTTTCGTCCATTGAGTTATCCGTTTCGGAATCCGCGTTGTCATTCAGTGAGACGGTACGCTTTATCCAGCCCGAACGCAGGTGGTTCTTGCTCTTGTTTATGACCGCCCGCAGAAGCCACGCCTTTTCATGCTCCGTGCTGTCAAAGGGCTTGCCCCGTTTCAGCAAGGCAACGAATACGTCCTGCGCGATATCCTCCGCGTCGCAGACGTTCCGCACGTAGGTGTAGCTAAGCTTTATAAGCGTCTGTGAGTATGTATCAAGGACGTACCTTATATAGTCCTGAGACATAGTCCCTCCATTTTGGGGAGGAGCGCCGCTTTGAGGCGGTTTCTCGCCGAAGGACGTGGTCTCACTTATTGTATGACCCTCGGTCCCGAAACCGTTGGTATTTTCGGAATACATTTTATTTCCCCCAGTGGTTTTCATAAGAAAACCGAAATATTGATATTCTCTGTAATAAATACAATTCAGAAGCCCGATTTTTTTCATTTTACTTAAAAACTTTCTGTAAATATTTTGTGAATAAATTTTTGTTTTGCCTTGGTAACGGTTCTGTAGGGGCGGATTCCGTATCCGCCCGTTGAATTACCGACAATATGTGCGGCGGGCGGATATGGAATCCGCCCCTACATATAAATTTATAACACCAACATATATTATAACCTTAAACAATAATTTTTTCAAGAGGGGCTTGACAAATAATTTATAATATGCTATTATGTAATTGTAACATTGTCTTAGTACAATAAAATAGAAAGGGGAAATCTTTTATGATAACTCAAAGCGTAATAGCAGCATCTCTTATAGGCATAGTAATAACGGGACTTGTCCCGATAATCGGCGGCATAGTCCTTATGGCAATGGGAAAGATAAAAGCGTCAAGCTTCTGGGCAGGCGTGCTTGCGTACATAATCGCAATGCTTGGAGTGGGTATAGTTGCTTTAATTATCGGCTTTGCGGCTCCCGCTCTGGCAGGAAATACCGTTGCTGTCGGCATTGTAAGCTCAATTATTACGGGCGTGCTCTTTGCTTTGGCTATGAGTGTGTGCATAAAGTCCTGCATGAAGCTTCGTACCTTTAATGCCGCGCTTTCCTGCGGTCTTGGTTTTGGAGCAGGCTATACGGTAACCATGGCAATAGGGTTTGTCGGCACATATATCACTTTCGGCAACATAAACAGCGGCGCATTTGACTTGCAGTACGCCCAATTGGTCAAAATGGGAGCTATTGACAAAGAAACCGTTAATATTCTTAAAGCTACCTTTATGGAATACACGGTAATGACGCTCACTCAAGAAATACTGATCGCAGTCTTTTTTGCGGCGGCTCTGGCGGCGGCGGCAGTATTTGTCATGCGGTTCGTATGCGCGGGCAAGGCTTCCCTCGGCATTTTATCCGCAATTGGAACGCTTACTCTTTACAGCATAGGAAGCGCGCTTCCCAATGCCGTTGCCGCAATGATCGTTTCCGCGGCAATAGGTATCGCGGCTCTTATCTTTGCGCTTAGAATGAAAGAGCAGGTCGTTCCTCCCGAAAAGAAAGCTGTTGCAGACCCGTTTTTAAGCTCTGTTGAAAACGCTAAAAACGAGGAATAATATTTGAACGTCAAGGGACGGGAAATCTGATTTCCCGTCCTCAGTTTGTCGATAAAGATAATAAATTTTAAATTAGCGGAACAACGTTTCTGTAGGGGCGGATTCTATATCCGCCCGCTGCACACCGTATCAGAACATTTTAAACGGGCGCATACAGGATGCGCCCCTACAATTTCTATCCTTTTTTCGCGTTGGTATCAAAAATAATAGTATATATCAAAAATAATCGTACTTGTAAAATAATTTCCGCTGTGATATGATAATCTCGAAAGGATTGATGTTTATGCACTTTACAGGTACGGTATGGCGTCCCCCTTATGAAGCCTGGTCTGCGCTGCTGCAGGTCACGGCGGGCTGTACTCACAATAAATGCAAATTCTGCACACTTTACAGCGACGTGCCGCAATTTAAAATGTCCCCGATTTCCGAGATCGAGGAGGATTTGCGGGAATTGTACGCGTTCGCTCCGGATACAACAAGACTTTTCCTGACAGGGGCAAATCCGTTTGTTTTGAGTACCGAAAGGCTAAAGGAAATCGCCCGCCTTGCAAAGCAGTATTTGCAGAGAATGACAAGTATAGGCTGCTTTGCGAGAGTAACGGACATTACCCCGAAAAGCATTGACGAGCTGAAAGAACTGCGGGCAGTAGGTTACAACAGAATAACCATAGGCGTTGAAACGGGAGATGATCCCGCCCTCGATTTTATGAGCAAAGGATATCATGCCGCCGATATTACAGCGCAATGCCGCAAGCTTGACTATGCGAATATCGAGTACAATTTTTTCTATCTCACAGGTATAAGCGGCTTTGGGAAAGGCATTGAGGGCGCGGAAAAAACCGCGGAGATTTTCAATTGCCTAAGTCCCAAAATAGTGGGGGCTTCCATGCTGACGGTATATAAAAATTCGGCTCTGTACAATGAAATTTGTCTCGGCAATTGGAAAGAGGAGACCGAGCGTGAAAAGCTTTCCGAAATGCGTACTCTTATAGAAAAGCTTGAAATACGCACACATTTTGCGGCTCTTGGGGCTTCAAATATGTTCATGCTTCACGGCGGTCTGCCCTCGGACAAGGAAAAGCTTATTGCCGAAATAGACGGTATTCTGGAAAATTACAGCGAGGAGGAAATGCGTGCTTATCGTGTCAATTTAAAGCATTTGTAATATCGGGGCGGCTGTCATTAGTGCAATATCAATTTTTGTTTATTTTTGTATTGTAATTCCCGCGAAAATATGTTATACTATTAGTATTATGTAAATTATTGTATTGGAAGTTTGTGTTTTGTATAAATTTGTAAAAAAAATTCTTTTGTGTATCTGCCTTGCTTCGGCGGCAATGATGAGTGGCTGCGCCGAGGTAGAGGAGGAAGTCCCCGTCACAACCGTGGAGACTGCCGCCACCGAAAGACCTTACCCCGTTACGGCGGGTTCTCTTATTTTCAAGGAGCAGCCCGACTCAGTGGGGAGCCTTTCTCCCGCTATCACCGAGATCATCTGCCAGCTTGGCTACGGCGATAAGATCATCGGCAGGAGCAGCTACTGCGATTACCCCGCTGATGTGGAAAGCAAGGTAAGTCTCGGCTCTGCCGCAAACCCCGACATTGAGGCTGTGATCGCCGCAAACCCGCGGCTTCTTGTGTCCCACAGTCCCATTGCGAAAAAAGATATCACACAGATAGAAAACGCGGGAACGCGGGTCTGGATAATCTCCGCCCCCGATTCCGTTGAGGAGCTTTACTCCTGTTACAGAGATATTGCCGCTGTTTTCGGCGGAAGTCTTGACTGCGACGATGCCGCCGCAGAAGCCCTGAAGCCGCTTTTTAACGCTCTGTTTGAAGCGCAGGACGCCGTTGAAAGCTTTGTGTATATCATGTCCCCCGACCTTGCCGCGGCTTCAGATTCCACCTTTGCGGGGAGCTTCTTTTCAAGCTTCGGCACAAACGCCGCAGGGGACAGGGAGGATATTTCCCTGACGGAGGAGGAGCTTACGGAGCTTGACCCCCAGTGGATAATACTTCCCTATAACGTTTCGGAAGACAACTTGCCAAGCGGACTAAGCGCGGTCGAAAACGGCAGGATAATCACCCTTGACGAGGAAATGCTGGAGAGGATAGAACGCCCCACCTCGCGGCTTGATAAGGTTGTTTATGATATTTTGGAGCAAATTCGCGGGGACGGTTCAAGCGGGGAAGATGAGGTTGGCGAAAATGCCGATGAGGGCGCGGAGGAATAAATTTTCATTTATTTTATTAACTTGTTTTATGGGTAACGTTTTGTTTGTCTTTGAATTTTGGAGACTTTTTCAGTAACTGTTAGTCGTTCACAAAGTGCGAGCGAGACAACCAAAGAGGGGAGGGGGAGCGCTCATGGAATTTGTTGGACGCGCGCCGCCTCCCCCTCCCCTCTTAGGTTTTCTCTCTCGCGCTCTCACTTTCCTTACTTCCCACCTCCTCAGGCTACGCTAACCTAAAGGTAGATTGGTTTGTAACAATCT
>JAAVHM010000142.1 GCA_014799675.1 Ruminococcus sp. | reverse complement strand
GTAGCACAAGGCGTAAATCACGGCTGTGCGCCTATCCCAGAAGAAGCAAATTGGGTAAAGGTAAAAGAAGTAAAAGATATTTCCGGTTTAACGCATGGTGTGGGCTGGTGCGCTCCTCAGCAGGGTGCATGTAAGCTTTCCCTTAACGTTAAGGACGGTGTTATTCAGGAGGCTCTCGTTGAGACTCTCGGATGTTCGGGTATGACCCACTCCGCAGCTATGGCTTCCGAAATTCTCCCCGGAAGAACCATTCTCGAGGCTCTTAATACCGACCTTGTATGCGACGCTATCAACACAGCTATGAGAGAGCTTTTCCTCCAGATCGTTTACGGTCGTTCACAGAGCGCATTTTCCGAGGACGGTCTTCCTATCGGCGCAGGTCTTGAGGATCTCGGAAAGGGTCTCCGTTCACAGATCGGCACAATGTACGGAACACTTGCAAAGGGTCCCCGTTACCTTGAAATGACAGACGGCTACGTAACAGGTATCGCTCTTAATGAAGACGACGAGATCATCGGCTACAAGTTCGTAAACTTCGGCAAGATGATGGACTTCATCAAGGCAGGCGACGACGCAAATACCGCTTTTGAAAAAGCGCAGGGTCAGTACGGCAGAGTTGCCGACGCAGTTAAAGTTATCGACCCGAGAAAGGAATAAGGAGGTATACTACAATGGCTTTATTTGAATCATATGAGAGAAGAGAAAAACAAATTCTCGACGTTCTTGCTCAGTACGGCATCAAGTCAATTGAAGAAACAGCCGAGATAACCAAGGCTAAGGGTCTTGACATCTATAAGCTCGTTGAGGGTATCCAGCCTATCTGCTTCGAGAACGCTAAGTGGGCTTACACAGTAGGCTGCGCTATCGCTATCAAGAAGGGCTGCACAAGAGCTGCTGACGCTGCCGCAGCTATCGGCGAGGGTCTCCAGGCTTTCTGTATCCCAGGTTCTGTTGCTGACCAGCGTAAGGTTGGTCTCGGTCACGGCAACCTCGGCAAAATGCTCCTTGAAGAGGAGACAGAGTGCTTCGCATTTCTGGCAGGTCACGAATCCTTTGCAGCGGCAGAGGGCGCTATCGGTATCGCTGAAAAGGCTAACAAGGTTCGTCAGAAGCCCCTCCGCGTAATCCTCAACGGTCTCGGCAAGGACGCTGCTCAGATAATTGCCCGTATCAACGGCTTTACATATGTTGAGACTGAAATGGATTACTACACAGGCGAGGTTAAGGAAGTTTTCCGCAAGGCATACTCTGACGGTCTCCGCGCTAAGGTAAACTGCTACGGCGCAAACGACGTTACAGAGGGCGTTGCTATCATGTGGAAAGAGGGCGTTGACGTTTCCATTACAGGTAACTCCACCAACCCCACACGTTTCCAGCACCCCGTTGCAGGTACATACAAGAAAGAATGCACCGACAAGGGCAAGAAGTACTTCTCTGTTGCTTCCGGCGGCGGTACAGGACGTACTCTCCACCCCGATAACATGGCTGCGGGACCTGCTTCCTACGGTATGACCGATACAATGGGACGTATGCACTCCGACGCACAGTTTGCAGGTTCATCTTCCGTTCCTGCTCACGTTGAGATGATGGGTCTTATCGGCATGGGCAACAACCCAATGGTTGGCGCTACGGTTGCTTGCGCTGTTGCGGTTGAAGAGGCTATGAAGAAGTAATTTAACGAAATATAGCTTGTTTCATAAAGAATAACAAACGTCCCTTGAAGCAGCATTCAAGGGACGTTTTTATTAGCTATTTACTTCCTGTTTTTGGTAAGATTTCAATTTCACCGTAAAGTATATCAAAAACTTCTTGGAATATATCATCATGCAAATTTTCAACAAGTACATATCCTCTTGAAACAATGTCTAATGCCTTAATATGTTGTCACATGATACTCCCGGTAGTAGCTGTTCTGCTATCGAGCTTAACATGCAGAGGAAAATCATTTGGAGTATTACTTATCGGACATACTATCACCAAATTTGTATTTTGATTATATACCTCGTTGCTTACAACTAATGCAGGTCTGTACCCTGCCTGTTCATGCCCTGATTGAGGATTGAAATCCAGTTTTATTATATCGCCTTGTTTCAATGTTACCATACTTCTTCTCCTTGCGGTTCGCCCCAATCGTATTCTCCGTTTTGAGCTTCACCTGTATAATCAGCGAAACGTTCGGCAAGAGGAATATGTTTTTTTGTTGCCTTTTTAATTATAATGCTGTCATTTGTGACCGATATAGATACATCAGAATTGGTATCAAGATTAATTTGCTCTAAAATAAACTTTGGTATACGTATTCCCTGACTGTTGCCCCACTTCTGTATCGTAGCATTTGTAGTCATAATATCAATCCTTTCTAAAACAATCCGTATACACTTAGTATATACTATTTTTTGAGATTTGTCAAGTTCCTTTTGATATTACAATATTTGGTAACAAGTATCTGCAGAACTTTGCGCTTTTGATTTCTTTTTAAACTATCCTTATATTCAAGGACGCAAGGATGTATATAAAATACAATCCCCCGCAAATAAGCATTTACGGGGGAATTTATAACTTAAAATATGGGGTGGGAGATGGGTTTCGAACCCACGACCTTCGGGACCACAATCCGACGCTCTAACCAGCTGAGCTACACCCACCATATAATTGGCACATTGCCGCCAAAATACTAACTCATTGTGCGAATAAATGTCCCGCTTTAGTGTGCGGAACATTTCTCGCTGCGGTGCGTTCACCGCTGGCGCGCCTTACTGGACTCGAACCAGTGGCTTACTGCTTAGAAGGCAGTTACTCTATCCAGCTGAGTTAAAGGCGCAAGGCTGAGCCTTGACCCTTTCCGTTGATTACAACATCAAGCAGATCAAAAAGCTACACGGTAATAAACAATATCTTAAACAGTTAATTAAAACTGCTACAAAATTGAAATATTACCAAAAATGGAGCGGGTGATGGGAATCGAACCCACGCGACCAGCTTGGAAGGCTGGGGTTCTACCATTGAACTACACCCGCATAAACTCTCAACAACAGAAATAATTATACCATACTTTAGGCGACTTGTCAAGAGTTTTTTCAAAATTTTTGTATTTTTTTTGGTAATTTAAATTTTTCCAATGTTATGTCAAATTTATCTATCGTATTGATCCCTATCGCTGCTATTTCTGTCTTCATATATTACATATATATCATGAAAAAATGGGTATCCGGAAAGATTTTTCAGCGGCTTTTCTATACGCCATATAATCAGGCAAAAAACAATATTGGCGGCAAAAAGAAATATAAACCGCCAATCAATTACTGTAAACAACATCGAAACAGCCGCGCTTATATAAAACTTATTTTTGAAAACCGCAAATATTAGCATTGCCGCATTTACTGCCAAAACAACCACAGCAAGAGGTATAGTGGAGAAAAATATTTCTGCATTTGAAGAAATAAAGCTACGCAGTACAAAAAGATTTAAAATAATATACGCATACTTTATTTCTTCAAGCAATCTTTTTTTCCTTCGGCAGCCTTGCATTTTAATATTGTAAGTCTCAATTTCGCTAACGAGACCGCGCCTATTCTCTGTATCGTTATATATAACAACGCTTCCTCTTTTGATAATTTCATCGGGTATTCCCATTGCCTAACTCCTGTCTGTCAGAGAGCTTCAATCTCTATCTCGCCCTTTTTCTCACCTATTTTTATGACCGCAACTGGATTTTCTGCGCTGTTTATGATTATTTCTGCAATTTTGTCCTCAATATCCGTGCGGATCACCTTGCGTATATCACGCGCGCCGAACTTTTTGCCGTGGGACTTCTCGGCAATTGCAGCAAGAGCCTTTTTGCTGTACTTTAAAGTAATTCCCTTTTCGGCAAGAGGTTCTTTCATTTCGTCCAGCATAAGGGCAGCTATCTGCTCGTAATTTTCTAAAGTAAGCGGATTGAACACCACCACCTCGTCGATACGGCTCAAAAATTCGGGTCGCAGGAAATCAGACAGAGCTTTCATTGCCTTTTCTTTAGAGATATCCTTTTCGGTCTTGTTGAAACCAACGCCTGTTCCCTTGTCGGTAGAGCCTGCGTTTGAGGTCATGGCGATAATAGTATTTTCAAAATTAACTGAACGTCCCTGTGCGTCGTTTATCTTGCCCTCGTCAAGGATTTGCAGAAGTATATTCATAACGTCGGGGTGCGCCTTTTCTATTTCGTCAAACAGAACCACGCTGTATGGCTTTCTGCGGACTTTTTCCGTAAGCTGTCCTGCTTCGTCGTAACCAACGTAACCGGGAGGCGAACCGATAAGACGGGACACGCTGTACTTTTCCATATACTCTGTCATGTCGAGACGGATAAGAGGTTCTGTACCGTCAAAAAGCTCGGCGGCAAGAGTCTTTACAAGCTCCGTTTTTCCCACGCCCGTGGGTCCGACAAATATAAAGGAAGCAGGTCTGCGGCGTTTTGCAAGCTGGATGCGTGTACGCTTGATAGCCTTGCTCACAAGCTCAACAGCTTCGTCCTGACCGATTATATGGGTTTTCAGAGCAGCTTCAAGATTGGCGATTTTTGTGTACTCGCTTTCGTTGACCTTGCTTGCGGGAATGCCCGTCCAAAGCTCAATTACCTTAGAAAGGTCGTTCTCGGTAACATAAATATTCTGCACCTTTTCTTCAAGCTTTGTCTTTTCCTTTTCAAGACGCAGTACCTCTGCTTTTGCTTCGGCAATTTTCTCAAAATCAGGCTCGGAGGATTCCTCCATTTCTGTAATGCTTATCTCGGTATTCACAAGCTTTTCGCAAATTTCGTCGTACTCCCCTATCGCCTTGCTGCGTATGCTTGTGCAGGCGCAGGCTTCGTCCAAAAGGTCGATAGCCTTGTCGGGAAGAAATCTGTCGTTGATATATCTTTCGGAAAGCACCGCGCAGCGTTTAAGAAGCTCGTCGGTAATTTTTACACGGTGGTGTTCCTCGTAATATTTTCTTATGCCAAGGAGAACTGATTCGGTCTCCGAAATAGTAGGCTCGACAATGGTAACAGGCTGGAAACGGCGTTCCAGTGCGCTGTCCTTTTCTATATATTTGCGGTATTCCTTAAAGGTGGTCGCGCCGATGACCTGCACCTCTCCCCTTGAAAGAGCAGGCTTGAGGATATTTGCGGCGTTCATTGAACCCTCGCTGTCCCCCGCGCCCACAAGGTTGTGTACCTCGTCAATGAAAAGAATGATGTTTCCCTCGTTCTTGACCTCTTCAATAAGACCCTTTACGCGGCTTTCAAACTGTCCCCTGAACTGCGTACCCGCAACAAGGGCGGTAAGGTCAAGCAGGTGTACCTTTTTATTCTTTAAATTGAACGGCACGTCCCCCGCCGCTATTCTTTGGGCAATACCCTCGGCAATTGCAGTCTTTCCCACGCCTGGCTCACCAATAAGGCAGGGATTGTTTTTCTGACGGCGGGACAATATTTGGATAGTCCTTGCTATCTCCTTGTCTCTGCCGATAATGTTGTCAAGCTTTCCCTCTTCCGCGCGTCCCGTAAGGTTTGTGCAGTAGCTGTCAAGGAACTTGGTTTTCTTCTTTTTGTCTTTTTTGCTTTTTTCGGATTTTTCAGAACTTTCGTGTTTTGCCTCCGTCCCGAAGCCCGAGTCCGCACCAATAT
>JAAVHM010000141.1 GCA_014799675.1 Ruminococcus sp. | reverse complement strand
TATACCGCATTTGGACGACGCTCACAAGCGTGACTGCTCCGACGCGGTAAACAAGATAATAGGCTCGGTATTTAAGTATACGCTTCTTTTCGGAGCAGCTACCATTGCCCTTTTTGCCTTGTATACTATTTTCGGTATGTTCTGGACGCCGCGAATGGGCAGTATGCTCCCGCCTATATCGCCGCTTATACCCCTTGCGGCTATCCTTGTAGTTCTGCTTGAATTTGCGGCGGGGACAATGCAGGGCTGGGGCATTGCCGCCGAAATAATCGTCCTTGCGGTAATGATAATGCTGTCAATAACCGCGGCGCAGAACCTTATATTTATACCATTTGCTCTGTACGGCATCTGGCAGCATATAAAGCTTTTCAGGATACTGCCGTTTTTCAGGACTATATCGGAGCTTCCCGGCTATCCGGATTTCACCCCGCTTCCCGTCAAGGAAAAAATTCCCGAAAAAGGAAACGCAGACGAAAACAAAAATGATACCGAAACCGAAACCGAAACCAAATCATAATTTATAATCATAACAAAATTTCCCCCTCTATGGGAACGGGTATAACCGTATTTACCCCGCCCCCTTGAGGGGGCTTTTGTAAAATAGCTGTCTGCTGTATTTAACATTGGGGGTGACTCACGCAGCAGGGCGTTCCCTGCCCGCCCCCTTGAGGGGGCTTCAATATAGTAAATGTTTACAACATTTAACTGCAGGGGTGACTCTGCCCGCGGGGGCTTCCCCGCCCCGCAAAAGTTATGAAAGAGTAAACTTTTAGCTTTAAGGGTTGAATTTTGGCAGAAAAATTGGTATAATAAATAGTCAGAGTGTTTTTTATTTGATAATGACATTACAATATCAGTCCTGTTTTGTGCAAGTCGCTTTCTTTTGAGACTAAATATAATCTATTTTTGTGCATTGTTCCAAAACTTAAAATGCAATGCAACAAAACGGACTTTTTTTACCACTACTATAATGACAGGTTCATTAAAGGGTGAGAAAAGGTATAATGTCATTATCAATGCCGAATATAAAAAGAGTGGCTGAGAGGTGATATTACAGAATGAATACCGATTTCGCCGAACGGGTAAAAAAAGCCCGTTCAGGGGACGCAGACGCGTTCGCAGAATTGTATTCCCTTGTGTATAAGGAATTATACCATATTGCTCTGGTAAACCTGAAAAATCAGCATGACGCTTCCGATGTGGTTAGTGACACAGTTCTGGAAGCCTACTCTTCCATAAAAAAATTAAGAGATGAAAAAGCTTTCAAGGCCTGGATAATCAAGATCCTTACTGTAAAGATAAAAAACAAGCAGAAGGAATATATAAAGAAAAGAGATTACCAGACCGACTTAGATGATCTCGAAAATAGTGTAGAACAAAAGGGATCCGGAGAAATAAATTACAGCGGATTGGAAATAATGGAGGAGTTCAGGCGTCTGAACGAGGAAGAAAGGCTTATTTTATCACTGAGTGTTGTCTCGGGCTATACAAGCGAGGAGATCGCAAAGGCGACGGGATTATCTGCAAATACCGTGCGCTCAAAGGCTGCAAGAGCCAAGATAAAGCTGAGACAAATGCTTGACGAACGCTGAACAGAAAGGAGGTCGGAATTAATGAAATTTGAAGAAAAACTTAACGAGCTTATCAGCGAGGCTGAAGTTCCCGACGAACTCGCGCCTCACAATATTGCGAAAATGCTCAAAGCACAGAACGCAAGATCCAAAATGGAATCGGAACACAGAACATCAAAGTCCGGTCCGAATATCACTGTATTGCGCCGCACTATTATAATAAGGACCGCAGCTGCCGCAGCCGCCTGCGCCGTGTTTGTATTCGGCATGACGGCATACAATCAGAAGCGTATTGAACAGGAAAAGCTTGAAGAACAAATCACTTTCAACGCTTTGCCCCCCGTTTCGTATGACGAGTACGGCGATCTGTACACAACCTATACCGGTATCGACTTAAACGGAAGCAACAGCTCCGCAGACAGCGATAAACCTATAGAGGAAAATACGATCCCCGACAATACGGACGAACCGATAGTAAAGGCTCCCGATAAAAACTTTTCTGAGTTGTCCTCTTACGATTTCACCGATAAAGACAAATACGGCGAAAACGTTTCGGAGGCTGACGTTATCAAGACGGACGGAGAGTACATCTACTGTCTTAAAGGCAGCACGCTTACAATAATTTCCTTGGAGACCATGGAAATTGTTTCAACAGTTGAAAGCTCGCTTGACCCGCCTGTTGAAATTTATAAGGACGGCGACAAGGTATTTCTTATTTCAGGAGAGACAGAGGAAATTCAGATAATTGACAGCAGTACGGCAAGCGCTGTTACCGAATCCTCACAAGCCGAAACATCTTCCAATACGTCAAATGTTCCAGCAAGCGACGTAGATCTCAGCAATTCGGCGACCGGTAATTCCGACATTGAAACTGTTCCTGATGGTGAAACAAGTCCGCCGACAGTAAAAACAGCGACACGTACAAATACTTTGGTCGATGTTTACGACGTAAGCGACGCGGCAAACCCGGTACATACCACTTCATATAAACAAAATGGCAGTTACATAGCTTCATGGCTTGTTGACAGTACGCTCTATATGGTAACGGATTACAACAGTTACCGCATAAAGCCTCTGGACACGCAAACCGATCTTGACAGCTTTGTTCCTGCCTATTATATTAATGGGGAGAAATTTTATCTTGCGGCAAGCGATATAATCGTACCCTCAAACGCAGGCAGCACCGATTACACCGTTGCTGCCGCAATAATTACTGACGGAAGTTCCGGCATTAAAGCAAACGTCAAGGCTGTCCTCGGCGGGGGCAGGAACATTTACTGCTCCGCGGATACCTTGTACATAGCGTCCGTCAAAAAAAGCGAAAACGGAAATTACAGTATTATTTCCTCCTTTGACCTTGCGATGAATGGCATTTCCTACGCTGCGGGGGGATTTGTGGACGGCGAGATACTTGGCAGACAAAGCATGAACGAATACGGCGGCAAGCTCAGAGTTGCCGCAAGGCTCACCGACGAGAACGGCATACCCTCAACGGCGATATACGTGCTGGACAAGTCCATGACCGTGGAAAACAGCGCGGGACAGATACTTCACAGCGAAAGCATTGCCGCGGTAAGGTTTGAGAAAAATTACGCGCGGCTTTTCAGAAAGGATTCAAAAACAGCGGCGGCGGTGGTAGACCTTTCCTCAAATCCGCCCACCTTTGCCCAGACTGCTATGGACAGCGTGGTCTATCTGCACAAATATTCCGACGATATGCTTTTGGGTATCGGGACTTCGGAGGAAAGCGGCATTACCCTTTCCATGTTCGGCAGCGAAAGCGGTCTGACATTGGGCAGCACCACCTTTGCCCCTGGGGAGACCTTTTCAAAGGCGCTTACGGACAGGCGGGCTGTTCTTATCGACAGCGAGGCGGGAGTGATCGGCGTCCCCGTATACAGCTACAACGAGTTCGGCACTAAAAACCAGTATTATGTGTACGGCTTTGACGAGGGGACGGGATTTTTCCAAAAGGGCGTTATCGAGTACACCGACATTGACGACAGCATGATTTTTGAGCGCGGAAAAATAATCGGCGATAACCTTTATGTTATCAGCGGCGGCAGGGTGATCTCCGCGCGGCTAAGCGATTTGAAAATTATAGAGACCTTTGAATATTAATGCGTACCTGTTTGCGGTACGCATTTTTATTGTCAAAACATACTGATCATAATTGTGCAAAAAGGAGATTTTGCCAAAATGTGGACTGTTTTGCTCCTTAATGTTGACAAAATTTTGATTATGGTGTAAAATTATTATAATAGTTTAATAGAGGGATTTTGCAAATTTGCAGGAATTCCGTCAGAATATTGCGCCAACAGTATTTTGAGCCAAACGGAAAGCTTGCGAAAAAAATGTAAATGAAAACCAACGACCTACAGGAGGTATTTTATGAACATATCATCTGCAAAATCACCATATCTGCTGCAAGTTGAACGCAGCAGCAGACCCAAGGCTACTTACGGGAACAGGTTCCGTATAGCAGTTGACGAAGAGGCGGTAAAAGAGACAACCGAGACCGCCGAAGAAGAGGAGGAGGTAACCCAGTACAAGGACGAGGAAGCGGAGGCGACAAGCAAAATCAACGAGAATGAAGAAGAGGAAGAGGAAAACGAATTCCCCTACTACAACATTAAAGACGAGGAAGCGGATTATTTCCTTGAAAAGTACGGTGAGAAATACGACGAGGACACAGCCCAAGAGTTATATTATGAGCTTGCGGATAAGGGCATAATATCAAGAAACGACGCGGGCAATGCTTCGGGTGTTTTAGAGATAATTCCTTTAGGCGCGGTCAAAAACGTTGTGTACTTCGGCAATTATTTGCCCGGACGTGAAAATATGCGTCCGCTGGGAAGCTTTTCCACCCTCGGAAACAACGCTGTGCGGGTCAATGACGTAAGCCGCACGGACAAGAATTCCCCCTATAAAGCGTTGTGGGACAGCTTCAAGAAATCATATGACCGCGATATAGACACTTGGGAGGACGCTTTGCAGGAAAATATTGACTTTGAACGCTACGTGAAAGAAAACAGAAAAACTGCGGATCATGTGTTCCAACAGCATTGCGACCAAGTAATAGAGGGTCTTGAAAAGACAAAGGACGTCATCACACGCATTTTCGGGGAGGTGACGTTATGAACACAAATATGATATCATCATCGGCAGCTCCATACTGGATCTCCGTTGAACGCGGCGGAAAGACAGGGGAAGCTTGCGAAAAAAGCTTCGGAGACTTTCTTGAAGAGGGTATCGCTGTGAGCAAAGCGGACAGCTTCAGGAAGAATATAAATATTACCGAGCCGAGCTACACAATTACCGACGAGGAAGCGGAGTATTTCCGCGAAAAGTACGGTGAAAAATATGACGAGGACACAGTCGCCGAGTTGTATTACGAGCTTGCGGACAAGAATATCATATCAAGAAACGACGCGGGCTGGGGTTCAAACTACGGCGAGGCAAGACCTTTAAGCTCATTTAAGTCTATAACCTATATCGGCGGCGGCGACCCCTACGGTCTCAGAAACTGTCTGCACAGGGATTACGGCTTTGTAAGCGACAAGGTGCATTTTAAGGACGTTTCCCGCACGGACAAGGACTCTCCGTATAAGCCGTTGTGGGAAAGCTTCAAGAAAGACTACCGCTGCGACAGGAACACGTGGGAGGACGTTTTGCAGGAAAACCTTGACTTTGAACGCTATATCAAGGCAAACAAGAACACTTCCGATTATTTGTTTCAGGATCACTGCGAACAGGTCATAACGGGGCTTGAACGGACAATGGACGTTATCACGCGTATTTTCGGGGAGGTGACGGCATGAACATTTCAAGCGGAAATCAGTACTTAACACCCGTACACGAAAGGTTAGACCTTACGGGCAAAAAAGTTGTTACTATTGCCGAGCTTAAGGAGGAATGCGGCTTTCAGGAGGTTCTGAACGATAAGCTTATTGAAGTAAACGGCAAAGAATATGATGTAAGCAAAATGGACAGAATTCCCCTTGAAGAACTGCTTGCAGGCTTGTACACGCCCCAATTCAGCCCAAATGTTGAGAACGGTCTCAGGTATCAGAGAAGCTGTTTTGATTTCACAAATTCGGCAGAATTTGCTAAGCTGACCGCGGCAGAGGATTTTACGGGAATGTCCGACGCTGAAATTTACAAGGCAATTTATGAAAAATATCAGTATTGCTATGGTAAAAATTTCTATTACGGCAAGGCAATAAGCTACCCGATAGCTCCCTCGGAATATGACGACTATAATAAAGTTATACGCCGCTTTAATAATGAAGTGGCTGCGGTTTTGGGCGGAAGAGAACAGGTAGAAGCTGCCCGCCGTGAGGCGTTGTACGGAGATATGAGCGACTATGAGGTGCGTCAGGCGATCATTGACAGCTACAATTTTGAGGACGGAATGACCTTCCGCGAGCTTTACCAAATGACCTATGACATTTGGAAAGTCGGACTTGACGGCGGCTTGCACAACCGTCTGGACGACCTTTTTTATGATTTCAGCACAGCGGAATCGCGGGCGAACTGTGATAATATTGCCACTCGTGAGCAATTTCTTGACACTAAGGTAAGCGGTAAGTATTTCAGCGAGCTGCAAAAATTTTACGACAACGCTATGCTGAGAGGCAACGGTATACTGCCCGAATACAGTGCAACGCTAAATCAGATCAGGGCGGCTTGCGGCGCAGCTTCGGGAGGAATTTCCGTATCGTCGGTATCATTTGTTTCGGCTGCTCCGAAAAATGATTTCCAATGGATAAGGCTGTAAGGAGGGTAAGGTTATGAGCACAAATATGATTTCATCAGCAACCGCCCCGTACCTGCTATACGGTGAACGCAGCGGGAAGCCCAGAGAGACTTACGGAAACAGGTTCAGCGACGCTCTTGAAAAGGAGAAAGCACAAAACAACATAGTCGAATCAGCCGCGGAGATAGCTGTAAACGAAATGGATAACGTCAGAAAAGAGACTGCGCCGAGCTATACCGTTACCGAGGAGGAAGCGGAGTATTTCCGTGAGAAGTACGGGGAGGAATATGACGAAGAAAAACCATGTCAGCTTTTTTATGAGCTTGCGGAGAAAAACATCATATCGTATGATGATGCAGCTAATGCAAGTGGATTTTCTCGTATATTTTCGGAATATATGCGGCAAAACGGTACTTGGAAAGAGCATTTTTCAAATCATAATGTTTACGGCTGCTATAACAGTTATTATGAACGCTTCATGGGAAAATACGATAAGGAAATAAACACTTGGCAGGACGTTGCTCAGCGGGAATATGACTATTGTCAGTATTTGATTGATTTGGACGAAGAACTGCTTGCTCCGGACGGGCGTCATTATGGACCAAGCAAAGAGCAGATGAACGTCAATTTACGCAGAGAATGCGAAGACATTTTGAAGGTTAAAGATGTTCTTTCACAGATTTTCGGGGAGGTGACGTTATGAGCACAAATATGATATCATCACCCACAAATCCCTATATGCTCTATGCCGAACGCAGCGGGAAGCCCAGAGAGACTTACGGAAACAGGTTCAGCGACGCTCTTGAAAAGGAGAAAGCCGAAAACGGCATAACCGAATCCGCCGCGGAGATAGCTGTAAACGAAATGGACAACGTCAGAAAAGGGACTGCGCCGAGCTATACCGTTACCGAGGAGGAAGCGGAGTATTTCCGTGAGAAGTACGGGGAGGAATATAATGACAGCGAGCCGTTTAAGCTTTTTGACGAGCTTGCGGAGAAAAACATTATATCTCAAGATGACGCTCGCGACGCTTCAAGGAAAAATGGGATTGGCAGAATTGAGGGCTTGCCGTCTCTTGATATATTACATAAGCTGCTTGCGGCAAACGGCGGTCATTATAGCTTTAAGGTTAAATTTGATAAGGCTTATTACCCAGACAACGGCAGCAATACCTATGACGAATTCCGCGGAAGCAAAAACACACCCATAAATACATGGCAGGATTACGTGCAGGATAATTATGACTATTATCGGTATTTAATTGACAACTATACCATGCTGCGTAATTTTGCGGGAGAACCTTACGTGACAAACATTAACGAGGTTTTCAGCAGCCGCTGTGCAAGTGCTGAAAGGGTTCAGAGCGTTCTTACGCAAATTTTTGGAGAGTAAAATTTACAACAGCAAAAGGCAGCCGGTCTGATGATCGGCTGCCTTATTTTTTAACTAAGCATTTGAATTGACAAAAATCGACAAATGTGGTATAATAATTTTGCTGCCAACTCTAATCCGCGTGCAGCGGGGAGGAGGTGAAACATAATGAACGCTATTTTTCTTATAATCTCGTTTCTTTTCTCTGTTACCGCAGGTGTAACCGCAAACTTTCTCTATTCTTACATCTGCAAGTGGCTAAACAGCAGAAAGAAGTAAAAGACGGCAGCTGCCACGGACAGTTATTGGCGACAAAAATCCCCGAGGGCGCAACCTCGGGGACTTTTTTTGTGAAAATAATGAACACTATTCACAATTTCTTTTCTCACATATTATTATACCACGCAAAATTATTTTTGTCAATACCAAAAATAATTTTCGCAAATTTTTATTTTGTATTTGAAAGCTTCCACCTGAATGTGGAGATACGCTGCGCTCTTGTGTTGTCGTAGGAAATGTTGCTGCACACCGTACTCAAATCGTTGTAGCGGTAATCCACCTTTGCGCTCTTGCCGCCGTTGCCGCTGAAGCCTATTGCAGACTTGACAGCCTCTGCACCGTAGTTCCTCTGAATAACGGGACCCAGTCTGTGGTACTGTCTCTCAAACTCGACGATCTCCTTTGCAAGGATAGGCTTTGTGTCGCAGACGTTGTAAGTACCCTGATAGTTGATACCGCTTGGCGCATTGAGAATACCTGTGATAAAGTCAATAAGGTTGTAAAGACAGCAGAATGAGAACCCATAGTCGCCGTATCCGTAGATATAGGAACAGCCGTCCTTGGGGTCAAAAATTTTCGCATGGAGATTAGGCGCGTAGGACTGGGTATAGATAGGGCATACCCTTGCCACAACGCCCTTTACATTGCCCGCGCCCTTGATAGCCTTGATAAGAGCCTTTTCGCTGTCGTATTTCAGCTTTCCGTAAGCTGTTGCGGGCTTTTCGTCCGATGTCTCACGGATAGGCTCCCTTGTTTTCTGCGGAGCATATACCTGATGTGTGCTTATCATGATTATGTCGTCAGCGCCTGCGGTAATTGCAGCCTTGTAGATAAACTTATCCACCACCGAGGATTTTTTCTCCTCCGCGGAGGTGATAATGTTTGGGAAATCATTATCAACAGTACAAGCGAGGTGAATGAGGACGTCAACGCCCTGTTCCATCATAGCGCCTGTAACAGCGTCCTTGTTATCCACAGACGACTGAACAAAAGTATAATTTGGGTTATCAACATTAGTATTCGGCGTAGTATCCACACCTATGACTTTATATCCTTTGGACAGCAGAACCTCTGACAATTCGCTTCCAATAAGTCCGGATGCACCTGTAATAAAAACGGTCTTCATAATTAGCCGCCCCTCCGTTCTGTAAATTTCTATATGTAATTATATTATACCATAAAAAAATATAATTGCAATAGATTTTTTGACTAAATCCATATAAAATTTATATACATCATTATCAAAACAGAACAAAACATCAAATTTTTTAATAAAAAAGTATTCAAATGGAATATTATTGTAATTTTTTACAAGTCAAATCCTGACATTTGTTATGCGGGACGTTTTCCCGACGCTCTTGACAAAGCTTTTTTATAAGTGCTATAATAAAGTCAGCGTTTCTATACAGAACATGTTTTAGTGCATAACATAAGGAGGAAGAGTATGTACCGTGTATTTATAGCCGAGGACGACGAGGGTATCGCAAGGGCTTTGGAAAACCACCTGAAAAACTGGGGACTGGACGTCCGCTGCGTGGACGATTTCCGGAACGTGACGGGAGAGTTCGCCGAATTTTCGCCTCATATAGTCCTGCTGGATATTTCCCTGCCCTTTTACAACGGCTTTTATTGGTGTACCGAGATACGCAAGCTTTCCAACGTCCCCATAGTGTTTATTTCCTCCGCTTCGGACAATATGAACATTGTCATGGCTATGAACATGGGCGGGGACGATTTTATTGCAAAGCCTTTTGATCTGAGCGTCCTTATGGCAAAGGTGCAGGCTCTGCTTCGGCGTACATACGACTTCGGCGGCACTGTTGGTCTTATGGAACACAGGGGCGCGACATTGAACACCGCGGACGCAGTTCTCACCTACAACGGCGAGAAGATAGACCTGACTAAAAACGAGTACAGGATTTTACAGCTGCTTATGGAAAACAAGGGCAAAATAGTAAGCCGAGAAAGCCTTATGAACCGCCTTTGGGAGACCGACAGCTTTGTGGACGAAAACACTCTGACGGTAAACGTCACCCGCCTGCGGAAAAAGCTTGAAAAGTCGGGGCTGGAAAATTTTATCGCCACTAAGGTGGGAATGGGGTATATTATCGAATGAAAATGCTTTTTGAATATCTGCTTTCCCACAAAAAATCAATAACGCTTTGGGCGGTGTTTTCGGTCGTTTTTTCAATAATTTTCTGGCTGTACAGGCTTCCCCTTGCCGCAGTTTTTTACAGCGTGCTGATATGCTTTTTTATAGGGGCGGTGTGGATTTTCGCCGACTTCAATGTCTACAGAGAAAAGCGGCATACTCTCCGCCGTCTGTTGGACGAAATCAATCTTACTGCGGAAAATCTCCCCCAGCCCCGAACCGCCGAGGAAGCCGATTACCAAAATCTCATAAAGACCCTGTTTGATTTCAAGCAGGCGCTTGCAAATGAAATGGGTGAAAAGTATGCCGATATGGTTGACTACTACACCCTTTGGGCGCACCAGATAAAGACCCCCATTGCGGCAATGCGTCTGACATTACAAAGCGGGGAAATTTCCCAAAGCCGCGAGCTTACCGAGGACTTGCAGCGCATAGAGCAGTACGTTGAAATGGTACTTTGCTACCTGCGTTTGGGAAGTGAGACAAATGATTTCATTATAAAAAAATATGATTTGGACGGCATTATCAGGCAGGCGGTCAGGAAATTTTCCTCACAGTTTATACGGAGGAAAATTAAGCTTGTTTATGAACCCGTTGGAGTGACCGTTCTTACCGACGAAAAATGGCTTTTGTTCGTTCTGGAGCAGGTTTTGTCAAACGCGCTGAAGTACACTAAATCGGGAGAGATAGAGATCACTCTTGAAGAGCCGAAAACCGTTTGCATAAGGGACACGGGGATAGGCATTGCCCCCGAGGATATAAACCGTATTTTTGAAAAGGGCTACACGGGCTACAACGGCAGGACGGACAAAAAAGCCAGCGGTATCGGTCTGTATCTTTGCAGGCAGATCTGCGGCAAGCTGGGTCACAAAATTACCGCACAATCGCAGGTTAGCAAGGGTACTGTAATAAAAATTGATTTGGAAGAAACACAGATAGAAGTAGAATAATTAATAATTAATAATTAATAATTAACAATTAATAATTGATGTGACAATTTTGTAAGATTAAAAGGGAAAATGTAAGCCAAATCTATGGCGAACGTTTTCCCTTTCTGCTATAATGATTACAGAAACGTTTTAATACACATTTTGGAGGAAGATTTTATGCCGATACTTGAAGTTAAAAATCTTAAAAAAACATATATGCCCCGCTTCGGAGGAAACCGTGTGGAGGCTCTCAAAAACGTCAGCTTCGCCGCTGAAAAGGGGGAGTACATTGCCATAATGGGCGAAAGCGGTTCGGGAAAGACCACCCTGCTGAATATTCTTGCGGCTCTTGACAAGCCAACGGGAGGAAGCGTTGTTCTTGACGGAAAAGACCTTTCCGCTGTCAAGGAAAGTAAAATTGCGGAGTTCCGCCGCGATAATCTTGGATTTGTTTTTCAGGACTTCAATCTGCTGGACACCTTTTCTGTCCGTGACAATATTTTCCTGCCCCTTGTGCTTATGGGAATGAATTACGGCGAAATGCAGAGACGGCTTGACCCTATCGCAAAAAGGCTTGGTATCTCCGACCTTTTGAACAAGTACCCCTATGAAATTTCGGGCGGACAGAAACAGCGCACCGCCGCCGCAAGAGCCATTATCACCGACCCGAAAATGCTCCTTGCGGACGAACCTACAGGCGCGCTTGATTCCAAAGCTTCGGACGAAATGCTGCGGATTTTTTCCGACATCAACAGCGACGGTCAGACTATTTTAATGGTAACTCACTCCGTCAAAGCCGCAAGTCATGCGAATCGTGTTTTGTTCATAAAGGACGGAGAGGTTTTCCACCAAATCTACAGAGGGGAATGCTCCAACGAAAAGCTTTACCAAAAAATTTCGGACACCCTTACCCTGCTTGCTTCGGGAGGTAAGTTCGATGAATAAAATGTTCCTGTACCCAAAGCTTGCGGCAAGCGGGATAAAAAACAACCGCCGCACATACCTCCCCTATATCCTCACCTGCGCGGGAATGATAATGATGTTCTATATCGTTGAGTTCCTGCGGAGAAATAACTTTGTCGCCAATATGCGGGGCGGCGATATAATGCAGATAATGCTTGGCTTCGGGTCTGTTGTTATGGTTATCTTCTCGTCAATTTTTATGTTCTATACAAATTCCTTTCTTGTAAGAGGACGGAAAAAGGAATTCGGCTTGTACAACATTCTCGGCATGGGAAAAAGAAATATCGCCCGAATTTTAATATGGGAGACCGTTTTTGTGTACCTTTCCTCTCTTGTTGTGGGAAATGTCTGCGGAGTGCTTTTCTCAAAGCTTGCGGAGCTTTTCCTTGTCCACATAATGAAAGCGGACGTGGGCTACGAGTTCGCCCCCGACTTCGCGGCGGTGGGAACGTCGGCTTTATGGTACGCTGTAATATTTTTGCTGATACTTTTCAACACCCTGCGGCAGATACGTCTTACAAACCCTATAGAGCTTATGAAAAGCGAAAGCACGGGCGAAAAGCCGCCTAAGTCAAACCTGTTCCTCACTATCCCCGGAGTGCTTCTGCTTGGGGGAGCTTACTACATGGCGGTAACCATTAAAAATCCGTTAGGCGCGATATTTGCGTTTTTGATCGCGGTAATAATGGTAATTCTTGCAACATATATGCTTTTTATAGCAGGCTCTGTCGCGGTATGCCGTCTGCTGCAAAAAAACAAAAGGTACTATTACAAGACAAATCATTTCGTGTCGGTTTCCTCAATGGTGTACCGAATGAAAAGAAACGGCGCGGGACTTGCTTCAATATGCATTTTGTCAACAATGGTCTTGGTAACGCTTTCCTCCACAATATGCCTTTATGCGGGGGAGGACAAAATGCTTCGGGAACGATATCCGAGGGATATTACTGTCAACACATATTCTATCGAGGAAAAGGACGTTGCTGTGATAAAGAATTTTACCAACGCCGCCCTTGAAAAATTCGGAGAGACAGCGAAAGATGAGATAGAGTACCCCTACATTTCGATTTCGGGAGCGTTTGAGGGGGACAATGTCACTCTTGACCCCACGGAAATGAACGTGACCTCCGCCGACGCGAGTACAATTACCCTTATCCCAATTGAAAATTACAACAAAATAATGGGAGAAAATATTTCTCTTGCAAGGGACGAGGTAATAGTTTCGGGAACAAAATCCGACTATGCTTTTGATGTGATAAACATAAAGGAGCTTGGCAGCTTCAAAGTCGCCGGAAAGGTAAAGGATTTTACTTTCAAAGGCGATTCCGCCGCTATTATGAACCCCGAAATATATCTTTTCGTTTCGGACATTGAAATTTTAAGGGACGTTTACGAAAAACAGCTTGAAGTTTACGACAGAAAATATGCTTCAAGTCTGCACACTTATTATGGCTTTGATCTGAAATGTGACGAGGAAAAGCAGGTAAAAATTTATGAGGAAATTTTTTTCTCGCTTGCACAATATCAAAAGGATCTGGACGACGCGGGAAAAGCAGACGAGTATGCAGGTTACAGAATTCAAAGCGCAGCCGATGACAAAGCCGAATTTTTCGCGGTATACGGCGGATTGTTTTTCTTGGGAATAATTTTCGGGACGGTGTTCATTGTCGCCGCCGCGCTGATAATGTACTACAAGCAGATTTCCGAGGGCTACGAGGACAAGGCGCGTTTTGACATACTCCAAAAGGTGGGCATGACAAAGCGGGAAATAAAAAAGAGCATAAATTCGCAGGTGCTGACGGTTTTCTTCCTGCCTCTTATTTCTGCGGGAATTCACATGACATTTGCGTTTCCAATTGTGTCACGTCTGCTTCTGCTTTTCGGGCTTACGGACACGGCTTTCTTTGCGGTCGTCACCCTGCTTTGCTTCGGCGTTTTTTCGGCGGTGTATATTCTGGTTTACATTATAACCTCGCATAGTTATTACAACATTGTTCAGCAAGGTTAAGCAGTGGAGGAATTTTTATGCAAACATTTTTATGCAAATTATTGAGGGCGGCGAGCATATTTTTAATAGGGGTACTGCTTCTGCCCGCTTCGGTTTTCATGTTTTTGATAAGGGGGCTTTGGAAGATCGTGGACTATACTTTCGACAAAGGAGGCACGCTATGAAAAAAATATTAAAGTTCCTGCTGACAATATTTATTTTAGCAGTTTTATCGGGGACGGCTTTTGTCACAGTTTACGCCGCAAAGGGCTACAAAATGTACATAGAGGCAACGGGGGCTTTCCCCGTTGAGAACAAAGCCGAGGAAATACAAAGCGCGGAAAATTTTGTGACCTATGACGAGCTTCCCGAATTTTATGTAAAAGCGGTGATCTCCGTTGAGGACAGGCGTTTTGAAAAGCACGGCGGCGTTGACCCCATTGCCGTGGGCAGGGCAATAATCCACGACATACAGGCAAAAGCCCCTGTCGAGGGCGGAAGCACCATTACTCAACAGCTTGCAAAAAATCTTTACTACACGCAGGAGAAAAAGCTGGAGCGTAAATTTGCGGAGGTCTTTACCGCCTTTGAGTTTGAAAAGAAATTTACCAAGGAGGAAATTTTCGAGCTTTACGTAAACACAATTTATTTCGGCAGTAATTATTACGGCATTTCGGAGGCGGCGCAGGGATATTACGGCGCGGAGGTCTCCGACCTCACCGAGTACGAGTGCGCCATGCTTGCGGGAATACCAAACGCGCCAACGGCTTATTCTTTGAACGCTTCCCCCGAGCTTGCAAAGCAGCGGCTTGTGCAAGTCCTTGACAACATGGTGGAAAACGAGGACATAGACAGCGAGAAAGCCCGACAGTTGACAGTTGAAAGTTGACAGTGTACAGTTGATACTGAACTATAAAAGTGTATAAAAAATCTGCCCAAAAGATGCTTTTGTGCAGATTTTTTTAGTTATACTTACAATTGGTAAATAAGCAGAATTTCAGTGTAACTGTACACTGTCAACTGTACACTGTCAACTATAATGAGGGGTATCTGTATTTTGTAACGATAAAAGAACCGTCGTCCTTTATCTCAATTACAAAATCGCCGCCGTCAATATAGGACATCTCGTAGTTTTCGTTGAATTTTTCCTGCTTTGTGTGGTAGGTTATAGTGTTGTCCTGCCAAACAAAATCGGTTATGGTAAGCTTTCCTAAGGTCTCGTTGTAGCCGCCGTCGCCTAAGATAGTGTAAAGCTCGCCGTCAATGTCCCTGTACTTCTGGGGAGCGTTTGCAAACATATAGTCAACAAGCTCTTCGGAAAAATATCCGCTTACATAATCCCGAAGCTCCTGCACGGTATGAAACCTCGGGTCGTCAACCTTAAAGAAATAACGGCTCTGCTCCTCGCCCTCAACGGGTATTTCGATATAATTTTCATAATCCGAAACGTTAAGGCTTGTTGCGATAAAGTACTGATAGATATATCCCGCAACGGCGTGAGCAGCATATCCGAAATAAACGGTGTCCGCGGAGACAGGCTCAAACGCCCTCCGCATGGTCATATCGTCCGGGTTGAGAGTATATGTTGCCACCTCCGCGGAAAGCTGCCCTGTTTCGTCGTTTATCGCTATAGTCGGTTCGGGCATGAATTTCAGCGGCTCGGTCTGATAAAGGTAGCTTTCTGGGATATAGTCAAGCTTTTCAAAATATTCTACGCTCGGCGCTGCTTCCTCATCTGCAAGCTTCGCTTCCTCGGCTTCAATTTGGGTCTCTGCCACGGCGGCTGTCGCCTCGTCAAAAAGTCCCGTGGTGTCGTAGACCTCCACCTCCACAAGCTGATTGTTCAGTATGGAGTACAGCCTGCTTACAGTATACGGCAGGGATCCGTCCTCAAAATTGGAAAGATAGAAGTCTATCTTCAGCAGGTCGGGGTAGGTATTTATATCGTCGGAGCTTTTTATGACTGTGCAGACCTGACTTGCGTACTCCTGCGAATAAGGCAGGGCTACCGAATAGTTTACAGGGGGAGCAACATGGAATGTTGAAAAACCGAAGGTGTTGTCCTCAACGGTAAGGGTGAGACCCTCCCTTGTTTCGTCGGGAGTGGCGGTTATCATATAATTGCTGTCATAAACTGTAAAATCGTATGAGTAGGACGTAAAAGGTTCGCTTTCAATATATTCGTCAAAGCTGTTGCCGACGGCGGTTTTGCTGCGGACAAGATTTTGTTCGGCAGGCACGGCTTCGGTCAGAACAGGTTCCTGAATGACCTCTGACGGTCCTTCCGCAACACAGCCCGACAGCGGCGCGCACAGGGCAATAATTGTTACGGCGGCTGCAAGATGTTTTTTCATTAATGCGGCATCTCCTTTCCAGAGAAATAGAGCAGGACATAAAATTAACTTAACAGCTCCACCTTAAGAAGCAAGAGGCAAGAATATTTTAAAACCGTTCATTATGCCTTTACGTCTATTGTTCGGGAAGGGTATAAAGATAATTTTATAGGCTGCTGTAAAAACGTTTCCGAATATATAAAAATGCTGTTTATATTTTTTTACCTAATACCATTATATCACACTTTTAAACGGAATTCAATTACATTTCAGTTACAGTTTGAGGTTGTTTTATGATAAATAATGGTAAAAAAGGCGTTGTTTATGAACAATATGTTACCAAATGGGCAAAATCGCCTCCAAAAAGGTTACAAATTGTAACCTTTTCATTTTTGGCAAAAATTTTCAATTTGCAGAATTCGGCGCATTTGCTATTGAAAAATTCGTGGAAAAGTGCTATAATTTTTATGTATATTTTTTATGAAAGGAAGCTTGCCATGACAGACAGGGAATTACTGGAAATTGCTGAAAAAGCTATGGAAAACGCTTATGCGCCCTATTCAAAATTTAAGGTGGGAGCAGCCCTGCTCTGCGCCGACGGAACGGTCTTTACAGGCTGCAACATAGAAAACGCAAGCTACGGCGCGTCAAACTGCGCCGAACGCACCGCCGTTTTCAAGGCTGTTTCGGAGGGGCAAAGGGATTTTTCCGCAATAGCTATCGTTTCGTCAAGCGGAGAGGAAACCTTTCCCTGCGGCATTTGCAGGCAGGTTCTGGCGGAATTTGCCCCGAATATAAGGATAATCCTCTCAAATAAGGAAAAAATTCCTGTTTCCTACAAATTTCAGGAAATTATGCCATATATTTTCAGTTTGGAAAACTGAATTGTAACTGTTCTGTAATTGACTTTGCCCCGAAAATGTTATATAATTACTTTACACCTAAATTATTCGTTTTCGGGAAAAGAGGTTACTATGAAAGCTAAAGCCAAATTCCGTTTTTTTTCTATTGCTATTGCCGTTGCTGCCATTGCAGCTGCTGTCATTTTTTCGTCATGCCAAAGGGTATCCGAGACGGAGAATATGGTCAGCCTTACCCATATTTATCCAAGCGAGACGGCTTTGCAGAACGCAGAGGAAGTTCCAGAAAGCTCTTCTGAAACTTTGGCGGAAGAAACCTCCGACGAAACGACTTCTAAAACCGAGGCTTCGGAGACATCTTCTGCCGCAACGACAACGGAAACTGTTACAACGGAAAGTACATATACGGAGACCACAACCACGGAAACGACAACAGAGACCCGTTCCGAAACGGAAATAACAAAAGCTACCATACAATACGAAAGCCCCTCGGAGGCGCTGACATTGCCTCCCGAAACTACGACGGCTTCGGCGGAAACCACCTTTATAGAGACCGCTGTTGCAGGCGTTACCGATATCAATTACGGCTACAGCGCAATGAATTTCTCGGAGCAAAAGGGCTTCTGGATAACATATCTGGAATATATGTCCATACTGAAAAACAAGTCGGAAAGCTCCTTTAAAAAGTCGGTGGAGACTTACTTTGACAACATTTCGGCTCTGGGCTTCAACACGGTTTACGTGCAGGTCAGGGCTTTCGGGGACGCTTATTACAATTCGTCCCTTTTCCCCTCGGGGGAGCAGTTTAACGGCACAATAGGCACGAAAAATTCCTTTGACGCTCTGCAAATCATGGTAGACTGCGCTCACGCGCGGGGGCTTTCCCTCCACGCCTGGGTGAACCCCATGCGGCTTATGACGGCGGCGCAGATAAAGGGTATTGACAATTCCTACCAAATTAAAAAGTGGTATAACAATAACAACGGCACGTACATTGTTGAAACAAACGGCAGGCTTTACCTCAACCCCGCGTACAGCGAGGTCACAGACCTTATTGCGGAGGGTATTGCGGAAATCGTTGCAAACTACAATGTGGACGGTATTCAGATAGACGACTACTTCTACCCCACCACTGCGGCAAGCTTTGACAAAGCCGCATATTCCGCAAGCGGGACTTCCCTTTCGCTTAGCAATTGGAGAATTTCCAATGTAAATAAAATGGTGAAAAAGCTTTACAGCGCGGTACATAACGCAAACGACACCGTAATGTTCGGCATTTCCCCCCAGGGTAGCCTTGACAATAATTATAACGAGCTTTACGCCGACGTGAGAACATGGTGCGCCGAAAGCGGCTACTGCGACTATATTCTGCCGCAGGTGTACTTCGGGTTTGAAAACGCCGCCCTGCCGTATGACAGAGTAATTGACCAATGGAGCAGCATGGTAACTAACCGAAACGTCAAGCTTGTTATAGGGCTTGCGGCTTACAAAATAGGCGCGGCGGACAGTTACGCAGGGGCAGGCGGAAAGGACGAGTGGCTGAACAACAGCGACATTATGGCTCGGCAGATGACCTCGGCGCAGAAGCTTCCCAACTACGGCGGAGTGGCTTTATACAGATACGAGTCCATTTTCGCGCCGACCTCCGACGTTGCCGCGCAGGTCAATAAGGAATTAAAGAACATTTCCAAATAGAAGCCGGAAAATGTTTCCTCAAAAATATTTTTAATGTAGAACAAAAACAACGGAAAGGAGTGCAAAAATTGAAGAACAGCAAATTGAAAAATAAATATATAAAACGATTTGCAAGCATTGTTACCGCGGCGGCAATGACGCTTTCCTTTGCGGGACTTGCGCCGTTCTCCGCCTTTGCGGAGGAAGGACCCGCGCCTGTCACGGTAATTGCTCCCCAGCCCGAAATAAATCGGGACGAGGATCTGCCCGCATTTGAAGAACCCGAATTCACACCTATGTACAGCTTCCCCTCGCAGATGAGAGGCGTGTACATTACCCCGGGAGTGGATTACGGAGTACAGCCCGATGAGGGTGAGCTTACCGAGGAGGAGATCTCGGAAAGCGTTGAAAAAATGCTTGACACCGCCGAGCAGAACCGTCTCAACTCGGTAATAATCCGCACCGACAACGGCAGGGAGGCTTTCTACAGCGCGGACACAAACGAGACCGTCAGCCGCAGTCTTATCGAGTACGCCATTGAGGGCGCGCAGGAGAGGGGCTTTTACGTTTATCTGAATTTCAGCCTTGACTTTGTTCTTGCGGAGCTTGACGATATGGAGCTTCAGGCAAGGATAGACAGGCTTGCTATAATCGTCCACAGCTTTACGGTGAAATACCCTGTTGACGGAATTATTCTGGACGGCTACTATTCCTCCAAAAACGACAGCGCCCTTAACGATTACGTGAAAAACGGTTCGGGCATTGGCTTTGAAAACTGGCTTCTGGACAACGGCGCGTATGTTTTCAGCCTTGCGGCGGACGCTGTTCGGCGGACAAACAACACCGTCCCCGTGGGAATTTCCCTCAACGACGTCTGGGCGAACTACACCACCGAGGAAAACGGTTCGGAGACCTCCGTGCGGTTTGAAGCCCTTACGGACGGTTATGCGGACACGCTGAAATACATACAAAAGGGCTATGCGGACTTTATCATGCTGAAAGCCGAGGGCTCTCTCACGGACGACAAGCTGCCCTTTAATGAAATAGTAAGCTGGTGGAACGATCACGCAAAGGAAGCTGATATCCCCTTGTACGTCCACCACATTAATGAGCAGATCTGCACCGAGGCGGACGGCTGGGGTTCTCCCGACGAGCTTGTCAAGCAGGTAATTGCGGCAGGGGAGTACGACAAATACGGCGGAAGCGCGTTCAACTCCCTGAAATCCCTTAACTCGGACGTTATGGAGTCCACAAGCGTTCTTATAAAGCACTATGACGACAATATCGACATTGAGGGTCTTAACAGCGAACTGGAAATGACACTTCCCACAAAGACCACTTTCAAGACGGAAGAGCCTACCGTAATTTTTGCGGGTTCGTTCGACCCCAACTTCCCCGTTTATTATCAGGGTGAGGAAATCGTCCTCAACGAAGCGGGACGTTTCTATTTCACCGAGGACTTGGACGTTGGCGTAAATACTTTCAAATTTCAAAGCAAAGCAAAGGTAATCACATATAAAATAACCCGAACGGTAAACGTGCTGAAAAGCGTTTCCCCAACGGACGAGACAATGCGTGTTGAGGAACAGTCCACAATTGCCCTTAGCGCGATAGCGTACCGCGGTTCTGCTGTTACCGCAAAGGTGAACGGCAAAAGCATTTCCCTGACGGAGATCGAGGGACAGCTTGACGAGCTTGACCCTAACTCCAACTACACAAAATATGTGGGTTACTATACCGCCCCCAACGGCAAGCGGGGCGAGGATATTGACCTTGGAAACATTGAGTTTTACGGAACATATTCCACAAAGACGGGTGATTTCAACGAAAACCGCACGGGCGCGCGGATTATTGTAAACGCACTTGCGGAAGTCCTTAACGATTTCAGCGGAAGCCTTTTGCGTGTGAACAGCGACAACACAATGACATACAGCTACAAGTCCACGGGAACAAGCCCTACTCCCGACTGCACGAGACTTCCTGCGGGTACTTTGGATTACATCACAAAAACAGTTACATACAGCGGCATTGATTACTACCTGACAAATTCGGGCAAGCGTATACGCACCAACGCTGTTACTGTTCTTGAAAATCAACCTCTCGGCACTAACCCGATTTCCGTTGCGGAGGCGGGCAAGGACGGCACGGATACCGTAATAAAACTGAAAACTGCGGTGAAAGTTCCCTTTGATATAACTTACGGAAATCTTTCCTACAGCAACGGAGACAACGGATATTACTCCGTATCTTCCTTTGATTCAAGCACTGTCACGGTCACATTTGACTATATAACAAGCATTTCCGCAGGGGATATTTCTTTCCCCGAAAGCGCGATGTTTACAAAAGGAACTTGGAGCACTGCCAAATCGGGAGAGCTTACCAAAACAAGGCTTACCCTGACCCTGCGGCAGGCGGGAATTTACAACGGCATAACCGCAACCTATGACGGAAACGGCAATCTGGAGCTGCGTTTCAACGGCTACAGAAACAGCGTAAACGGCGCGACTATCGTCATAGACCCGGGACACGGCTACACAGGCAGGTCGGCGTTCGACCCGGGAGCTGTGGGTCACATCAAGGAGCAGACCGCTACCGAGGCTATCTCAAAATACGTTGAGCAGATGTTAAAGGACGAGGGCGCAAACGTTGTCCGTCTGAAAACCGAAAGCGAGGTCTACGAGACCGAGACGCGCTCCGACACGGCAAGGCAGTACAACCCCGATATGTTTATTGCGATACACTGCAATTCCGCAAAGGCTGAAAACGCCCACGGCTCGGAAGCCCACTACTTCACGCCGTTTTCACAGCCATTGGCAAGGTATATTTCCTCCGAGATAGGAAGCTATCTTTCCGAACTGCACGGCTCTTCAAGCGGCTGTGACAGAGGTTCTAAGTACAATTATTTTTGGGTAACATTACAGCAGGACTTCCCCTCCTGTCTTATTGAAACGGCGTTCGTAACCAATTACACCGAGGCAATGGCATTGGCGAATTCCTCGTCACAGCAGCGGTTTGCGGCGGCGATCGTAAAGGGAATAAAGCGTTATTTTGCAAGGGTGGAATATTCCTGCTACGGCGAAGGCAGCGCGGTGTGGACGAACACGGGCAGTACCGCAGAGCCTGTCCCAGAAAATCCTATGGAAGAGTACCCTCCCGCGGAGACACAGCTTCCCACGGACGTTGAGACCACAGACCCGTGGGAAACAACGAGCAGTACCGACTGGTGGTTTACTGCTCCCGACAGCGGCACGGACGATAACTTTTGGTATGGATTGAATTACTAAAAAACAGGAGCATTACGCTCCTGTTTCAGTTTGTCGATAAAGGTGGTAAATTTTAATTTAGCGGTGTAATTTGTTTTGTCTGTGCGGTTTGTTTGTCTTTGAATTTTAGATGCAAGGTTAGGAATTTGTTCGTCGTTCACAAGGGGGCGAGGGGACACCTTGTAGGGGGAAGGGGGACAAAAAAACCCTA
>JAAVHM010000140.1 GCA_014799675.1 Ruminococcus sp. | reverse complement strand
GACTTCTTTGTCGGGAAGCTCTTCCATTTTTTCAACAGTAAATCCAAACTGTTCCACAACTGCCAAAGTATTGCTGAATGATTCGGGAATTGTTATATTGTGAAAATTGGTAAGAGTGGGAAAAAGCCTGTATATGTTTTTCAGATCCGACTTATAATAGTTTTCCTCGTTGATGTTCATAATATCCTTTTCATACGCTTCCGCAAGCCTTTCATAGAAGCCTCTTTCCACCAGCGTGGCGGCGCTTATTCCGCGCTGTGTTTCATTGAGCAGCGATACGCCGCATACGGAGTTAAATTGAGTTTTCAAGGAATATGCGTACGTGGTGTTATATGCGGCATATGATTTAAACGCATTCTCGGCATTGAGAAGCTCTTTTTTGTAGATATCCGCTATCTGCGTTTTGTACTCGTCGGTAAGGTCTATCCTGCTCATTATTTCCGTTTCCTCGGCGGTCATAACATTGTATATCCTTACCATTGTTCCGCCGCTTTTAAGGTGATACCTTATCTCAATATCCGTACCGACAGCCGCAAGTCCCTTGTGTCTGTTATTTACTGCCGTCTGATGTGCGGAAATGATCGTCTCGATATTTTCCTTTTCTGTAAATTTAAGCTTTATCTTTTCGCCGCCGTAATAAGGCTGTGAGAACATATCATAAAATCCGCCGTAATCCATTTCAACATATTTTACCTGCGAAATGTCGGGAACTCTTGTTACCATGCCGAAGCCCTCGGTTTTTTGTGCCACAAAAATAATCAGTACGGACGCTCCCATTACTCCAACGTATTTTATCAGGCTTACCCACATTTTCTTAAAGCCTCTTTTTGCCGCAAATTCAAGAATAAGGTACACAATAGCCGTTGTGACAATTGCGGGAACAATACCTGTCTGATTATAATAAAATACCGAATAGATACAGAAAATTGCCGCTGTGCTTATAATGTGATAAATAAGCTTGAAAACAAAGGGCTTTGATACCTGTTCGGCGCGGCGTTTCCTGTAGAGGAAAAACGCTCCTGCTCCTATGCCTGCCGTTATCAGGAAGTACACTATTGCCCATACTGCGTAATTCATTGACACTCTGCCAATTTCGCCCGTTACCCAGTTTACGGCGGCTAAAATTCCGCCTGCGGGAGAAGTATACATTATTATCATTAAGATATTATCGGATATATAAACGCCGAAAAGCTCGCTGAACATTGACATGAACACAAGATAGATAGTCAGCGGTATCATAATGTTTATAAGTATAGTGTAAGCAATGCTCTCGAATTTATTTCCGCAGCAAACCGTTACAAGCACCGTGATAGTATAAAGCATAAGCATGGTAAGAATTCCCGCCAGAATAAGCTTTAAAAGCATAGTCATACCGATGCTGAAAAATTCGCAGGTGTACTCTCTGTACTGAATTTCGCCGAATTCATTATAACCCGCAAAATCCTCAAACGTTCTGCCCTCCATAAATATAAAGCCGTAAGCCAGTCCAAGCAGGGACACGATCTGCGCCGCAAGGAACGGTACAATGTACACGGCAAATCCCGAGAGGAAATTCGATAAAAACCTCTGGGTCGCCGTCAGCGGCAAAGAGAGCCGCATATCCACCACGGACTTGTTGTGCAGACAGCTGAAGCTGTCGATCGCGATAAAAATTCCCACAAAGCCCGCAATTGAAGTCGTTATTACGCCTATCACCGCAAATGCCGTTACCATTTCACTTGGGTTTCTGCTGTAAATTCCCGCTATAAGCGATATTATCACCGCGGGGGCAGCCGCCAAATGCAGTATGCCGATGATTATTGCCATTTTGATCCTTGATTTTACGCCGCACATAAAATTGTGCAGCACGGGTGAAACCTTCTTATTCGATACCTTTGAAGTCATAACCCATACCCTCCATTTCATAAATAAATATTTCCTCCAGCGTAAGCGGAATAAGGTCAAGCACCTTTGGGGACTTCTTTTCAAGCTCCGCCCTTATTTCCTCTTCCGTGCCTCTTGCGATAAGATAAGTCACGCTCTGATTTCTCTCAAAGCTGAGTATCTGTAAGCTGCCCATGTCCTTTTCGGTAACTTCCCCGTCAAACACAGCCTGTACCTTGTGTATGCTTCCCTTAACGCTGTCAAGGTCTCTGTTGAACAGCAGCTTGCCTTGATGCAAAAGCGCCGCCGTGTCGCAGACCTCGTTTATTTCCTTTAGGTTGTGGCTGGAAATTATCGCCGTAAGCTTTCGGTCAAGCATAGCGTCCACAAGCATACGCTTTACAATAATTCTCATTGTGGGGTCGAGACCGTCGAACGCCTCGTCAAGGAGCAGATAATCCGTCCCGCAGGCAAGTCCCGTGATAACGATAGCCTGCCGCTTCATGCCCTTTGAAAATTTGTCAAGCCGCTTATTTTCGGGTAACTTTATTACCGAGTTGAGTTTATTGAAAATTTCCTCAGAAAAATTCGGGTAGAAGCCCTGATAATATTTTTTCATATCGGTAAGGGTCATTGTGCCGAACTGAACGGTCTCGTCGTTGATAAAGAAAACC
The DNA here is from genome assembly GCA_014799675.1 of Ruminococcus sp. GTDB lineage: Bacteria > Bacillota > Clostridia > Oscillospirales > Ruminococcaceae > RGIG8773. The sequence continues at coordinate 4,912 of JAAVHM010000140.1, read as the reverse complement.
TTTTCCTTTGCGGAAACATTGTCATAGACAGGCTCGCCGTCTATAAGGACTTCCCCCTCGGTCTGCTCATAAACTCCCGACAGAAGCCGCAGTATTGTGGATTTTCCCGCGCCGTTCGACCCAAGCAGTCCGAACGCCGTACCCTTTTCGATCGTGAGGTCAACGCCGTCCAGAGCGTTAAAATCCTCAAAGCTCATTTTCACATTTTTTAATTCTATCATGTACATCTTCCTTTCCTATCAGAAGCAAGAAACAAGAAGCAAGAGGCAAGAATTTACAGCAGCCGCTTGTTCGGTATTTATGCTTCCTTAAACTGTTTATTTTTATGAATTATTATAATTTTGCTCCAGCCATTCTTCAAGGCATAAACCGCTGTTCATAATTTCCTCGGAGTATTCCCTGCCAACATATCTGTAATGCCACGGCTCGTAGTCGATACCCGTTATTTTCGTCTTGCCGATAGGATACCGCAGGATAAAGCCGTACTTGTAAGCGTTTTGGTAAAGCCAGTCGTATACCTCCTGATTGTCGGACCTTTCCTTGTCCGCATTTATATCCACCGCAAGTCCCAGCTCATGCTCGCTTGTCCCCGGGATTGCGACCCATTCCCTTGCCATTTTCTCGGCTCTCTTTTGGGAGTGACCCTCGTTCTCAAATGCCCGAATTTTATCCTCCATAATTTCCTGCTGCTTTTCACGGGTACGGTAGCCCTCTCCCACAACAGGGTAAATTCCCGCTTCTCTCATGTCGTCGAACATTTTCTGCAAATCGGGGTAAATTTCCGAGCTGACCTTTTCCCCGTTGGAAAGCTCCGTCAATTCGGTTTCGTAATCGTCGGGTATTTTATTATTGCCGTTCACGAGAATAAGCAAATGGTTTTCGGGGACTTTCGCCGTTTGGACTGTGACATTTACAGCAGTCTCCGAGCCGTATTCGGGGAGCTTTTCCAGTCCCTCAAAAGCTTTTTCAAAACCAACGCCTGCCGCAAAAATTATTGCCGTAAGTATAATTGCACCGACACAGCCGCCGCTGCGCTTTTTCTTTTTGACCGTTGTCATGACTTTTTATCTCCGACGTTGATTCTGTCGGTAAGTTCCTTTTTGGTAATTCCAACATTAAGAGCCTCTGCAACGGCTCTGTCGAAATCCTCCAAGGCTGTCTCCTTTACCGAATCCGTGCTGACGTTGGAAACAAAGCTTCCCCGTCCCGCAAGGGAGTAAATTACCTTGTCGCGCTCCAAAAGCTGGAACGCCTTTGACACCGTGTTGGGATTTACACCCAGCTCCTTTGCAAGCTCCCGAACGCTGGGCAGCTTGTCGTTTGGTTTAAGCTCGTTCCTTAGAATAAGCTCCACGACCTTTTTGTAAAGCTGCTCGTATATCGGAGTTCTGCTCTGCAAATCAATATTGTACATATAGTTCACCCTTTCTTTAATAACGCTGAAAATTTCCATTGAAAGATCCTTGCTTGACGGCGCGGAAAATTTGGGGCTTCGCCGTCTTTTGGCAAGCAGGTCGTCTCTGCCATAGCTTTCAATTGCATAGAATATCATAGGACACCTCTTTTACTGTATTAACTGTACTATTTGCTATAATACAGTTATAACACACAACACACCAAATGTCAAGAGAAAATTTTACTTTGTAACCAAATTGTAACCATTTTCAAAAAGCTATAAGGCGGGAGCAAAGGCAGAACCTTTATCCTTTTGGGCGTACTGCGTCAATAAATGTAAAATACTCCCATGGGTAACAATACTTCTGTATCGCTACTCGTCAAAGACCCCGCCCTACAAAATCTGTAATTTGCAAAAAATAAAAAAATTCCCCCTGAATTAACAAGGGGAACTGCAAAATTTTATATTATTCAATTGAAATATCGCTTGCCATGACCTCCGCAGGCATTTCCATTGAACACTCGGTATTGTCAACAATCTCGTCGGGAGACATCTCGTTTGCTGGGTTTTCCTCCTCATCGTCCCAAAGGCTGTCGTGTTCCTCACGCTTTTCCATATCTGCAAGCAGCGCAAGATTTTTCGCCATCTGGTACATTTCCGCATTGTAATTCAGAAGCTTTTGCTCGTCATATGGCGGAACTTTATCGCCGTGAGCAATTCTCCGCATTATTTCAATGCACTTTGCGTCCTCCTCCGCTTTTTCAGCCATAGCGTCGCTCTGCTGTTTTGACGCCTCGGCGTTCTGAAGCAGCGTTTTGTACGTACCAAATCCCTCCATAAACTCGGAAGCCTTTTGATACTGAAACTCAATGCGGTCAAGGGACTTTTCAAGCAAAGCGGCTTGCTCCTCCGTCATAGTTATCTCGCCGTTTTCAAAAGCTTTTTTCTGCGCCGTCAGCTCCCTTTTCTGACTGTAAAGCTTATTCACCTGCGCCGAATATACCTTGGTTGCCTCGCCGATTTTCATAAAAACCCCTCCTTGTCAATATTGCTGAAAATTATCGGAAAGGCAGCTACCCATTACAGATAACCTGTTATAGATAACCTGTTATAGCTAACTGCCCGAAAAACCGAATATTATTTTTTTGTAACGCTCTTGATACGGTAACGCTTTGAACCGCTTTGTACAATTTTAAGCTTGCGGTTGTTCGGCAGTATGTCGGGAAGCGCCGTGAACAGGAGCAGTCCCGAATTGAACGTGTCAGAAAAGCTGTCGTCCAAAAGTCCGCCGCCCGAAGCAACGTCCTGAATATGCTCCTTATAAATTACAAGAGCATATGGGGAGAAGCTTGAACACTTGAACTGCACGCACCAAACGTTGTCGATATCAACAATTGCACAGGGCAGGACTTCCAGCCGCTGGTCGTAATTGTTAAACCAGTCCTCAGCCAAGGAAATCTGTTCTCTGTCGTCAACCTCGTCACCGATGTGTACTACCGTGATATAATCGCGGTAAGCGATAAGTCTGTCGGGAACAGGCATTGTTACCGTAACGGTGTAGCCGTCCTCGGGGTCGACCTCAATGTAGGTGTTTTCCCTGTAAATGCTTATATCAAAGGGATAAATGATAAAGCTTGAAAGACCGTCCGCATAATTTTTCAGAACGTCTCTTACCGCCTGAGTGGACTCTCTGTTGGTAGAGAAGTAAACGTCAACTGACTCGTCGAAAGCGCCGTGATTTGATACAGCTGTGATATACTCGCTGTGGGAGATACCGTATGGAGCAGTACCCTTAACAATAAGCTCATGATCCATATCGGTTATCGAACCCGTTGTGGGTATCGCTGTAACGGACATTGAATAATCGCCGTAAAAACGCTTTCCGTTAATAGTCTTATACGGAGCAACCATATAGGTGTACTGCTTGCCGTTTTTCAGACCCACATGAGAATAGCTGGTCTTTGACGTAACTGTGATAGGCTCGAATTCCATAGTCTTGCTGTTGTAAAGGTAAACAACGTAGCCCTCCGCGCCCTTGACGGCAGTCCAAGTCAAGTCTATCTGACGGTTGCCCGCGGTTGCCGTAAGGTCAACGGCTGAATTGAGCGTAACGCCTATTGTAACGGTTTTAGATTCCGAGGGACTACTATAAGTTCTCGAACCGTTTACAGTTTTGTAAGCTGTAACATAGTATGTCCAAACATCGCCGTTGCTAAGGTCGGAATGAGTATATGTTACCTTGCTGACGTCGAACTGATAATACATTCCGCCGGAGGAAGCGTGGATAATGTAACCCTCCGCGCCCTTAACGGCTGTCCATTTCATATCAGCCTTTCCGTCATTTACAGTTACTGTAAAATCCTTTGGAGCGTCGAGGACAACTCCGACCATGATATCAACTTCAAGTGATTTCGGGCTGTAATCTCTTGCGCCGCTTACTTCCTTGTAAGCTACTACATAGTAAGTGTAAATATCGCCGTTTTTAAGTCTTGTGTGGGTAAAGGTATTTTTTGTAAGGTCAAAAACTTTATCTTCGCTGAAATTTTCCTCATTCTTTTTATAGTAGAGCAAGTATCCCTGCGCGCCGGGAACAGCGTCCCACCTTACCGTGATCTGTCCGTCAACAGTTGTGAGCTGGAGATTTTGCGGTGTGATAAGACCCGTACCGACTTTAGCCTTTGCAACGCCCGAGGGGTCGCTGTCTACCAGCTGTGTACCCTTGCTTCCGTCGCCCTTGATCTCCTTATGAGCAACTACATAATAACTGTATCTTTCACCGTTTTCAAGGTTTGTATGAACGTATCTGTTATTAGTCAGACCGTCGATCTTTCCCTTGTCAGAACTGTTATTTGTGTTCTCATAGTAAACCGTATATGACGTAGCTCCCTGAACTCTGTCCCAAGTAACAGTGATCTGACCGTCCACGCTGCCGTCAGCGGAAACATTCTGCGGTATAGCCATTGGCAGACCGACAGATGAAATTCTTGTGGGCTGAGACCAATCGCTGTATTTTTTCTTTTGCAGAACACCGTTTGCGTCAACTGACTGTATGTTTACATACGCCCTTACTCTGTAAGTATATCCATCGGTGTTATACAGGTAATTATGCAGGAAATTTGTTTTATTATAGTTGTCGTAATTTTCATATATTGTCTGCGGGAACTGCTCGTTAGCGCTGTTATAGCCCGCGGTCTTGATAATTTCGATCTCATAGCCCTGTGCGCCTGTAACAGCTTCCCATGTTAAATTGACCTGTCCGTCTCTGTTTTCAGCCGTAAGACCGATAGGTCTTGCAAGATCAAGGTTAAGCTTTGAGCTGTTCCTTGCAGCCGAACCGTAAAGCCAGTCGCCGTCGCCTATATTCAAATATGCGACTGCATAATACCAATAGGTTTGACCTTCTATAATATCCTCATCATCATATGAATTTTGATTTTTAGCAAGCTGAACAAGACGTTCAAGACCATAAGGATTTTGTTTGTTTTCCGCTGTTTTAAGCAGCCAGTCGCTGAAACG